>CAUZOU010000080.1:0-2651 GCA_963581795.1 Dehalococcoidia bacterium | reverse complement strand
CCAAACACGGATTCCTCAAATGATATGGAGGTTGCAGTATGTATATCGCGTCCGTTCTGCGAAGCCCTGTGAGTGCGCGTGCCGGAGCCACCAAAGAAGGCATCAAAGATATCCCCAAAGCCTCCGAAGTTTGCAGAGCCCTCAAACCCCTGGCCGGCCCCGCGTGCGTCTCCCACTCCCAAGTGCCCAAACCGGTCATATTGTGCCCTTTTCTGAGAGTCGCTGAGAACCTGGTACGCAGAGTTAATCTCTTTGAATTTTTCCTGTGCTCCAGGGTCCTTGTTCCTGTCCGGATGGTACTCCAAAGCCAACCGACGAAACTTGGCCCTCACGTCCTCCTGAGAGGCATTGCGAGGAACCCCAAGAACCTGATAGTAATCTCTTTCGTTAGTCATAGTCTAAATTCATCCATGCAATGTACCAAATTACATTATATTCCAGGCCGCGACTAGGACACAACTCTAGGTTTGCCCAATGCTATTCTTACTGAAAACACGCTGGCGACCACAATCAGAACAGTATAACCTATCCCTGACGTTCTCAGTATGGCCTCATCTTATCTAACAGGCCACCGTGGGCTTTTGCAGCAAAGCTCATGGTGGTAATATCCTCAACATATACTGCAGACAGACGGAGGAACAAATCTATGCCTGGCCCACTGGATGGAATCGTTGTACTTGACCTTACCCACGTACTCGCCGGGCCATTTGCGGCTATGGTACTTTCGGATCTGGGAGCACAGGTCATAAAAGTTGAACAGCCTGAGATTGGCGATCGGTCCCGCGCCAGTGGTCCATTCATAGACGGCGAAAGTTCCTATTTTATGAGCATCAACAGGGGTAAGCTTGGCATGACCCTTGATCTTTCCAAGCCCAGAGGCAAGGAGACTTTCCTGAAAATGGTGACCAAGGCCGACGTCGTCATCGAGAACCTTGTCCCGGGAGCCATGAATAGGCTTGGCCTAGACTACCCCATCATAAAGCAACACAACCCCGCTGTTATTTACGCTGCTATATCCGGATTCGGCCAGACCGGCCCATACTCCTCAAAAGCGGCCTTGGACGTAATCGTCCAGGGAATGGGAGGAGTCTTGAGCATCACCGGGGAGCCGGGTGGGCCGCCAATACGCCCCGGAGTCTCTCAGGGGGATATCACAGCAGGCCTTTTCTCCATCATAGGCATCCTGGCTGCGCTACAGGAGCGCAATCGTAGTGGACTCGGTCAAATGGTGGATATAAGTATGCTGGACTGTCAGGTAGCCATTCTGGAAAACGCCTTTAGCCGTTACTTCGCCACGGGAGATGTCCCAAAGCCTCTGAGCACAAGACATCCAGTTACAGCTCCCTTTCAGGCATTTCAGACCAGCGACGGCTACATTACCATCGCCCTTGCCGACGGGCGTAAGGAGAAATGGCCCCTGCTGTGCTCAGCCCTTGACCTCATAGAACTCATAGACGACCCCCGTTTTGATGATGGCTGGGTACGAAGTCAGCAATGGGATATTCTGGAGCCAATACTAGCAGAGGCCATAAGAAAGAAGACCAGCCAGGAGTGGTTAACGGAACTGGAAGCCCTATCTATCCCTTGCGGTCCTGTTAACACCATTGACGAGGTGTCCCGTAACCCTCAGATACATTACCGCGGGATGATTAAAGACGTACCTCATCCCCGTCTTGGCAAGGTAAAGATGATAGACACACCTGTGAAGTTATCCAGAACACCAGGGGGCGCAGAGAGTCATTCTCCAGACCTTGGAGAGCATACAGACCAAGTCCTGAAGGATATGCTGGGCCTGGGCGAGAAGGAAATCGCGGCACTAAGGGAAGATGGGGTCATCTGAATTACCGTCGCTAGGGATGGTGACAGGTTTAAGATAAGACTTCCCTATCACGCCAAACAGCTACATTCCCACAAACAACTCCTCGGCCTTCTGTAAGTCTTCCGGCGAGTTGACGTCCAGCGTCACAATGGGGTTGTCCAACTCAATGCGGTGAGTTTGCTCACTGTAGCGGCTGGTAACCTCTCTCAAGCCCTGTCCCTCCTCGGTAATAGCCAAGAGCTCAGGTAGCAGGCTTGAAGAAAACATGATGGGGTGGCCTCTGTGCCCGCCGTATGCCGGGCAGGTAATCAGTGCTCCATACTCCAGGTAGGCCTTGATGACAGATTCCACAATATGAGCAGGACGGGGCTGATCCACTGACAAGACCAGAATTCCTTGAGCTACATTGGAAATGCTCCGAAGGCCAGTTTTGATTGAGGTGGTCTTACCCTGCTTGTAGTCAGGGTTGACAACAGCAGTCACCCCAGGCATTCCCTTCACCGCCGCTTCCACTTCTTCTCCACGATGGCCTACCACCATAACCACCTCAGCCACACCAGCCATTTGAAGAGACCTCACCTGATACTCAACCAAGGTCGAGCCCTGCCAGGGCAAAAGCGCCTTAAGTCGACCCATACGGGTGGACTCTCCCGCGGCTAGCAGAATAGTGGATATACCGTCCATTACCAGTGTATTATGCTGGGACCCCGACTTTTCGCGCTATCTTCTGAAGATACCTACCCTCCATGGTCATTGTCTTGCCGGGACGTCCCTCACGGAAGGCCACAATCTCTGCAACAATGCTCAGGGCAATCTCCTCCGGGGTCTTGGC
>CAUZOU010000079.1:0-2698 GCA_963581795.1 Dehalococcoidia bacterium | reverse complement strand
AATGACGCTGGTTAACATACAGATTTATCAACTAGGTCGACCTTTAATTCAGTCCCGAGAGGCTGGCAAGGCGTGCGGAGATCCATAGGCTAGAGCCTTGGGTCATACGACTAAAACGTAACCTCTTGCCGGTCCTGGCGAGAGGTTTTTTGATGGCCGAAAAACTACTGCTGTCTCAAGACGAGATACGAAGGGCCCTCACGCGTATTGCTCACCAGATACTTGAGCGCAACCAGGGTGTCGATAATCTGGTCTTGGTTGGGATGCATACGAGGGGCGTGCCATTGGCTCAACGACTCGTGGAGAGAATCCATGAGTTCGAAGGGAAAGAGGTCCCAGTAGGTGCCCTGGATATACGCCTCTATCGTGATGACCTTCCGATGAGGAGACTGACTTCAAATCCATCCAATAACATACCCGTTAGTATTGCCGACAGAAAAGTCGTGTTGGTGGATGATGTGCTGTTCACCGGACGTAGTATCAGGGCGGCAATGGATGCCCTGATGGACCTCGGGCGACCCTGTCTCATTCAGTTAGCGGTACTGGTCGACAGGGGGCATCGTGAACTGCCGGTCAGAGCCGATTACGTTGGGAAGAACATCCCCACTTCTCTTGACGAGCGTGTGGAAGTACGCCTGATAGAAGTGGACGGCAATGACGCAGTTGTGCTTCAAGAGCACTCAAATGGATCACACGGATTACCTGCAAGTTCGGTGGATACCCTGTTGAGGTCGGTACCATGAATGACAATCACGGCGTGAGCCAGCTTGCAGGACGAAGCATCATATCTCTGGATGATCTGAGTCTAAATGACATTCAGGCGGTATTCGAGACCGCCGATGATATCAACGCTAACATGCAATCCTATTTCGGCAAAGCAACTGGTAAGATTGCCGCTACCCTGTTCTACGAGCCAAGCACAAGAACAAGGCTGTCCTTTGAGGCAGCCATGCAGCGTCTTGGCGGTGGAGTCATATCCACATGGGATGTGAATGCCGCTTCGGTAGTCAAAGGTGAGTCCCTAGCGGATACCGTCAGAGTAGTCGGGGCGTACGGAGATGTCATGGTTATACGACATACATCGGACGGCGCTGCGAAGCTGGCTGCCGAGTACTCTCCCATACCTGTTATCAATGCAGGAGACGGAGGGCATGAACATCCGACACAGACACTATGTGACCTCTATACACTACGGGAGCACCACGGCAGTCTGAAGGGTCTCAATGTCGCACTATGCGGCGACCTGCAAAATGGGCGTACCGTTCATTCACTAGCGTTCGCCTTGGCCCGTTTCGGGGCCAACATCATTTTTGTGCCTGGAGATGGCAAAGAAATCCCAGAATACGTCCTGCGCCGCCTGAAACGGAGCTACAATGCCCATATTCAGCGGGAGCGGTTGGGTATACTGAGCGCTCTCTTCGAAGAAGTGGCGCGGAGCGACGAGTCGGCCACCGTGGACGCCATCTACATTACTCCCAGAGAGCCTCATCAGCTGGCAATGTCATCTATAGAGGGCACCACAGTGGAGTTCCGTGTTAACAACGGGGAATCACTGTCGCTATACGTCACGCGACGTCAAACTGAACGTGGCAGTGGAGCGTCGAGCGGCGGGAGATACCCAACCCTAACCGCCAACTCGTTAAAGGGCATTGAGTTTAAGAACATTTCCATATTGCACCCTCTTCCACGGGTAGACGAACTCAGCCCGGAGGTGGACGATGACCCAAGAAGCCTATATTTTAGGCAGGCCGCAATTGGGATTCCAATTAGAATGTCCTTGCTGTGGCATGTATTGGGACTTGGAGACGAGACCACAGTTACCACTAAGAAACCATACACCCAGGAGATACTGGGGCTGTTCTACCTTCATTCCGGATTTGATTGCTCCAACCAAATGTGTATCACAAACCAGGAGAGGCGATTTGCCAATCCACAGTTTGAAGTCGTGAAGGACGGGGAATACAAGCTACGTTGTCTCTATTGCGACCAGGAAACACCCGGCACATACGCAGGGAATACCGAGTCCAAGTTCTATTACCCGTCCGAGCTGCTGGATAGATTTCTGCCTACTGTCCGTCCAGAGCATGTCCGCTTTTTCCAATCGCAAGAGGCAGCGGAGTCTGCCGGGTTCAAACGGGCATCCGACAAGTGGGACAGTTATCAATCCAAGGCGAATGATAGCGGAAAGGACTGGCTGGACATGGTATCTGGTAGCGCACAGTGAGTATTTTTGTAAAGGGTGGCCGCATAATTGACCCACACCAAGGGACGGATTATATCGGCGACCTGTGGCTTCAAGATGGCATTGTGCAAAGTCTGGACGAGCATATGGACGTGCCTCTTCAGGCACATGTAATAGATGCCAATGGACTTGTGGTATGCCCCGGCTTCATAGACGTCCACTGTCACCTCAGAGAACCAGGTGATGAGGACAAGGAGACTATTGCTACAGGTACAGCCGCCGCGGCCAGAGGAGGATTCACAACTGTGTGTGCCATGCCAAATACCAGACCCGCCACAGATAGCTCTGACATGGTATTTTTTGTCCTCGGCAAGTCCAGAGATGAAGCCGTGGTGAAGGTCCTTCCAATTGCCTGCGTCACCAAAGGCCGCGATGGCAAGGAACTCATCGATATGGAAGAGATTGCCAAAGCAGGCGCAATCGGTTTTAGCGACGACGGCAGTCCTGTGGCAGACG
>CAUZOU010000078.1:0-2988 GCA_963581795.1 Dehalococcoidia bacterium | reverse complement strand
ATCTTGCTTGTGCCCCGGCCTGACAGGGCAATGCGTGTTTACGAAGACCTCCTTGTGTGGTGCGGAGGAGACGCTGAGGTCTATCATCTCCCGGAGGGAGAGACACTGCCCTTTGAGCGTCTCATGACCGACGACACCACAACACATTGGCGTATCAGAGCACTGGCAGCCCTGTCAAAATTGGATGGAGGCAATAAACGTGAGCTTCAGCCTATAGTGGTTGCCTCTCTGGCAGCCCTGTCCCAAAAGACTATCTCCAGGGAAACCCTTAAGGACGCCTGCCATTACATCACGGTTGGCCAGAGTGTCAACCTGAGCGATCTCATGGAGAGGTGGCAGAAGATTGGATACAGGGTGGAGAGAGCCGTTGAGATCCCAGGCACCATGAGCAGACGCGGCGGCATCCTTGACATATATTCGCCGGTATCCCAGCTACCAGCCCGTGTAGAACTGATGGGAGACATTGTTGAGAGCATACGCTTCTTTGATCCATCATCCCAGCGCTCCGTGATCCCGGTAGAAAAAGTGCTCATTATGCCCGCCCAAGAGGTACTGCCTGCACTGGTGTCTCAACGAGAGGTAGACGAGATTTACAGTCGGCTCGACCCCTCGAACTGTTCCCCTACCACACAGGATCGCATACAAGAAGAAATGACCCTACTCATGGCCGGACACGCCCCGGAAGAACCAGGGTTCTACAGCGGGTTCTTCTGCCAAGGCATGCCTTTGGATTTTCTGCCCCTGGACGGGCTCTTGGCGATAGAGAAGCCTGGAGAAATCGAAGAAGAAAGTCTGTCCATGGAGAGAAAAACCAGAGACCTTAGGTACGCCAAAGAGGAACGCGGCGATGTTCCACGTAATTTTCCATCTCTCCACATTCCCAGGAGTGATATGACGAAGCGGTTATCATCAGTGCCGCGGCAACTTGATGTATCACCATGGACACCAAGCCGCGATTCTATCGATGAATCACCATCTGCAGAGATGGGCTTCCTACCCGCTGCAAGCTACTCAGGCCGTCTGGAGACTCTGGCAGATGACGTCCTCAAATGGCAGGCAGACGGAGACCGTGTGCTTCTGGTATCGCACTACGCCTCTCGCCTGACCGAGGTCTTTCATGGACATGGAATCTCGGCAAATATGGACGGTGAGGTTTCTGGAAAGCTGGAAAGAGGCTCCGTTGTCCTTGTACGCGGCTCTCTAACCGAAGGATGGAGACTACCATTGAAGGACTCGACACTCCATCTCCTCACCGACGCTGAGATTATGGGGCAGGCCAAAGAGCGTCCCGTCAGGAAGAGGACACCAGTACAACGGGCATCATTCCTCTCAGACTTGGAACCTGGAGGCTATCTTGTCCACACCGAACACGGCATTGGTCGCTTTACAGGCACCAACCGCATCGGTGAGGGTGAAAACGAAAGAGAGTACCTGGTTCTCGAATATGCCGATGGTGACAAGCTCTATGTTCCCACAGACCAACTGGACAGGGTGTCTTCATACATGGCTCCTGGGGAGCGTACCCCGTCCCTCACACGACTCAGCACCCAGGAATGGAGTCGATCCAAGGCAAGGGCAAGAGCTTCTACCAGAGAACTGGCAGAACAACTCCTGGCACTATATGCTTCCCGGGAGGTGGCACACGGAATCACCTTCTCTCCGGATACTCCCTGGCAGCAGGAGATGGAAGACTCCTTCCCGTACGAAGAAACCCCGGACCAGTTGAATAGCATCCGCGATGTAAAGATGGACATGGAGGTCTCCAAGCCAATGGATCGGCTGGTCTGCGGCGACGTCGGATACGGCAAAACAGAGGTGGCCCTGAGGGCCGCATTCAAAGCGGTCATGGACGGGCTGCAGGTGGCTGTACTTGTACCAACCACCGTCCTAGCGCAGCAGCACTACGTCACCTTTGCCCAGCGGCTTGCGCCTTTCCAGGTAAATGTAGAGGTGTTGAGCCGTTTCCGCACCGTCGAAGAACAACGGTTGGTGACTGAAAAACTGACCTCTGGGCAAGTGGACATCTGCATCGGGACACACCGCCTGCTGCAGAAAGACGTGTCCTTCAAAAACCTGGGCCTTGTGATTGTGGACGAAGAACAGCGTTTTGGGGTGGCACATAAGGAACGCCTCAAGGCGTTGCGCAAAAACGCAGACATCCTCACCATGAGCGCCACCCCCATACCACGCACACTGCACATGGCCCTCTCAGGAATAAGGGACATGAGCACCATCGAGACTCCACCAGAGGAGCGCCTGTCTATCAAGACATACGTGTCGGAGTTCAGCGAAGAGTTGGTACGAGAGGCCATTCTGCGGGAGATAGACCGTGGAGGTCAGGTATTTTTCCTTCACAACAGGGTCCGCACCATTGCAGAGACCGCTGAAAAAATCCGCAACATAGTGCCAGAGGCCGCGGTCACAGTGGGCCACGGCCAGATGCCTGAGGATGCTCTGGAAAAGGTCATGGCAGACTTCGCACAGAATAGGAGCGATGTCTTGGTGTGCACCACTATCATCGAGGCCGGACTGGATATGCCCAACGCCAACACGCTCATCATAGACAGAGCAGATATGCTTGGGCTTGCCCAGTTGTATCAGCTGAGGGGTCGTGTGGGACGCAGCGCGAACCGTGCTTACGCCTACCTTATGTTCCCACGAAACGCCCGTATTACCGAGACAGCCGAGAAACGTCTCAAGACCATACTGGCAGCCACGGAACTGGGGGCGGGATTCCGCATCGCGATGCGGGACCTCGAAATAAGGGGGGCTGGCAATATTCTGGGGGCTGAGCAGAGCGGGTATATCCACGCAGTGGGATACGACCTGTATTCCCAGTTATTATCCGAGGCCGTCGAGGAACTGAAGGGAGAGCAGGACGGGACCGAGGTCAATAGGGATGCCGAGGTGAAGCTAGATCTGCCAATATCGGCCTACATACCACTCCACTACATACCTGATCTCACCACTCGCCTTGGAGTGTACCAG
>CAUZOU010000077.1:0-3078 GCA_963581795.1 Dehalococcoidia bacterium | reverse complement strand
AGGCCAAGCTTTGGACACGGCGCAGGCTGTTTGCTGCCGGACGGTAAGATACTAGTAGCGTCGTACCATCCCAGCCAGCAAAATACACAAACCGGCAGACTCACAAAAGAGATGTTCGAAGGTGTCTTTTCGACTGTCAGGCAACTTGTGGATGCCTAGCTGTAGAGCCTGTCCGTCTTGGCTGCCATAATGAAGTCATTGCGGTGAAGCCCTCTGATTTTATGAGTCCACCAGGAAACTGTTACTCTTCCCCATTCCATTACGATACGTGGATGGTGTCCTTCGGCTTCGGCCACCTCACCAACGCTATTGCCAAAGGCCAGCGCCTGAGCAAAATCTGAGAAGCGGAAAGAACGCTTCAGCTGTGGAACGGAGCTTTCCTCAATAAGTTCCCAGTCGGCCACCATGGGGTGCAGTTCCGCAATCTCCTCAGCGGTTACTCTTGGAGAACCGGCACGGCACGGTACGCATTTTTCTTGGATTATCTCCGTCATATGTCACCCTCACTTGCCTGTAGACATAGCTTACTCTTGCAAATTACCCATTTCAAGATGACCCGATTCTCCATACACCTAACAGGAAAGCGCTGAGGTCTTGAGAAGATAATTACCGTTCTCCACCTGAAAGTGACTGCCTTGGAAAAACGTGAGTCCCCTCTGAATGGAAGCGAACGCGTAGAAAGTTTTCAGATCTACACGGAATATCAGTCTGGCAAGCATCGCACTTATGTCCTATGATGGATTGCACCGAACCACGCGTCCATTGGGAGATGTCCGTTCGAGGCTAAACACGGTTGCTGAAGTCATCCTCAGAGGGACTTATTTTATACTGAGCATGTAGGCAGCAGACAGTAGCAAGGAGGTGGAGATTTATGCCAGAGGTGGAAGTTGGCCATGTCAGCGATTTCTTCGCACATCCCGTGGTGGCAGGAATCAACCTTACCAACACGCTGAAACAGGGAGACACCATTCACATTACGGGACACACCACCGAGATTGAGATGGTGGTGGAATCCATGCAACTCAACAATGCAAACGTCTCAAACGCCTCGGCCGGACAAGCAATAGGGATAAAGGTGCCTGACAGGGTAAGACAGGGAGATACAGTCTACAAGGTTATCGTAAAACCAACATCCGCCGACCCGTAGCCAGTGTGTTGCTTATCGCTAAAACTTATTGCTCAGGAGACGCAGCAGGTTTGCCGATTCCAGAGCGGCAAGTGCGGCATCGCAACCCCTGTTTCCAAGTTTGCCACCCGCTCTTTCTACCGCCTGTTCTTCGGTGTACGTTGTGAGTATGCCAAATGCCAACGGGACTCCCGTTTCTCTGGATGCGTCAGCAATACCCCTAGCCGTTTCTCCTGACACATAGTCGAAATGTGCAGTCTCTCCACGGATGACCGCACCAAGGCAGACTATTGCGTCCCACTTTCCAGTCTTTGCCATCTCAAGGGCCACCAGCGGCACTTCAAAAGAGCCTGGCACCCAGGCAACCGCGAGGTCATTCTCTTCAAGCCCGTACGAGATGAGCGTTTCACAGGCCCCTTCCACCAGCTTGGAGGTAATGAAGAAGTTGAACCGTGCGGCCACCACCGCTACTCTGAGACCATGACCGTCCAGACTGCCCTTGAGGCGGGTCCCCGGGCCGTCTTCCTCACCTTCGTCACCAAAAGAGGGCCCCTTCAACCTTTGACCTCTTCCGTTTCCAGCAGATGCCCAAGCTTCGAGTGTTTGGTATCCATATACCTCTGATTTTCCGGCGTGGGAGGCACTATGATTGGAATCCGTTCCACGAGCTTGAGTCCGTAGGATTCGAGACCTACGACTTTCTTGGGATTGTTGGTTAGCAGGCGCATATTCTGGACTCCCAGGTCAACCAGAATCTGGGCGCCTATGCCGTAGTGGCGCAGATCAGGCTCAAAGCCCAGCTTGGCATTGGCCTCTACTGTGTCCAGCCCTGTGTCCTGAAGCGCATATGCCTTTATCTTGTTGTGCAGTCCTATACCCCGCCCCTCCTGGCGCATATAGAGAAAGACCCCGCTGCCTTCCTCGGCGATGAGCCGCAAGGCCAAATCTATTTGAGAGCCGCAGTCGCAACGCCGACTACCGAACACATCTCCCGTGAGACATTCACTGTGTACCCTAACCAGCACTGGCAACTCGGTCTCCACCTTGCCCATAACCAAGGCTAGATGCTCCGCGGTATCCACTTCACTCTTGAATGCCACCGCTCTGAACTCTCCATAGCTGGTGGGAAGCCTGGCATCTGCTACTCGCTGCACCATAACTTCGTGGAGCAGCCTATGCGCAATGATCTGGGCTACGCTGATGATCTTGATACCGTGTAGGTTAGAAAATACCTCCAACTGAGGCATGCGGGACATAGTGCCGTCTTCGTTCATAATCTCGCATAGGACGGCCGCGGGATACAGACCAGCCAACTTGGCAAGGTCGACAGAACCCTCGGTCTGTCCTGCTCTTACTAAGACACCGCCCTCTTGATAACGCAGTGGGAATATATGTCCTGGCCTTGCAAGGTCCTCCGGCTCAGTGACAGGGTCAAGCACGGCCTTGATAGTAGCTGACCTGTCGAACGCCGAGATGCCGGTGGTGGCACCGCGCGTCACATCTATTGAGACGGTAAATCCGGTGCTGTGGCGGGCGGTGTTATCCTGCACCATCATGGGCAGCTTGAGCTGCTCCAAGCGTTCGCCGGTAACCGGCATACATATCAGACCGCGGCCATGTGTGGCCATGAAATTTATGGCCTCCGGCGTTATCATCTCCGCGGCGATGATCAGATCGCCCTCGTTCTCCCGATCTTCGTCGTCAACCAATATAACGAGTTTGCCGTCCTGGTAGTCCTTGATCGCTTCTTCTACGGTCGATAGAGCCATAATCGCCCTCCAATGGCGCAAAACTGATTGGGTTCGTTAATTAAAATGCCACTGGAACTGTCCAGGCTATGCACGTGATGACAGTAACTTCTCCACGTATTTAGCCAGGATATCCACTTCCAGATTTATCACATCACCAGGCTCACGATGACCCAGATTGGTATGTTCCAGAGTGTATGTTAC
>CAUZOU010000076.1:0-3123 GCA_963581795.1 Dehalococcoidia bacterium | reverse complement strand
ATCAAGGGGTGGAACTTAGCAAGGTTAGGTCTGCTGTAGAGTTCATAATTGGCAAGGGAGAACAGCGTACATCTGGAGAAATTGGACTCACTCCTCGAGCGAAAAAAGTAATCGAGCTGGCTGTTGACGAAGCACGACGGCTAAACCATCATTATATCGGCACGGAGCACATCCTTATCGGCCTCATGCGAGAGGGAGAGGGAGTTGCCTCCGGCGTTTTGGAAAGCCTTGGCATATCCCTGGATAAGGTACGTGCTGAAACCAGCAATATACTGAAACAGAGTGCAAGCACAGGTACCACAAGTACCAAATCTACAACACGCACCCCAACCCTCGATCAGTTGGGCATTGATCTGACAAGCGCTGCCCGCTCCAGCAAGCTAGATCCGGTGGTTGGCAGAGACAAAGAATTACAACGTGTGATACAGATACTAAGCCGCCGCACCAAGAACAACCCTGTATTGATAGGTGAGCCTGGAGTTGGTAAGACTGCCATTGTGGAAGCCTTGGCCCAACGCATTATAAGTGGAGATGTACCCGATACACTTCAAGGTAAGCGTCTGGTTACCTTGGATATGGGAGCCCTAGTCGCAGGAACAAAGTATCGCGGCGAATTTGAAGAGCGACTAAAGAAGATTATCGAAGAGATACGCGGGGCAGGTACCTGTGTCCTCTTCATAGATGAAATGCACACCATGGTAGGGGCAGGAGCAGCGGAGGGCGCTGTAGATGCAGCCAATATACTGAAACCAGCCCTTTCCCGCGGCGAGATACAGTGTATAGGTGCTACCACACTGGACGACTATCGAAAGTACGTGGAGAGAGATCCAGCTCTAGAGCGCAGGTTCCAACCAGTGCATGTAGAAGAGCCTTCCACTGAGGATACAATTTCCATCTTAAAGGGCATCAAGAGTCGTTATGAAGAACACCACCGTCTGACAATCACCGATGAGGCACTGCATAGCGCAGCCACACTAGCATCCCGCTTCATAGCAGACCGCTTCATGCCTGACAAGGCTATAGACCTTGTTGACGAAGCAGCCTCAAAAGTACGTATTAGCGCCAGTTCAACTCCACTCTCGGTTAAAGCATCCATGAAAGTCTTAGAGAATATACGGCGCGAGAAGGATGAGGCCATAGCTGGCCAGCAGTACGAGTACGCAGCGGAACTTCGAGACCGCGAGCTCAAACTGGCCGACAAGATGGAAAATATGGAGAAGGACACTGAGTCCGAGGGCAATGATAACGAACTTATGGTCACCGAAGAGGACATCGCAGAGGTTGTTAGCATGTGGACCGGAATCCCGGTAACTCGACTTGGACTGGATGACATGGAGCGCCTGCTACACATGGAAAATGCGCTACACGACCGGATTATAGGCCAGGACGAAGCCGTAAACGTTGTCTCAAAAGCTGTCCGCCGCGCCAGAGCAGGTATAAAGGACCCACGTAGGCCAATTGGCAGCTTCATATTCCTTGGTCCAACCGGCGTCGGCAAGACCGAGCTTGTAAGGGCTCTTTCAGAGTTCATGTTCGACAATGAAGACTCCATGATTCGTCTGGATATGTCGGAATTCATGGAGAGGCATACAGTAGCTCGGTTGGTAGGGGCACCTCCCGGATACGTTGGTTACGATGAAGGTGGACAGCTCACCGAAGCAGTGCGGCGCAAAGGCTACTGCGTAATACTCTTCGACGAAATAGAAAAGGCCCATCCTGATGTGTTCAACATACTCCTTCAAATCTTCGACGACGGCCACTTAACGGATGCCAAAGGGCGCAAGGTAGATTTCCGCAACTCTATCATAGTCATGACGAGCAACATCGGCTCTGACCTGATAAAGAAGGAATCCGCTTTGGGCTTCACAATGAAGACTGAAGAAGGAGCATCATCAGACAAGCAATACCAGCGAATGAAGGACAAAGTCATGGGAGAGGTCAAGCGGTTCTTCCGGCCTGAATTCCTCAATCGAATCGACGCCAGCTTAGTGTTCCACCCTCTTAATAAGGAGCACATCATTCAAATTGTAGATCTGTTGTTGAACAAGGTTCAAGAGCAGCTTAAAGAGAAGAACATTGAGCTTGAAGTAACCCATGCAGCCAAAGAAATGATAGCCGATAAGGGATACGACCCCAACTTCGGGGCAAGGCCTCTTCGCCGTGTCATTCAAGACGAAATAGAAGACATGCTATCAGAAGAGTTGCTGGCTGGCAGAATGCAATCCGGGAGCATCATGCTGGTGGATGTGGAGGACGGCAAGTTTGTTATCAGTAGCAAAGAGGTACCAGTCCTCATAGCCCCCTAGGACACACACGACAAAGCTGTATAGAACTCGGTAATAACGAAGGGGCCTGATTGGGATGTTTCCCTGAATCAGGCCCCTTCGTTTTGTAATGAAACAGATACATCAAGGTGTTTCTATGCACCTGTTACATCTGATAGAATTGTCTGACGACACACAGGATAAAGATGAACAAAGAACAATCCCGCACATTTTATTCATGCCAAGAGTGTGGAGCAGAAGCCCTGCGCTGGGAAGGCCGCTGTCCATCATGTGGTGAGTGGAACACCCTGGAAGAGGCCCACAGAAACCCAACAAATGGGAAGAACTCCTGGCTATCTTCCCAACCAGAGACCTCTGAAGAACTGTCTGAGATAACTCTAAACGACTTCCCTCGGTTACCGCTAGATATGGGAGAGGCAAACCGTGTTCTGGGCGGAGGCCTGGTACGAGGTTCACTGGTGCTCGTAGGCGGAGACCCAGGTATCGGCAAATCCACTCTCCTGTTACAGCTTGGAGCTGCCCTGGCCATAAGCTCCGGACCAGTGCTCTACGTCTCAGGAGAGGAGTCCTCCCAGCAGATCAAGTTAAGGGCAGAACGATTGGATATAGAAGGCAAAGGGCTACACGTACTGGCGGAAACAGATATGGCCACCATCCTTCATCACCTTGATATCCTCTCCCCTACCGTAGCGATTATCGACTCCATTCAGTCCATTGCATTCTCTGATCATCCAACCGGTCCTGGAAGCATAGGTCAGGTCAGGGAATGCGGGCTAGCACTCCTACGTTGGGCAAAAACCAATGGGACTCCGATATTTGTTACCGGCCACGTTACCAA
>CAUZOU010000075.1:0-3388 GCA_963581795.1 Dehalococcoidia bacterium | reverse complement strand
TCTACTTATTTGACGAGGAGTAATATCTCACGTCTTCTAGGATCCACTATTGTGTGAAAGGCCAGTTCCAATACAGCAGTATATTAGCGTTCACTTACAAAAATGCCTCCTTGATTTCATCGGAAAATAACCCGCGTTTCCCAGTACAGAATTCAGATATTGAAACTGTACGACCGATGATTATTATCTACGGGATCCTCTCATTTTACGCATTACTGCTTCAGCAAAGATATAGCCGTATACTTACTGATTACGCATATTTGGCCGCATGAATTAGTCCTTAAATACGTTGACAGTACATAGGCACCATGATAATCTGCGGTATTCTCGGCACCCGCAAATTCGCGCTGTAATGGCGTCAATGGCGTCCGTATGGGAGGTGTATAAATGGTGCAAACCGAAGCAAGAGTGACAACCACCCCAAGAGCCTTAGAGGGCATCCGTGTGCTCGACTTCACATGGGTTAGGGCCGGCCCATGGTGCAACCGCTGGCTGGGAGCCATGGGAGCAGAGGTCATCAAGGTAGAGTGGCCCCAGGGTCCCAACACGCGCGGGGAGAACATCGCATCCGGCGCCGGCACACCTGAGGGATTGCCAGCTAACCTGAACACCAACGGGCACTTCAGCGACACCAATTCAAACAAGCTGAGCGTCACACTCAACACTCGCACAGCCAGAGGCAATGACCTCATCAAGCGTTTGGTTGCGGTCTCCGACATAGTCATAGAGAACTTTGCGTATGGAGTCTTGGAACGGTGGGGCCTTGGTTACGAAGACATGAAGAAGCTTCGACCAGACATCATCTACCTGTCCATGTCAGGCTTTGGACACACGGGACGTGACCGCGACTATCAAACAATGGGGCCCATAGCCCAGGCGCTTTCCGGCCTGACATATACATCGGGACTCCCAGGCAAACCCCCTGCGGGCTGGGGATGGTCATACATGGACGATACAGGCGGTATGTACGGTGCTATGTACGCTTTGAGTGCCATATACCACCGCAACGTAACGGGCCAAGGCCAGCACGTTGACCAGTCCCAATGGATTACAGGTGCCCCACTCAACGGAGCCTCTTTCCTCGACGTACAGGCCAACGGACGCTCCACGATGCGTGAAGGCTATCCTGCCGGCAACCGTGCCCATTGGCCCGGCACGCCTCTGGCGAACAACTACAGAGGACGCACGGTTGCACCACACAACGCATACAGGACTAGCCCCGGAGAGTACAACGACTGGTGCACCATCGCCTGCTTCTCAGACGATGAGTGGCACCGATTGATAAGAGTCATGGGCTCGCCAAGCTGGGTAGAAAACAAGAAGTTCGCCACCCTCACTGGCCGTCTGGAACACCAAGAAGAACTTGACCAAGGCATAGAGAATTGGACGAAGACCGTCGGCAAATACGAGATAATGGAACGATGTCAGGCAGCGGGAGTTCCCTCCATGCCAGTTCAGAGCAGCCAGGACCGTTTTGAAAACGACCCACAACTGCAGCATAGAGAGATGTACAGAAAAGTGGAGCATCCAGATTTAGGCACGTGGCCTCTCCAGAATGCACCATTCAAGATGTCGGAAACCCCTGTGTACAACCACCAAGCAGGCCCGCTGGTAGGCGGACACAACAAGCGGGTGTTCGAAGGACTATTGGGCATCAGCCACGATGAGTTAGTGGAGGGCTTCGATGACGGCACATTCTGGCCCAAAACCCTGGATAGAAGCCAGTATCCGTACCTCCAGGAAATGATCGAGGACGCCTCGCCAGTGCAGTGGACGGGAAATGAACCCATCGCAAATCCCGCGCCAGCGCCGGTGCGTGGTGCAGATGGCGGAGCATTCGAGGGCCTTCGGGTGTTGGAACTTACCGATGAGAAAGGGCAGTGGGCTGGCAAGCTCATGGCCGACATGGGAGCGGACGTCGTCAAAATAGAACCACCCGGTGGAGAGTCGTCCCGTACGGTCGGGCCATTCTACCAGGACATGCCGAACCGCGAGCGAAGCCTTTCATTCTGGCACTACAACACTTCCAAGCGCGGCATAACCCTGAACATAGAGACAGAGGACGGGCGTCAACTATTCAGGCAAATGGCCGATAGTGCAGACGTGATATTCGAAACATTCAAGCCAGGATACATGGCCTCTCTTGGCCTGGGATATGACGAGCTTAAGCAAAGTAATCCCTGGTTGATCATGTGCTCGCTGACTCCATTCGGACAAACTGGGCCATGGAAGGACTATCTTAGCAGCGACCTGCTGCACCTGGCGGCTGGCGGACAGATGGGTTGCTGTGGTTATGACGAGGTCGATGTACAGGAGGCACCGCCCATCGCTCCCGGAGGAGGGCAAGCGTGGCACATGGGGAGCCACTTCGCATACATCGCGATTTCTGCGGCGATGGTCAGCAGAACGGTAACGGGCCGTGGACAGTACATAGATGCTTCAATCCATGAGTCCTGTGCACTGACCACTGAGGCACACGTGAACACCTATATATACCGCAACCAGGTGGTCAGAAGACAAACAGGGCGTCACGCTTCCGCAGCAGGAAGCGACCCTACCCAGATTATGTGCAAGGATGGTAAGTACCTCAATGGAGGAGTCGGAAACCGCGTGACACCGACGAATCTGCATTCTCTGGCCGAATGGATGAACGAGTACGGACTGGCTGACGATCTGCTGGACGAGAAGTACGGGGATCGGGCGGTATTCACTGAGAACAGGCAACACATTGCTCAAGTAGTAGCTGAATTTCTGTCTAACATCACCAGGGACGAAGCCTATCACGGTATGCAGAAAATGGGCATTAACTGTGGAGCCGTCCGATCGCCTGATGAAGTGATGGAAGACCCACACCTTGAAGACAGAGGCTTCTGGGCTGAGGTCGAGTACCCGGAGGTTGGAGTGACGTTGCGGCATCCTGGCCCTGCCGGGATCTTCAACGGCTCTCCCTGGAAAATCTCTCGTCGCGCTCCCCTCATCGGAGAGCACAACGATGAAGTCTTGTGTGGAGAACTGGGCCTGTCCAGGGCAGACTTGTCGGTGCTGACTGAAGGAGGCGTAATCTAGCATCTGGCATATCTCACATCGCTCCCGTATTCATTCATTCTCCCTGATGAAGAACATAAAGGCTGGCTATCAGGGCTTGTGGTGGAACACGAGCCCGTAGCTAAGGGCACTCTGACTAACGAGGCCATGCACCTCGGCAAGGTTTGTTTCGCTTGGTTAAGTGCATCCCGGCTAATAGGCAGTTTTACTAGTCCTATGGCAACTTCAGCCACAAGAAGCTTCCCATTTATATCCATGAGAAAAGATGCCGCGCTTTCCGGAAGGTCCTGCCGCCGGTCTACAATAAAGCCATCCGATATACCATATCAGCGTACTTTTCTAG
>CAUZOU010000074.1:0-3659 GCA_963581795.1 Dehalococcoidia bacterium | reverse complement strand
GAGGGTCGAACTCACGCTTGTCGGCCTCGTGGAACCCATAGACCCTTCCGAAGAGTATTGGATGACATCCGGCAGCTACTACTTCAATGCCCAGGATCTTGATCCCTGGACCGTTGCCCCCATCTACCTGTCTGAGGAAGACTACTTCAACGGCCTTGGAGCTAGGTATTCCTCACTTCTGGGCGACTACTGGTGGTTCCTGTTCCTTGATATAGAGCTTCTCACAGCCGATACAGCAGAGCCAACCAAAAAGGCCATCGTCGGACTTGAGCAAAACCTGAACAATCTGTATCCTCGCTCGCTGGTTCTCAGCCTGCTGGAGAAGACCATCACCGATTACCAGCGTGAGCTGACCCTGGCCAGAGTGCCACTATTCCTCTTCCTATCCCTGGTAGTAGTGGTCATTCTGTACTTCCTTATGCTTGTATTGGGCATGCTGGCCCGCACACAGAGCGACGCGGCCAACATTTTGAGAAGCCGCGGAGCCAACATGCTCCAAGTGAGCGGCCTCTTTGCCCTAGGAGAAGGTGTGGTTGTGCTTCTGTCTCTATTCCTTGGGCCTATTCTGGCCCTTGGGATTGTGCGTTACCTGTTGGTGAGAACCATCAATCCCGCTGGAGAAGGAAGTCCCCTTCCCGTAGACCTCTCCATAAATGTGTTCCTTATTGGTGCCGTGGGAGGCCTGTTGAGCCTTGCAGTGCTGATCGCCTCAGGTGTGAGCCTGGCACGCCTTGGCATGGTGGAGTTCCTCAGAATACGTGCCAGACCTCCAACCGTGCCTCTACTGCACAGATATTATGTCGATGTGCTGGTGCTCACCACAGTTGGCCTCGTCTGGTGGCAGATCGAAGACCGTGGAGGGTTCATTCAAAGAGAGCTCTCAGGCAACGCACTGATGGGAGTCGACCTCAGCATGCTACTAGGCCCTGTGCTTGTATTGATGGCAGTAGCCTTCGTGATACCAAGACTACTGCCGATGCTGATGAAAGCCCTTGCCCTGACAGGCCGACTCATAGCCTCAGCATGGGTATCCCTCACCCTCACGCGTATGGCCAGGGATCCCCTGCCACACGGCTCCCTGGTAATCATCTTTATGATGGTCACTGCCCTCGGCGTGTTCGGAGCAACGTTTCAGCCAACCCTATCTAGGAGCCAGCAGGAGCAGACCATCTTCAGAATAGGCAGCGACCTAGTGGTAAGAGGTTCATCATTTTCGGATTCGTTTCAAGATGATCTTGCCTCTTTGCCGGGGGTCAGAGCCGTTACACCCGTTGCACGTAACCTGGGAACAATCATAGGAATAGACCCGCATACCCTGGCAAATACCGCATGGTTCAGGGACGATTTCGCAAAGGTGGGACTTGAGGAACTCCTGGCACCGCTGAGACAATCCGGCGAAGAGTCTCCCGGAATACCTCTTCCAAGGGACGCCGAGAGCATCGGCGTCTGGTTAAGAGCAGACGAACTCGATCAGGGGCTGCGGAGTCGGACTCAGAACGTGCTTATGAGGATTGTAGACTCCTCTGGAGGATATCACAACCTGTCCCTTGGCAAGCTTGTGATTGCTGAAACAGGCCTGGAGTGGACATATCTGGAGGCGCCTCTCCCAACGGAAAAGACGACGCTGAGGCCTCCTTTCAGTGTGGTCTCCATTTTCATCAGCGGAGGATACGGCGGCTCCCTAGGCGTATTGCAACCTGGGAGCTTCAGCATTGACGATATTACTGCTAGGGGCCCGTCCTCATCACCAGACGGTACCATCATCGAGGACTTCGAGAATATTGAAGATCCAAATACCTGGATCAGCCTACCAAATGTTGACTCAAACGCGGACAGGATAGAACGCACGCAGGAAGCATCCCGCAGCGGTAGGTTCGGTCTCACCTTCTCATGGCGGGAGGCTGTTGGTGTCGCCCCGCGGGGCATGCTGATTCCCGCAGGCCCCCTCCCCCTGCCAACCATCGGGGGCCCTACCTTCTTGATAGAACAGAGACCGTACATTGATTTCGGGGACCAACTGTTACCCGTGGTAGTAAGAAACGTCACCAATTACTTCCCCAGCATCAACCAACCTTCTAGGCCGTTCCTGCTGGTGAATCTGGAGGACTATCAGAACTACATCAGACGTATGCCAGGCTCCGAAGCGCTGAAGCCTCCTGAGGAGTACTGGGTCTCCCTGAACGACGCTGTTTCACGTGACAATGCCATTCTATCCATAAGAAGGCTGGCCGGCTTTTCTTCGGTACAGGACAGGGACGCAGCGGTAAAACTGGCGCAACGCAACCCGCTGGCTGGTGGAGGCTGGAATGGCCTAACCATATTGAGCATGTTCGTCCTGACAATGGCAGTAGCAATTGCCCTAGGTACATACTCAATAATATCGGTGCAAACAGGCAGGGTAGACCTGACCATAAGCGGAGCTCTTGGATTCTCCAAGACAGAGGTGCTCCTTTCCTTGGTGCTAGAAAGGTTCCTGGTGGCAGTCATCGGAATAGTCATCGGCAGCGGTGTAGGCCTATGGCTCAGCCATTGGGTCCTTGGCTCCCTTGACGTGACCGTCGACGGGTCATCCGTTGTCCCTCCCATGCTATTGACCGTTCACAACGGCCTCATGGCATTGGTGTATCTAAGCTTGGCAGGAGCCCTGGCAATAGCAATCCTCATCACCAAATTGGCGGTGCGCAGACTAAATGCGCAGGACATACTTCGGACAGGAACCTAGTAGCTAGGTATAGCAAAATGTCCATTCTACAACTAGCTTACGTCATAGCTCTGCGGAGGACCATCTCCAACTGGAAGCTGGAAATAGTCCTCTTCCTGGGAATGATACTGGCGGTGTCTCTGATGTCCAGCGGAGTCATCTTCTCAGACATACTGGAAGAAGCAGCCCTACACAGCACGCTGGACAAGGCCACACCTGAACAGGTCAACTTCACAATAAGGACCTACAACGGCCTTGAAGACCCTTCCCTTGTCTCTCAACAGGACTCCATCTACCGCGACAGGCTCGATACCGTTGAACAGTATGTCAGCGTCCCCTTTCGACCTTATCTTCAAGACCAGTCTATGCTGTTTCAAACGCTGCCATTCTTCTTTGCGGGTCACCCTCAACTGGAGATGTCAGACGCTGTACGTCCAAGGGGCAAGATTAGCCACATGGCCGACCTTTTCCTAGACCGTGCCCAGCTTGTGCAGGGTCGATGGCCCTACTCCGAAGGCTCTGTCTCCAGAAACGGCCCACTGGAAGTAGCCATAGATGCCACGGGATCGGAGATGATCAAGATAGGCTCCGACGATGAGATACAGGTGTTTCCGGCGGTTGGCAGCGAGTCACAGACGTTCATGAATGTGAAGGTCGTCGGGGTTTTCCAGCGCGTTGAACCAGACGATGAGTTCTGGTACGGCGTAAGACGCACATTCAGCCACACGGAGGACCATGTGCCCATAGTACCTCTGTTCACAACAGAGGACGCCATACTGGAATACGTGGGACGGAGTTATCCAGGATCCTATGCCGATGTCAAATGGTTCTTCTACCTGGACCGTGATAAAACAAGGGCCGGAGACGTTGCTCAGATTCAAGATACCCTCCAGCAGATGGAAGACGGAATACGGGTCAATCTTTCAAACGGCAGCTCCACCATAAAGCTGGGCGAGCT
>CAUZOU010000073.1:0-3694 GCA_963581795.1 Dehalococcoidia bacterium | reverse complement strand
CGCTCCTTGGTCATGTTGGAGGTGATTTGTTGCCCTTCATCCTCTCCTTTGGAACGAGGCTCCACGGTCAGGGGTTTGCCCAACCGCCCCACCAGCCAATCGATACGTTCGATAGCTTCCTGGTAGGCGTTCTCGACTGTCCCGTCGTCCAGATGTATGTGAGTCACCACCTTTATCTTATGCCGCACATGGTCGAAGACCAGCAGCGTGTCGACAAACAGAAACAGTGCTTCCGGAAGCCCTAGGGAGTCCGTGCCGGGTGTCGGGACTCGCTCGAAGTAGCGAACGGCATCGTAGGCAAGATAACCCACTGCCCCGCCGTGGAACCGCGGCAGTCCCTGCACGGACACGTGGCTATATTTTTCCAACATTTCCTGTATGAGCACCAGCGGATCCACCTCGCCGTCAAATTGCCCCGGGCCAGTCTTAACCACATGGAATGGCTCGGTACCAATAAAGCTGTAACGGGCCAGCCGTTCTCCGCCCTCAACGCTCTCCAGAAGGAAGGAGTATGGAGGTTGGGCTATCTTAAGGTAGGCAGAAACGGGCGTCTCCAGATCCGCGTTGATTTCTCTGTATAGAGGAACCAGGTTGCCCTGTCCGGATAATTCTTTTACTTCTTCCAGCGATGGATAATAGGTGTTCATATTTTTTCCTCAAACCCGCAGAGCGGCACATTCATTTTACATGAACCAAAAAGACCCACCCTCAAAGGGGCGGGTCTTAATCCGCGGTGCCACCCTAATCTGGAGAGAGGAATACTTCTTTCCTCTCTCTCTTATCTCCATAGAGCCCGATGCGACGGGCTCTTAAGTCTATAACGGGACTCACCCGGCAAAGCCTACTTGTCCCTCTTAAACAATCCACTAAGGGGGCGTTCAGGTTGCGGCTCCCAGGCCCATTCAGTCCTCTGCGCTGACGCCGGCTCACACCGTACCCGGCTCTCTGAGTCCCGCTTAGAAGGCCTACTTACCCTGTTCTCAGCCTTTGATATGTATGGTTTGCACGAGTATAAGAGGCACGCCCTAGGCTGTCAAGAAATGCCCTCGCTTACCTCACCACCTGCACAGTGCCGTCGAGTGCTGGTTCCAGCAGAGTACTGAATTCGTAGCCGCGTCGGCGAAGCTCATCGCTGCCTCCCTGATGGCGGTCCAGCACCGCCATCACCTTCACCACTTTGCAGCCCACGGCCTCTGCAGCATCGATGGCCGTGAACAGCGACCCACCGGAGGTGCAGGTGTCGTCTAGAATCATAACGCGGCTTCCCGACTCGAGACCTCCTTCAATTTGCTGGCCCGTGCCATGTGCCTTAGCCTCCATACGCACGAAAAAGGCCTGCACCGGGTTGCCCTCCACCTGGCTCGTGAGAGCAATGGCGGTGACAATGGGGATGGCGGCCATTGATGGTCCTCCCACCGCTGCAATATCGTGTCCCTTCATCTCTTCGAGGAAGACCTTGGCTAGCCAGTATGCACCCGCTGGATTCAGGCTTATAAGGCGCCCATCAAAATAGTAGTTGCTCTTTGCCCCTGAGGACAGGGTGAAGTCTCCGTACTTCAACGCTCCCAGTTCTTCAGAAAGCTCAAGGATTTTCTGCGCAATCTCAGTGCTCAAAGCCAGCCTCCTGATAAAGGTCGTTTTCGTGAATATATTTCTCGACGGCCCGCGGCACCCAATAAGTTATTGGCAGGTTTTGAGAGACACGCCGACGTATCTCGTTTCCGCTGATGCCTATATCAGGACTGTCGATGATGGCAACTTCACTGGAAGCTCCCGGGCGAATGCGGTCAAGAGAGGCCAGATCAAAGTCACCGTGCTCCGGCCTCGATACCCCGGCCAGAGTGCACAGCTCAAAGAGGCGTTCCGGTTGGTGCCAGCGGTGCAGGGTCTCCAAGGAGTCCATACCAAGGATGAAGAAGAGAGAATCACCCTTGGCGTCGCCCTCACGCAGAGCTTCCAGCGTATCCACGGTATACGACGGCCCCGGTCGGTCTACCTCGATGGTAGATGCCTTGAATCCTGGGTTGCACCGAATCGCTTGCCTCACCATCTCTAGGCGGTGATGCGAAGGGGATATCCTGTTCCCGCTTTTAAGCCACGGCTGCCCAGTAGGGATGAACCACACAGCATCAAGGGCGAGCCTTGATGCTGCTTCCTGGGCAATGACGAGATGCCCCATATGGATTGGATCAAATGTTCCTCCCAGAATGCCAAGCCTCATGCTATTTCCACTCTAGCTCCACATCGCCAATCTTGACCGTAGCACCGGATTTTGCGCCGGCTTTCTCTAGCGCTCGGACTACTCCGATTCGTTTAAACTCACCCCATAGCTGGGCCTGCACGCCCCAGTCTTCAAGGTCTACCCGTCTGACGATGCGCTCGGCTCTGGCTGATTTTACAATAAAGGCCCCCTCAACCTTACGGACCGAGGCTCCGTTGATCTCGGACCTTGGTTTCAACACCGGAATAGGTTTGACTTTGGCGCCTTCTACCGAAGGAAGGGTTGCCAGCATCTCGATAACCTTATCAAGAACATCTTCAATTCCTTCTCCTGTGGCTGCGGAGATAAATTGTACCTGGAGACCTATCTCCTTCAATGATTTATCTATTTCATCGCTGAAAACCTGTACCTCGGGGGTATCCATCTTGTTAACCACCACAAGTTCAGGTTTTTCCTGCAGGCGTTCGTCATACAGCCTCATCTCCTCACGCACCTGAAGGTAATCCTGCACTATGCTTTCAGACGTACCATCGAGGACATGTACGATCCCTGAAACGCGTTGCATATGCCGCAGAAACTCATATCCTAACCCTGCTCCATTATGTGCCCCCTCAATTAAGCCAGGAATCTCCGCCAGAATAAACTCCTGTCTATGCCTCTCCACAAATCCAAGAACGGGCTCCAACGTCGTGAATGGGTATGCGGCAACGTCCGGCTTGGCCCTAGAGCAGACTCTCAGCATGGATGACTTTCCTACACTTGGCATGCCGATAATTGCAACGTCGGCCAGCACCTGTATTTCTAGTTCAATGATAATCTCTTGGGGGATATCTCCATCTTCTGCAAGCAGAGGGACGCGGTTCTGAGGATTTGTGAATTTAGCATTCCCTTTCCCACCTCCACCGCCTCTCTGAACTATAATTTTTGAGCCTGCAGTTACTAAGTCTCCCAATTCTTCTCTCTCCCCGCCTAAATCAATTCGCGTTATAGTTGTACCGCTGGGCACATTGATTATACAATCTTTGCCTGTGCGGCCAGCTTTATTCTTTCCCTTCCCCTTACTCCCATCGTCAGCTTTAAACATCCTTTTGTACCTAAATGCTCTAAGCATGTGAAGCCCATCACTGGCTTGGACTATTATATTTCCCCCAGCGCCACCGTCACCGCCGTCAGGCCCTCCTTGGGGAACATACTTTTCTCTACGGAAGCTAATTCCTCCGCTTCCGCCATTACCTGCCTTCACTGTTATCTTAGCTATATCAATCATAGTATTTAAAGTATTTGTAGTACCTAATTATAATAAGAGTATTAATATACAATAAGCCCCGCTTTATGGAAAATGGGTGCTTAGGCTTATTATCTTAATTAGCGACGTATATTTAGCTTCAGGTTGACTTCGGTAGTAAGCCTATTTAGAGTGGGGATAACGGGGATAACCCACCTTATTCTAAAATGTAATCCCCAATATCTTCG
>CAUZOU010000072.1:0-3932 GCA_963581795.1 Dehalococcoidia bacterium | reverse complement strand
GCGGCACGACTCTGCCCGCCATGGCAACGGTAAGGCCGAAGTTGCAGGAGGCTTTACCCATTGATTCTGCACGGAATGGAGAGGTCACTATGGTATCAGTGGATGCTGGTTCTGGTGTCGCTAGGACTAGGGTGGGAGACAGGGTTACAATAGAGGTTAAGGGAATGAGATTGGAAGACGCCCGCATAGTGGTGGGTGGAGGACGGGGCCTTGGCAGCATCGAGCATTGGAGTGTGCTAGAAGCGTTGGCAGACGATCTTAAGGGGGCCGTTGGAGCTACCCGGGGGGCGTGTGCGATGAAGGATACTGCAATACGGCGATTCAGATTGGCATATCCTCAAAGAGAATAGCCCCGGAGCTCTATATTGCGGTAGCAATTTCCGGAGCAAGTCAGCATATGTCCGGTGTGTCCTCCTCCAAGCACATTGTGTGCATAAACAGAGATGCCGATGCCCCTATTTTCAAAGAAGCTGAGTTTGGTGTGGTGGGACAGTGGGAGGATGTTCTCCCGGCTTTCCATAGCAAGTTCAAAGAACTCCTGGCCGGGTAAGTCAAATGGTTGTAGTATCATCCTGTACTTCTTGGTACGGGTTATGTGGCATGGTTAAGGCGTTAAATCACCTGGCCGTTGGGGATAACTGGGCAAGCAAAGACAGTTCGTGAGGTGATATCGAATATGGACGGCGATTTTCGCATAGACCTTGATGAAGTAATCAGGAACATAGACCGTGCGGAAGTGATATCCATTTATTTCCCACTTCTGCGCAAGACCATTCTCATTGATACACGTTTCACTGAGGAAGATCAGCCTATGGTAAAAATCGTGCCAATGGCATCGAACGCCGACGAACGGTACCGCGTTCTGAAGAGGCTGCGGCCTCGTTTCCCAAGGCCGAAGGCAATTACGGTTGTATCGTGGCCAAAGTACGTGGAGAGCCTAGTGCGGCTTGGAGTCTGGCGTAAGGTGATGGAGCGGTTCGTCTACTCTGGACATAAAGATGCGGTACAGGCGTGTGATAGAGTCCTTGAGGACATGTCTGTACTGGAAATGGAAGAGCTATCCGCGGTAATCACGGGGGAGAACTATCATACCATGTGGACCAGGTCGAGATAACGCTTGGTTGCACTGGCAATTGGCTACGGTCTCCGCCTTGACACTACCTGCCTGGTGTCTATATAATTGAAACCCTCGGAAGGTGCTGGTATAGGTGGCGTTTGGGGCAGTAGGCACTGTTTTCGGGTTCCTTTGTTTGAGAGAAAGAGGTGAGACTTTGTCCCAGGTGGTCGTGAGAGAGGGTGAGAACTTCGACAGCCTCTTGAGGCGTTTTAACAAGAGGGTGCAGATGGACGGGATTCTTTCGGAAGCGCGAAGGCGTTCCCATTTTGAGAAGCCGAGTGTGCAGCGTAAGAGGAAGGCAGCGGCTAAGAGGCGCAAGAGCGCCCGCAGCACAAGCACCATCGGCACCACCAACACCAACACCAACACGCGACGGTAACGGGGTTCTGTTCCAATCATGGGGCTAAAAGAGCGTCTGGATGAGGACTTGAAGGATGCTATCAGGGAGCAGAATGCGTTACGGCGCACGGTGCTTCGTTCGATACGATCCGAAGTGCATAACGAGGAAATAGCTCTTCAAAAACCCGTGGAGGATGACGAAGCCATAATCGCCGTCATTGCCAAACAGGTGAAGCAACGCAGGGAGAGTATCTACGAGTTCAGCAAAGGGCAACGTGAGGACTTGGTAGAACGTGAGGAAGCGGAGCTTGGTGTTCTTCTGGACTACTTGCCCATACAGCTAACCTCTGAGGAAATTACTGTCCTGGTTCAGGGAATACTCCAGGAAGTGGGTGCCAAGGGATCTGGGGACAAGGGTAAGGTAATGGGTAAGCTGATGCCCCAGGTAAAGGGAAAGGCGGACGGGTCGGTGGTCAACGAAATTGTAACCAATCTCCTGGAAGGGCTATAACGATTGTCATATTTTCACTGGCCGAATATGTGGATAGTAAGCACCTTGCAACGTAAGAGGTGCTTTTCTTTTTCCGGGGGTGGGTAGCGTATGAAGTTTGGCATCGTTGTTTTCCCCGGCACATGGAGTGACGGCGACTGCTATCATGTTGCCAAGACCGTGTTGGGACAGGATACACGGTACGTATGGCACAAGGACAGGGATGTGTCAGGCCTCGACTGCCTGGTGCTACCCGGCGGTTTTTCATATGGCGATTACCTCAGGACAGGCGCGATTGCCCGCTTTTCTCCCGTTATGGATGAGGTCGCCAGTTTTGCTAAAAGGGGGGGCCTTGTCATCGGAATCTGCAATGGCTTCCAGATATTGTGCGAGGCTGGTCTTCTGCCGGGCGTGTTGACGCGGAACCATAACGTCCAGTTTCGCTGTCAGTGGGTTGACCTGCGTGTGGAGAACCCGAACACCTCGTTTACATCAGGGTGTGGCCAGGATCAGGTGCTTCGTATACCAATATCACACGGAGAGGGCAATTACTATGCCGACACGGATACGCTGGCATCTCTCAATGCAAAAAGGCAGATCGCGTTTCGGTACTCCACCCCACAGGGCGAGATAACCACCGATGCCAATCCCAACGGCTCCTTGGAGAACATAGCTGGGATTGTCAACGACCGTGGCAACGTGCTGGGTATGATGCCACATCCGGAACGGTGCTGTGAGGAAGCCCTTGGCGGTACGGATGGACGGATTATTTTCGA
Source organism: Dehalococcoidia bacterium (assembly GCA_963581795.1). Classification (GTDB taxonomy): domain Bacteria; phylum Chloroflexota; class Dehalococcoidia; order Lucifugimonadales; family UBA2985; genus JASLXI01. The sequence continues at coordinate 1,210 of CAUZOU010000072.1, read as the reverse complement.
ATCCATGATGCAAGTGGTCGTGTGATATGGAGATATCCACTTTGGAACGGCAGTTCCAGGATGCATGTAATCAGGCTGATTTAGGCAAATAGTCACCAGAGAATTCCAATAAGGGCAAATAGGGCAAAAATGTCAGTATCTCAAGAAACACTAGATGAAATAGCTCTCTCCCAAGCCGAATACGAGGCCATTGTCGAACGGCTTGGCCGTGAACCAAACTCCGTTGAACTTGGTATGTTCGGCTCAATGTGGAGTGAGCACTGCGGCTACAAGCACTCCAAGCTGCTCCTGAGGCAGCTTCCTTCCCATAGTCCACGTATGCTTGTGCAGCCAGGTGAGGAGAATGCGGGCGTGGTGGACATTGGTGACGGGCTGGCAATTGTGATGAAAATTGAGTCGCACAACCATCCATCCGCGGTCGAGCCGTTTCAGGGCGCGGCCACGGGAGTTGGCGGGATAGTGCGTGACATCTTTGCAATGGGGGCAAGACCCATAGCTCTCCTCAACTCCCTCCGCTTCGGCCCATTGGACGAAACGCAAAACCGCAACCTTTTCCGTGGTGTGGTGGCCGGTATCTCCTGGTATGGCAACTGCATTGGTGTCCCGGACGTAGGCGGTGAGGTGTCCTTTTCATCTTCGTATTCCGGCAATCCGCTGATTAATGCCATGTGCGTTGGCCTTGTTGAAAAAGGCGGCATTGTGCGAGCCAAGGCCTCCGGCCGCGGTAACCTGCTGATTCTGGTTGGCGCGGATACGGGACGCGACGGCATACACGGCGCTTCCGGTCTGGCGTCCCGCACCTTTGAAGAAGAGAGGGAGATGAGGCCAACCGTGCAGGTGGGCAATCCATTTCTTGAGAAAGTACTGATAGAGGCTTGCCTGGAGGCTGTTGCAACCGGGCACATACTTGCCATGCAGGACCTGGGGGCCGCGGGACTCACAAGCACTGTTGTGGAGTCAGTCGCACGGAGTGGTTCCGGGGCGAGAATAGACATTGGGAGGGTGCTGCGACGTGAGGACGGTATGACTGCATATGAGATTATGCTCTCAGAATCACAGGAAAGGATGCTGGTTGTGGTGAGCGGCGAGCACGAAAAGACTGTAAGGCAGGTGTTCGACAAGTGGGACTTGGAGAGCATAATTCTTGGCGAAGTAACCGATGACGGTCTGGTCAGTGTCTATGACGGAGACAGCTTGGAAGCGTCACTAC
>CAUZOU010000071.1:0-4079 GCA_963581795.1 Dehalococcoidia bacterium | reverse complement strand
GCAGTTTGGCACTGGAACGACCAGCATTGACACCAGGGATCTGAGCGGAGTGATCGGCCTAAATGTGGAAGACTCGACCGTTGAAGTCCAAGCCGGAATCACCTGGCCATCACTCGTGTCCTGGCTGAAGAATAACCAAGATGAAAACGAAGGAAGTCTGACTATTATCCAGAAGCAGACCGGAGCAGACGACATGACCATCGGAGGGGCTCTATCATCCAATGTTCATGGCAGGGGACTCAACTACCAACCAATCGTGCAGGATGTCGACTCATTCACACTCTTGGACCCCTCAGGAGCGACGATGGTCTGCAGCAGGGATCAGAACCATGAAATCTTCCGTCTTGGAATTGGTGGATATGGGCTCTTCGGGCTCATTCTCAACGTAACTCTTCGCCTGCATCACAGGCATAAGCTTATGCGAGAGGTAAAAGTAGTTGAAGTTGATGATGTAATGCCCTCCTTCGAGCAAAGGATCTATGATGGACACCTTTACGGCGACTTCCAGTACATGACTGACGAGAAGTCTGACGGATTCCTTAGAAAAGGAATTCTATCATGTTACCGCCCTGTGGGCTTTTCGACACCAATTCCGGAGAACCAGCTAGGTCTGACTGTCGACGCCTGGATGAACTTGTATTACTTGGCGCACGTGGACAAGAAAGAAGCGTATGACCGGTACGTCCATCACTACTTGCAGTCCAACGAACAGATATATTGGTCCGATGATTTCCAATTCAGCCCTTACTTGAGTAATGCTGGAGAACTACTTCATCAGAGACTTGGAGCCAAAGAGTTTGCGTCCTTAATGATCACTGAACTCTATGTTCCTAGGTCTAAGTTCGTCGACTTCATGGACTCTGTGCGTCGAGACTTGCTTGATTTGGGTGCAAACGTGATTTACGGAACCGTGAGGTTAATCAAGAAGGAGAACGAAACCTTCCTACCCTGGGCGAAAGATGATTTTGCGTGCATAATCTTAAATCTGCGCGTGGTGCACACAGACCAGGGAATCAGTCGAGCGAAGGAACAGTTCCAGATGTTGATAGACCACGCTCTTTCCTATGGCGGACTTTATTACCTAACTTACCACCGCTGGGCTAGGAAGGATCAGCTCTTGTCAGCCTATCCTCAGATGCCCGAGTTCTTAAAGCAAAAGCGTCAGTTCGATCCTGAGGAGACATTCCAGAATGAATGGTATCGGTACTACAAAGGGATACTCTGAGACCAGTGGTATCGTTGTACATCCAAGTTCCTTTCGTACTGTGCCACCGGCGAACTTACGATAATGCCCATATGGACAGGAGTGATCCTATCGTAGGCAGGGGAATTGATGTCCACACTATGCTCGATCTGGAGCCCTGCAAGGCTAAGTGCTGGTCAACCAATGGCCAAATAAAGAGGATGCGCCCGTAGCGCGTTGTGGCAATGACCTCCCAGCTACCTTCTGAAGTGCTATGACCTTGCTTCCCAGGCCACAGAGTTACGCCCCATTTTTCTGGCTTCTCCTGTGCTTGTTCTGTTTGCGAGTCCTGGCCCATCTGCTGATCGTGTTCTTGGATGGTGTGACCTGGCTGCCGTCTGAAGAAGAGTGGCTATCTGGAGCCTTGGGCTACCAGTATCTTCTGGTATCCCAGATTGGCATTGTCCTAGTGTTTGGCAAGGTGTGCGTGGACTTCACCCGCGGCCAGGGCTATTTCGTCACACCACACCGTTTCCTGGCGTCATGGCTGCCTGCCACTGGCCTGGTATACCTGTGCGTCATGGTGGTGCGATACATCATTCGTATGTCCCTATACTCCCCGGAGCGGTGGATAGGAGGGTCCATTCCCATATTCTTCCACTGTGTCTTGGCTTTTTTTATCCTCATTGTCGCTCTGTACCAGATCAGGACGGTCCGGGCGGCCTTACCTCTACTCAGAGGCGGATGGCGCAGATGGGTAGTGCGGGGCAGTGTTGGTGTGCTAGTTGCTGCCGGCGTTCTGGCATGGCTCGTCAACAGCCTTGCCCCGTGGTTCATGGGCTATTACATGGGTCTGGGCCCACCGCAGTTCTCAGTGCGCACCGAGAAAGGTGTTAGTTTCACCACCTCCACGGGTATTGAATTGGTGGCCAACGTTTACCACCCTCGCCGCGCCGGCCTAACTCCCACAATCCTCGTCCGAGTGCCGTACACCAAGACTTTCACTAACGCATATATCACTGATTTAGTCAGTAGGATGTGGGCGGAGCGGGGGTACACTGTGGTCTTCCAGGGCACCCGAGGCCGAGGAGATTCCGGGGGTTTGTACGACCCCCTGCGACCAGAGCGACAAGATGGACTGGAAACGCTCAACTGGCTCTCAGACCAGCCGTGGTTCGATGGGAGGCTGGGTATGTGGGGTGGCTCTTATTTTGGCTACACCCAGTGGGTGTTGGCCAACGAGGTGGACCCAGGCCCGTCCGCCTTGGGTATACAGATTGCCAGCACAGACTTCTACTCCATGTTTTATCCCGGCGGCGCCTTCTCCCTGGAGAGCGCACTGCATTGGGCCTTGACCAGTAGACCCAGGGAGGATGTTACGTACACCCGTGAGGAGATGGAAGGGGGCGTCAATGGCTTCCCCTTGATAAAGGCCGATGACCGCGCCCTCCACGATATCCCCTACTTCAACGACTGGGTCAGCCACCCGGAGCGGGACTACTATTGGCAGCAGATCGACGGTGAGGATCGCATCGCAACTCTGCAAGCGCCGATCCACCTTATGTCTGGGTGGTTCGATCCATTCCTGCCCACTCAGCTTGAGGACTTCATACGCATTCAACAGGAGGCTCCTTCACACCTAGCCAACGAGACTCGGTTGGTCATTGGGCCTTGGGCACATGCTAGGACGGTGGAGCTTCCTGGCGGCGTCATCGAAGAGAATTACCGTACCAGCAGTATCTCACCCAGCGTCGCCTGGTTCGACCGGCACTTGAAAGGCCTTGCTACGGAACAGACAGCACCCGTTCGCATCTACGTCATGGGCGACAATATCTGGCGGGACGAGCATGAATGGCCACTGGCTCGCACCCAGTATTCATCCTATTATCTAGCTAGTGGAGGCAGGGCAAATACTGGGCATGGCGATGGGAAGTTGTTTCTGACAGTCCCAAAGGCATCAAACATAGCGGATACTTTCGTATACAACCCGCTCGACCCAGTGCCTTCCAAGGGTGGGGCGATGCTGGGCCCTAGAGCCGGGGTGCAACGTCAAAACGACGTCGAGGGGCGGGACGACGTGCTGGTCTACACTTCACCTGTTCTGAAGGAGGACGTTGAGGTGACCGGCCTAGTTGAACTGGTACTGCACATCTCTACGACTGCTCCGAGTACGGACTTCACTGGTAAACTGGTGGACGTGCATCCGGACGGGTCGGCCTACTACGTATCTGAAGGTGCGCTACGTCTTAAGCCGGGTGACCTGAACCCAGATGGCCCCACAGAGATCTCTATCGACCTATGGCCCACTAGCATGGTGTTCAGAGAAGGACACCGCATCCGGCTGGAGGTATCCAGTAGCAGCTATCCTCGCTTCGATCGGAACCCGAATACAGGTCGAGACATCGCCACGGAAACGGCGCCTATCGCGGCTACGCAGACTGTCTCTCATGGTATTGACTACCTCTCGCGCCTAGTCTTGCCTGTCATCCCACGGTAAGATTCCTGTTGTAAATCAGCAACTGTGGGACACGTTCAAGCCTTGACTTATCGAAGCCAAAAGCTCCCTGCTCCCTGCTCAGCACCCTCGCACCCTCGCACCTGAACGGTCCACTCCTAGAGATCATGGCCCACAACTTTGGTTTTGGCCTGGTGGTCATCGGGGCCGTAGTGTTGGGGACTCAATGGCGTTCATGGGAGTTGAGGGTTGTGGCTTTGGCAGCAGGGTGGATTCTTCTCTTCTTGACACATGCTGCTGTACTGGTGTGGGCAACTAAAGCCTATATTTCAGACCTTGAGAGTGATAGCGAATCGGTTACTGCTTTGTTGTATGTCTATGGCATACATTTGGCAGTCATAGTTATACCTCTCTTGATGGCTGTCATCTGGCTCCTGCTAA
>CAUZOU010000070.1:0-4166 GCA_963581795.1 Dehalococcoidia bacterium | reverse complement strand
AATGTCCTCTGCCTGTTTAAGGCTGAGCGCCAAGCGTTTCCGTTCGGGCTCTATCTTCAGAATCTTTAGGGTTAGAATGTCTCCTTCTTTAACCATTTCTTTCGGGTGACTAATTATATTATAGCTTAATTCCGAAATGTGTATGAGTCCTTCAACTGACGCCTCTATACGGGCGAAAGCGCCGAAGTTGGTCAGCTTGGTTACGGTGCCAGAGATCAACTGATCTACCTGATACCTGTCTGGCACTGTATCCCAAGGCTCAGGCAGCGTCCTTCTGAGACTCAGTGCAATCCTTCTGCTTTCATGATCTACCTTCATCACATAGACACTTACTTCTTCGCCTACCTTCACCACATCTTCAATGGCCTCCACAGGTTCCCATGACAACTCGGATATATGAATCAGGCCGTCAGCTCCACCTAGGTCTACAAAGGCACCAAAACCAGAGATGCCTGAAATCCTGCCTTTTCTGATCTCTCCCTCTTGTAGCTCCTGAAGTATGCGTTCCTTCTGTGATTCCCGGTCTTCTTGAATAGCTGCCTTCTCCGAGAATATGGCCCTTTTCTTTGAGCGATCAACCTCAATTATCTTTAGATGCACGCTCTCTCCCACGCGTTTCAGCATCTCTTCATCGTCGACACCGTTGGGGCCCCGCTGGTTCCACACAAGGTGTGATATGGGAACAAAGCCATTCAACCCGTTTACATCTACCAGTGCTCCACCGCGGTTGAATCCCGTTATGGTGCCATCAACCGTAATAGACTCGCCGCTGGCGAACTGTTTTTCTATTTCAACCCAACCAACTTCCTCTTTAGCTCTATCCACGGAGAGAATAGTAGACCCGTCCTCTCCCTCGGCTTCCAAGACCCTGGTGAGTATTTCCACACCCACCTGCAGGGAAGACATCTCCTCCTCACTTAGAGACCGCATTTCTCTGGATGAGACTATGCCCTCGGACTTGTTGCCAATGCTAACAAGGATACCCTCATGGTCGACCCGCATTATCACGCCTTGAACAAGCTCTCCAGGGCGTAGAGCCCTAATCTGGTCGGCCTCCCTGAGGAGTGCTTCCATATTTTCTATCGGTAGACTGGTGTTAGTGGACAATTGAGATATCTCTACTTAAATTAAGGTTTTGCTGGCATCAATACTAAGATTATATGCCTGGCTAGGCTGGGATGTAAAGGTGTATATGAGTGCATATGCAGTTAGCTCCCTTGGATTCTCTGGGAGATGCGTACAAACGCACCTGTGCCTTGTGGATACACGGGGTGTGCGCTTGGATTGTCGAATGACTTTGGCGGGCCCTTATTTAGGCTTGATCCGTGACCCGCCGACAAAGTGGTGTCTAAAGCCTCTGGCAGTGACCTATTTTCCCACCCCGTTGCCAGGGCAGTATCGTCGGCGCTGGGGAGTTTCACTTCCGTGTTCGAGATGGGTACGGGTGGTTCCACCCCGCTAGAACCACCAGAGACATGAACATCATAGCTGAACAGCTTGATATTTGCAAGTGGTTGCGGCAGTAATTTTTGAGATCTCTATGCTGGGTGGGGTGTCTGAGCAGGGTTGACACTATTTCTTGGACAATATAGCCTGCCGTTACTTGAGAATTATTGCACCTGTAGCATAGGATTTGGAGGATATATCATGCCTACTGTGAACACTATCCTTGGCCCTGTGGATGTTAACGACCTTGGCTTTACTTTGACACACGAACACGTTCGAGAGAGTTCTGCCGGTGTCGCGTATACCTATCCTGAATTGCTTGATCACGAAGATGACGTCGCCCGAGGTGTGGCACGACTTAACGAAGCCGCTACCGAAGGAATAGGCACGATTCTGAACGTGACAACTCTCGACCTTGGACGAGATATGCGGCTCCTGAAAGACGTAGCTGAACGCGTGGAACTGAATATAGTGCCTGCCACCGGTTTCTGGAGGGACATACCCAGGCATATTGGCATTGGTTCTACGGTGGACCAATTGGCCAAGGCATTCATAAGAGAGATAGAGGTTGATATTGAAGGAACGGGTATCAAGGCGGGGGTCATCAAGGTTGCCACTGATGAAGAACACATAACGCAAGAAGGACTTACACGACCCAACGACCTAGTTCTGCGAGCCGCTGCACGTGCATGCAAGCACACTGGTGTGCCGATTGCCACCCATACAGCTGCCATAGCCAAAGCCGGTAACTACCAGGTGGCCGTTTTTGAGGAGGAAGGCGTTGATATGAGAAGGGTCTGCATCGGCCACAGTAACGACACAGATGATATGGACTACCTGACGGGGATACTGGGTAAGGGGTGCTCTCTTGGTATGGACCGCTACCCAGGAGGCCGGGCTGGTGGTTTGAACTGGGAACAGCGTACTCAGGTGTTGAAACAGCTGATAGACTTGGGTTTTGCCGGACAGTTGACGGTGTCTCACGATTTCGGAGGCTCGCGTCCAGCCCTGCCCGAGGTTGTCGAAATGCGCAAGGCTTACAATCCGGACGGCTATTGCTTCGTCGTTCGAAAGGTGCTGCCGCGATTACGGGAGTTGGGTGTAAGCGAGGAGGACATTCACGCGGTAACGGTGGATGCGCCCCGTCGTCTCTTCGGGGGAGAGTGAGAGACTTGATACTCCTCGCGGTACAGACAATTGCTTAGTGTCGCTAGGGAGAAATAGTGACCGATCTCTTTGAAAACCAACGGAAGAAGGCTCTCGGCCGTGAGGCTCCATTGGCGGCCCGTATGCGACCACGGACATTCGATGACTTTGTTGGGCAGAACCACATAATAGGTTCTGGAAGGGTGCTTCGGCTGAGCATAGAAGCAGACCAGATTCCCTCAATGATACTCTGGGGGCCACCAGGTGTTGGCAAGACTACATTGGCAAACCTCATAGCAAACGTCACAAAGTCTTACTTCGATTCGGTCAGTGCCGTCACTGCCGGGGTGGCGGACTTACGCAAGATAGTCGAAAACGCTCGGGAACGACTGGGAATGTACGGGCATCGTACCCTCCTGTTTGTGGATGAGATACATCGGTTTAACAAAGCACAACAGGACGTGATTCTCCCACACGTTGAGGAAGGGACGGTGACATTGATCGGGGCTACTACTGAGAACCCGTCCTTTGAGGTCATAGCGCCGTTGCTCTCCAGATGTCGTGTCTTCACACTCAAGGCCCTTACCGATGAGGAAGTGGTGGTCATAGTGAAACGGGCGCTGGCAGATGAAGACCGAGGGATCGGCTCCCTGCATGTCGATGTTGCAGATGATGCCATCCACCATCTGGTTGCAATAACTAACGGCGATGCTAGGGTGGCACTCAACGCCCTAGAACTGGCGGCTTCAGCCACCGCTGCTGACTCTTCCGGTGCCCGCCATGTGACACTGGACACCATCGAGGACGCCCTTCAACAGCGATCAATACTGTACGACAAAGCAGGAGACCAGCACTACGATACCATCTCCGCATTCATCAAATCTGTGCGCGGTTCCGACCCGGACGCTGCCGTCTACTGGCTGGGACGCATGATAGAGGCAGGCGAGGCCCCCATGTTCATTGCCCGCCGCTTGGTCATTTTGGCGGCTGAGGACATAGGAATGGCAGATCCACAGGGACTGTCGGTGGCCGTGGCTACTCAGCAGGCTGTCCATTTCATTGGCATGCCTGAGGGAGCCATCCCTCTGGCGGAGGCTACTGTATACCTGGCAACTGCTCCAAAGAGCAACTCAGCCTATGCAGCTTTGAACAAGGCTAGGGAGGATGCGCGGAACACTCGTAACGAACCTGTCCCAATGCACCTGCGCAACTCTGTGACTCCACTGATGGAGGAACAGGGTTATGGCAAGGGCTACAAATATTCGCACGATTACCCTGATCACTTTGCAGCTATGGAGAACCTTCCTGAGTCCCTGAAGGGCCGTCGTTACTATCAGCCAAGCGACCAGGGATATGAGAAAGCCGTGTCTCAGCGTCTAAAGGATTGGTGGGCTGGGCATAGAGACAGCAAACAAGAGTGATATAATTTGATGCAGGCTAGGGTCAGTGCTATAGGTGGTAGTTAGGCAGCTGCGAGGATGCTATTAAAGCTATTGTGACGTACGTGATGTTACATCTCTATGCCCCCTGTTGTCCCTAATCCCCCATGTGATTCCTAGCCATGGGGGATCCTT
>CAUZOU010000069.1:0-4206 GCA_963581795.1 Dehalococcoidia bacterium | reverse complement strand
CACCCTAGCCTGAGGAATTATCGCTTTGACGGGCCGTTGCTGTGGCGTATGATCAAGCTTGGGGTGCCCGCTGCACTTAACGGCATGGAGCGCACCGTGTCCCAGATGGTGATGATCTTTCTAGTGGTTCCCTTCGGGGAGGTCACATTAGCCGCCTTTACGGTCACCCGTAGGGTGGAGATGTTCGCCAACCTGGGAAGCCAGGGCATGGGCCTGACTTCCCAGGTGATTGTGGGGCAGAGCCTGGGCGACGGGAAGCCGGAGCGGGCTAAGAAGACTATGTACTGAGCAATCGGTATGTCCTTGTGGTGAAGAGCATCTTATGCATCTTCCTCTTTGCCTTTCCCGTACTGGTCCTCTCCATCTTCAATCTGGACCCGGAGTTCCTACAGGTGGCCTCATTGTGAATCCGCATCACAGTACTGGGGTTCCTCTTCATGGGGGCAGGCCAGGTATTCCAGAACTCTTTCCAAATGGCTGGAGATACTGTGATGCCCCTGTTGATAACCCTAGTCTCTCTCTGGGTGGTTGGGATTCCGCTCGCGTACGTGCTAACTCAATTTACAGGATTGGGGGAGTTTGGAGTCGCCTGGGCTACAGTGATAGCTATGATGATTTGTGGTGGGGCCTACGTCCCGTACTTCCTCTCAGATCGGTGGCTGAGAATAAAGATGTTTGCACAGTAGCCCAGAACGGAAAATATCCAGCGCAATGGAATACAGTAGCGCCTGATCATCTGTGGGTTAAGTTCTTGCTCATTACTGAACCTTCGATTGGCCAAATGTGCCTTTTGTTGCTATGCCTTCTCGGCGTGTTCGAAGTCCTCTCCTCTCTCGTCCATAGACCTTCCTCTGACTGAGCGAAGCACTTAGACGCTGTTACGTACTCCACGGATTGCGACTTTCCTGTGACAAGTAGTAAATTGAGAGGAGGGGAACGCACTGCAAAAGGTTAGGCTCCCAATTCACTCTGGGAAAGGGTCTATGTTGGGGAACTCCAACAGGACTTGGTTCTGAGGCACTGCTAGCTTGAATCCCTTTGAGAGCAGATCCAGGAAGCCAATGCCGATGTCACCTGGTAATGTTATGGAACCTCTCAAGGCAACGGACTCTCAGGACTAGCTAGAACTAATCACCGCGTCCGAAATATTTTGCCGATGGGCTGACTTGCCAACGCATGGATAGGAATGGGTACTCCCTCAGAGCGGGCGAATCGTAATCAAGCAAGAAGTAGAATATGCGCATGCGCAAAGTGCTTGGTATTCACTACTATGCGACGAAATGCAGCTTGACCACAATCAGTCTGCGTTCTATCATATGTTCGGACAATTCACGAACCTTGATAGGAGGTATGCGATGCCCAAACCATCCCCGGCACCCGATGAAGTAGACAAGCCTTTTTGGGACGCCTGTAATGAAGGGCGACTGGTGATCCAGAACTGCAAGGTTTGCAACAGGTTTCAGCACCCGCCGCAGGCGGCGTGCGCTGAGTGTGGCTCAACTGAAAATCTGGAATGGAGCGAAGTGAGCGGCCGCGGCAAGATATACGGCCTAGGGGTTATGTACGACTCCCCTATCACATCGCTCACGGTCGACCAGCCATTCAACGTGGCAGTAATACAGTTGGAAGAGGACCCTGGCATAAATATGCTCTCCCACCTCCCAGGAACACCGGTGGATGATGTCCCCGTGGGAGCCAGCGTACAGGTTGAGTTCGAGGCGACCCCAGAGACGGGTCAGAAGGTCCCAGAGTGGAGAGTAGTAGGCTAGAGCCCCCATTTTGTAGACGTGACATAAATGAATATGAGGGAGGCGAATAATGGCGGAAAGTAGGACTCAGAATGCCCCGGCCTCAATGTATCGAAGCAGCGAGGGGTTGGGTTTGTGGGAACACAGGGGAAAAGTAGCGATCGTCGGAGTAGGGGTTTCCCCCACCGCCAGGCGCTGGGATGGAACTCCCGAGACTAGCGTAGGTGCCTGGAGCATCCTCGCGATGCACAGGGCCTTGGAGGACGCTGGAGTCTCTCCGGAAGAGGTTGACGGATTGGTGATGACCCGAGAGACCGCCACTGGGTCTCCGTGGCCAGAAGGAGACCCCATTCCCGAAGACTTTACCAGGATGTTCAAGCCCGGAGTTAATCCCTTGGACGGCATCACAGGATTGAGCTCGGAGTGGATCCTCAATAATATGCCTGAGCTAACGAATGTGGATTTCACGATGTATGGTCCTGGATGTATTTCCCGTTCTCTCGTCGTTGCTGCTCAGGCCGTTGGTGATGGCCTCACTGACACTTGCCTGGTGATGAGAGGATGGCACAACTTGTCAGGCCGATACTACGTTGGTCAAGCTGGTCGCGCCGCGAATATCACCTCGGGGCTGACTAAGTGGAGCAATACGTGGGGTACTGTGGCCTGCTACCCCACGGCCATGTGGTTCGACCAATATTGCCGCAAATATGGCAAGACCCACGAAATGCATGCTCCTTTCGTGGTGAATTCGAAGAGGAACGGTCTCCTATTTCCGGAGGGATACTGGGCGCAGCATCGGCCAGAGCCTTTGACTGTGGAGGATTATCTGTCCGCGCGGTGGATAGCTAAACCGGCGAACCTATACGATAACGACATACCCATCTGCGTTTCGTCAGCCTTCCTCGTAACCACGCCTGAGCGCGCTAGGGACATGAAACAGAAGCCCGTGTACATACTCAATCATACCTCGACCACTACACAATCTCGCAGTACCATTGCAACTCTTGAGGAGGCCGAAGCGTCTACCGATAGCATGGGCCGCAAGACGTACGAGGGAGCTGGGATCGGCCCCAGCGACCTGTCCTTTGAGAATATGTACGACGGTTTTGCCGAGTTCCACCAGTTCCACATCGAGGGTCTGCGGTATGCTGGCATCAAGAGAGGAGAGGCTCTAGACCTGTATGAGACGGACATCAGCATTGAGGGGCCGAATCCCGTCTCTCCCAGCGGAGGCAATATCGGTAGCGGCCGTACTCGTTTCTGGTGCCATGTAGATAGCGTCCAGCAGTTGCAGGGGCGGGCGGGCGCCAGGCAGATAAGCAAGCCTGCTGAGATTGGCGTTACAGGTACTATGACTCCGATGGCGGTCGAGACTTTGGTCTTGAGTTCCACGCCCGGCTAGCTTTTGACAGATGTTTCGGGATTGTTGCATACCAGCTTTTTCTGAAACTAGACGAGCAACCTCGTAGCAGGACTCTATCTTGAAGAGTTCTGCTACGAGCGGCTTTCGGGAGTGAGGCATGAGATGGCTGGAATAACGTTTACACAAGATTCGCGGGATTTCAGATGCTAATTGGTATCATTTCAGACACGCGGATCCCAGGAGGAGCATCTGAAATCCCGCAGCAGGTCTTTCGATCATTTGAAGGAGTAGACCTTATTCTCCATGCCGGGGGTATCCATATACCCGAGGTACTAGACTGGCTGGAGCAGATCGCACCTGTAAAAGCGGTTGGAAGGATACACGGCGGACAAGCGGAGCGTCCGACACCTCTCGCCTTGGAATCCGAAAATGACCCTCGAATCGCCGAGCGGCAGGTCCTGCAACTGGAGGGCCACGTCTTAGGCATGGTAAACAATCTGCAACTGGACAGGTTCAACGATGACGTATTGCCTGGTGTCATAGGGTCGACTCGCTTTTTAGATCGGTCTCTTCCCGAGATAGTCGAGGAATTCTTCGGTACCGCTGTGGATATAGTGGTCTTCGGGCGCACTCTTTATCCGATGGTGGAGGAGCACCATGGCGTCCTGTTCATCAATCCAGGGAGCCCTTCTTTGCCCAGGAATCTTGTTAGGCTAGGCAATGTTGCCATACTGAACCTGACACCGCACGCTCGCGTGGCAAAGATAATTGACCTGGCCGACGTTCAATGACGTTTATACGGAGAAAATTCAATGATGGAAATTGAAGCAAACGCAACTGCGACACCACGGGCGAAAGGGTTAGAGTCAATCGGGAGGTGTCGGGCTATTGTCAGAACATTGCTACGAGGAGCGATCTGGGCAGAAGTGGAGTACCCGAAGTTGGGAAGGAAATTCCGACATGCAGGTTCAGTCGATATTTTGAACGGGTCTCCATGGCGTATCTCCGGGCGTGCATCGCTGATTGATGAGCACAACGAGGAGGTTCTGTGCGGTGAATTTGGCCTGCCAAAAACGGAACTGATTGTACTTTCCG
>CAUZOU010000068.1:0-4296 GCA_963581795.1 Dehalococcoidia bacterium | reverse complement strand
TTTATAGCCTGCGTCATGTTAGCCACGTACGGTTCTATGTCATGTTGCAAAGAGTACTTGAAATCTAGGTTGTAGTAAACGTGGGTGTCCTTAGGACACAGGCGAACTGCCTCGTTGAAGTCTGAAAGGGCCTTCTCAGACTGCCCGAAATGTGTGTAGGATACCCCACGGTTGTAGTACGCCTCATGGAAATGCTGACGCAGGCTCAGTGCTTTGGTGAAGTCTGATATAGACTTCTGGTACTTCTCTAAGTGTTCATTGGATAATCCTAGGTTGTGGTATGTCTCTGGGTTGTCAGACGGCAAACTTAGAGTCTAGGTGTAGCGGTTAGTAGCTTCTTGGTAGTCACAGCTGTGGTAATAAGCGTTGTGACGCATAAAATGGTCTTCTTGCGACAAGGTCACAGGGTTCAAGTCTTGGGATTGGGTCAGGATTCTTAGCTGTGCCGCCATCCTCTTTGATCAGGCCCATCCACAGGATGCTGTAGTAACCGCCGTTTGGGTCTAGGGACGCCTAGTAGCGGAAATAAATGTTGACACATTCTTTGCAAATTGCTAACCTTGGGAGGTCTTTTCGAAGGGAGATAGCGTGACAACTACCGATGTTCTTCAAAAAGCGCGGCTGGATGGCAGGACTCTGCTCACCGAGGTTGAGTCTAAGGAACTGATACGGGAGTCTGGCATACCCGTGGTGGAAACCCGGCTGGCCCGCTCAAAGTCTGAGGCTGCCAGGATGGCTCAGGAGATGGGCCTACCCTCAGTTCTCAAGATAATATCGCCGGACGTTGTACACAAAAGCGACGTTGGAGGTGTCAAGGTTGGGCTTGAGAGCGTGAGCCAGGTGAAGACGGCGTACGACTCCATACTCTCTTCGACCAGGGCTGCCGTACCTTCGGCATCTATACTCGGTGTGTCGGTGCAGAAAATGGCACAACCAGGAGTCGAGGTAATCATAGGAGCTACCAAAGACCCTCAATTTGGACAGGTCATCCTATTTGGACTCGGAGGAGTCCTTGTGGAGATACTCAAGGACGTATCCATGCGCCTTGTGCCACTGACAGGCAGGGACGCCCGCATGATGATAAGGGAGATAAAGAGCCTGCCCCTTCTTCAGGGCTATCGCCAGTATCCTCCATGCGACTTAGACAGCCTGGAAAAGGCGATATTGAATCTATCACAGTTCCTGGAGAAGTACCCTGACATAAAGGAACTGGACCTCAATCCTGTATTGTGCTATCCAGAGGGGCTTGTTGCCGTTGATGCGCGTGTTGTTCTGGATGAGCCAAGCCCTACCTTGTAGCCCTTTGCCGTAGTCCTTTGTTGGAGGGATCATGGGCCTGGAATTAGATTACATCTTTCATCCCCGTTCCATAGCGGTAGCTGGCGCATCCGAGTCCCCAGAAAAGTTCGGACACACCTACTTCAAGAATATCCTTGAGAATTTCTCAGGGAATGTGTATCCCATAAACGCCAGAGCCACAGAAATTCTGGGAGTCCCAACCTACAAATCTGTTCGTGATATTCCAGGTGATGTGGACTACGTTGTCTCGGCTGTTCCCAACCGCGATGCCATTGATCTGGTCAATGACTGTGTTAGCAAGGGAGTCAAGGCTCTTCATTTTTTCACAGCTCGTTTCAGTGAGAGCGGCTCCGAGGAAGGGGCACAGATGGAGAGAGATATGCTCTCGCGTGCAAGGGCCGGAGGTATGCGTATCCTGGGCCCGAACTGCATGGGCCTCTACTATCCCAAGGAAGGAATAGCATGGGGTAGGGATTTTCCGTGGGAACACGGGAGTGTGGGGATCATCTCTCAGAGCGGAGGAAATGCTGGGGAGATAATTTCCGTGGGGGCCAGCCGCGGTCTTCGTTTCAGCAAAGTAATCAGCTACGGTAATGCCCTTGACTTGAACGAGGCCGATCTGATCGAGTACCTTGCTGACGACCCTGAGACGGAGATAATAGGCGGGTATATAGAGGGGGTGAGGGACGGCCCTCGCTTTGTTAAGGCGCTACGCTACGCCTCCAGCCGCAAGCCGGTTGTCTTTTTAAAAGGAGGCAGAACTCAATCTGGAACGAGCATGGCTTCCTCACACACGGGCGCTCTGGCCGGCGCACAGGAGGTGTGGGATGCTATGTGCCGTCAGATGGGGGTTATCAACGCATTCAGCATGGAAGAGCTTCTGGATACCATCATAGCTCTCACCAGGATGCCACCTGCTACTGGTACAAACCTACTTGTGGGAGGAGGTACAGGAGGCAAAGGGGTGATGTCCGCGGATGAGTGCGAAGAGGAAGGACTTTACCTGCTACCCATACCAGGCGAAGTGCGTGATGAGCTTATCAGCAATGACCCATTCTTTGGGGCCTGGGTGACAAACCCCGTGGATGGGTCAATCATGGGAGGGAGTAAGCTGACGCCACACGAAGTGATAACGCTCATAGCAAAGAACCCTAGCTACGATGCTGTAATCAACGGCATCAGTCCAAGTGTGTCCACAAATGGAAGCGCTTCCGCGGCACCAACAAGGGCCGCACGCATGTTGGAGCACACCGCCGACCTTGCCAACAACCAGGGTAAGCCTGTGGCACTGGTGATAGCAGACTTTACTTCTGAGAATCAGCGTTTGTTGGAAGCTACGCTGGAACTCCGTCGACAATGCGTAAAAGACGGCTTTGCCGTATTTCCCACAATAAGCCGTGCGGCCAGGGCCATCAAACGACTTGTGGACTACTACCGCTGGCGTGAAGAAACAGACTAGGGCCGGACATTCCAGAACACACAACAAGCAGCTGCTCTGGCTACCTAGATGGGTCAGTTGCACGCCATTTGTCGTGTTGCAGTCGCTCCCTCAGCGCCACTCCAACCTCGACAGTGACTAAGAGTCCAACCGCGGTCAGTACTACCGCTCCACCTGGTGCCACATTGGCGTAGTAGGCTATGATCAGTCCAATCAATGAGCTGAAGACACCGAAGGCCATTGCCAGGATGACAGCGGTACGTAGCCCTGTTGCCAATCGTAAACTTGCTATCACCGGTATGACTATCAGCGCTCCGATCAGCAAGACGCCAACTATGCGCATGGATAAGGTGATGGTTGCACCTGTTAGCACGGCTAATATGAGGTTGACCAAACCCACAGGAACGCCGCTGGTACGGGCTAGGTCGCCATCGAATGAGCTCTGGGCAAGTTCCGAGAAGAACATACCCACAAAGCCGATGACCACCACCATCAGGCCTGCCACCAGCCACAGATCTGTGGTGTTTATTGTGAGGACACTCCCGAAGAGATAGCTGAACAGGTCTACGTTGAATCCCCCTGCTAGGCTGATGACTACAACGGCGATGGCTAGTGCGGCATACAGGAACACGGCCAGTGCCGCGTCCCCGGGCATCATGCGGCGCGCGCGGAGCTGGTCTATTGCTATCGCCGCGATGGATGTGGTGCCAAGGGCGACGAGGGGTGGGGAAATCTTGGTGATGAGGCCTATGGCCACACCCATGAAGGCCACGTGAGAGAGAGTGTCCGCGATGAGTGCAAAGCGACGCAGGACAAGGAACATTCCAAGGACGGGTGCTAGCGCTCCCACCATTGCGCCGCCTATGAGAGCCCTGACCATGAACTCGTATTCGAATATGGATGTCATGGCTTTAACGGTGCTCGTGGAGTGCGTCGTGTACAAGGACATCTACGGGGAATCCATAAAGCTCGGCCAATTCACGTTGAGTCAACGTGTGTGTAGGCCCGTGAAATACAAGGCTTCTGTTGATGCAGGCCACTGATGTGGCCTCCCTCATCACGGCGCCGATGTCGTGTGAGACCAGCAGAATGGTCATGCCCATCGCGCTGTTGAGACGACGCAACAGTGTGTGGAATTGCTCTTGTCCAGAGGCATCTATGCCTGCAAGTGGCTCATCCAGCATCAGCAGTTCTGGTTCCCTGACAAGGGCGCGGGCAATCAGGACACGCTGTTGCTGGCCCACAGAGAGAGATGTAATCCGACGGCCCCGCATGTCTGCGATGTCAACGGTTTCCATGGCTTGGATCACTGCGTCACGGCCGTTGGAACGCCAGACAGCGATTGGGTCGAAGCCCCGGTATAGTCCCTGGGCTACGACCTCCTCGGCTGTGGCCGGGAACCGGGTCTGGACGCCCTCGGTGGCCTGCGGCACGTAGCCAACGCGTCCCCAGGAACGAAACTTCACAGGCGGTTCCCCGAAGAGGGTAACGCTCCCACGGCTGGGCTTGGCCAGGCCGAGGGCAAGTCTCAGCATGGTGGTCTTGCCACCTCCGTTTGG
>CAUZOU010000067.1:0-4421 GCA_963581795.1 Dehalococcoidia bacterium | reverse complement strand
ATAAAACATGTATGAGTATATTCCTCGCGATATGCGCATATAAGTGCTCCCAATGTATGCTATGCACGTATTGTCGAGGTAGTGAGATAAATATGTCCGGGCAGCATCATGTGTATAATGAGTGTAAGGAACTAAAGAGGAAAAATTGCTGGACTCCCTATTTGATGTGCCGGTAGCATTTGCCTTTGGCGCGGGCATGGTAGCTGCCTTCAATCCCTGTGGCGCGGCCATGCTTCCCGCGTACATAGGATATCAATTGAGCGGAAACGCCGAGACCACCAACCCATTGACGGCCGTGCTTCGTGGCTTCTACCTGGGTGCAGTGGTCACGTCCGGGTTTGTTGTCCTGTCGCTGACCGCAGGATTAATCATCACCATCGGCGGAGACGCGATCTTCAACATAGTCCCATTTGCAGGACTGGGAGTTGGCATAACCATAGAGATCCTTGGCCTCTGGCTGCTCATAAGTGGAAGGCACATGGGCATCTGGGCCGCCTCACGTGTTAGCTCAAGCAACGAACGCGGCATAAAGGGAGTGTTTCTCTTCGGCATGGCATATGCCATCTGCTCGTTGGGTTGTGCCTTCCCCGTATTCCTAGCCGCGGTAGGAATCCTAGCCGGACAGCCCCTTGGCGACCTAGACCTGCTGTCCTCTCTGATAAGGTTTGCCAGTTATGGTCTTGGCATGGGAATGGTGCTCACAGGGATAACTCTGGGAGTAGTTTTCTTCAGAGAGACGGTCTCACAGATACTCCGTGGCGTGTTCCCCTATGTTGGAGTTGCAGGCAACCTTGCCCTCATTGGTGCTGGAAGCTACCTCATCTGGTACTGGACACTCGGCGACGGAGGCGAACTCCTGACACTCAGGCTTGAGAAGCTATTCTAGAGCTTTTCTTTCTATGCTGTGACCTGACAGACTAAGCCTGGCATGTGTTAACATGTTTAAACTGTAAACAAACATCGGAGGTTGAACGTTGGAGGATTTTGTTAAGGTTGCTGTTGCCACCGATTTGCCGCCCGGTGAGCTTATGCTGGTGGAGGTGGGGGACGAACGCATTATGCTAGCCAATGTAGACGGTCAGTTCTACGCTGTACCGGACGAATGTACCCATGCAGGTTGCTCATTGTCAGATGGAGAACTGGATGGCAAATTAATCGCATGCCCCTGTCATGGCAGCCAGTTCGATATGCAAACCGGCGAGGTGGTCAGTCCACCCGCCTACGAGCCGTTAACGCTGTACTCAGTTAAGGTAGAAGGATCCGATATACTGGTTGGTCCGGGGAGCGGAGAGTAAGTCTACGTAACCTGAGTTACATCTCTGGAGCTTTATAAGCTATCTCTACCGCTGTGTGTATACCGCCGCGGGTTTTGTAGTCCAACGTTAGAGCCATGCTGCGAGGCTGGCAAACCGCCGCCAGATCCTGGAGAATCCTGTTGGCAACGTGCTCCTGGACTAGCCCAACCTGCCTGTAGGATAGCAGGTAATACTTGAAGGACTTAAGCTCAAGGAGCTTCCTGTTGGGCACGTAGCGAATAACAACCGTGCCAAAATCTGGAAGGCCTGTCCAGGGGCACACTGCGGTGAACTCATCGCTATCTATTATTATCTCGCATTCTTGCTCTGGATACTCGTACTCAAAGGCTAGGAGACACGCTGCATCTATAGCATTCGCTTCTTGCATCTCAAAACCGTGCTCTAGGCTGGTGTACGCTTCCTGAAGGTCTTCCGCTTTAACCATGATCGGCCTCCCACAAGGATATGCTATAAGTATAGTATAAATTGCGTGGCTCCGCGGGAAGGGCTTTGGTCTGTGTATTGCCTACTTGCCCATCTCACCTACCTGGTACATTACCGCGGCGGCTATGGCAAGTCCAGCCGTCTCGCCCCTGAGTATGCGCTGTCCCAGGCTCACCGACACCACTCCGGCATCACGGGCTTCCTCAACCTCATCGGGGTCAAAGCCGCCTTCCGGTCCCACAAAAAAGCTGAGCCCTTCCTCTTTAATCTTCTCCATGTTCTCCACGAGAGTTGTCCTGAAGCCCCTCTCTGTTTCCCCTTCCCAGGCCATGACACGCAGGCCGGTGGCCGCTTTAATGGCTTCGCTCAAAGACACCGTCGAGCCCAATATGGGTAGACAGGCTCGTCTCGACTGTTCTGCCGCCTCTGTAAGGATACTGTACCATCGTGTATGCCGGCCGTCTGCCCACTCCTTCGATGCTCTCGGTATGCTTCGCCGGCAGAACACCGGGACGAAATTTGAGATACCTATCTCGGTACCTTTTTGGAGAACCATCTCAAATTTGTCACCTTTTAGAACCCCCTGGTAGAGATTCAACCTTACACACGGATCACCAAGACCCTTCCGTTCCTCCAGTACATCACCTTCCAAGCTAGAAGGAGAGATGCTGCGGAGTGTAACAACGTACTCACGGCCGGAATTGTCCATCAGAACAATGTTGTCTCCGGTCTGTAGGCGAAGCACCCGGGACACCTGACGGGCAACAGGGCCATCCACACTGGCCTGGCCTCCTTGAATACACTGAGGGGCTACGAAGAACCGATGCATTTCCTATCCCCTAGTTCTTAACCCCCACTAGGACAGCCCAATCACCCTCACGGTCCATTCGAAGAAGGGTACAGCCCACCTCCGCGAGGCTTTGTTCAACCTCTCCCATCCGCTCAGCCAGAATACCGGAAAGTACGAGCTTACCCTGTGGTGCAAGCTTGGCTACCAAAGTCGGAGCTATGCTCAGAATGACCTTGGTATAGAGGTTAGCCACAACCAGATCAAACTCATCCTCAATATTATCCTCAGGAGATATGGTACGACGTTGTAGCTTGACCACATGCTGAAGGCCATTGATCTTAACATTGGCACGCGTGGCCTTAATTGCGTCCTGGTCTATGTCCAAAGCCAGAACGTACTCGGCTCCCAGCTTGGCCGCCGCAATTGTCAGGATACCGGAGCCTGTTCCAACGTCCATCACCTTCATACCGGGGGTAACCAGCTTATCCAACTCCGTAAGACACATATGCGTGGTCGGATGGTGGCCCGTGCCAAATGCCATACCAGGGTCCATGCTAATGACAAACTCTCCGGGCTTGGCCTCATATTCCAGCCACGACGGACAAACGACAATCCTTCCCATGTGCAGGACAGTGAAATGACTCTTCCACAACGCCATCCACTCACCTTCCTCCATCTCGCGTTCCTCCAGTGGAGATAGGGAGCAGAGGCGTGAGATCAGATCTACAGCTATAACAATCTGTTCCTTACGGGACGCGGTCGTGCTGTTAACCGGGAGGTAGGAACGTAGGATGGCTATGGCGTCTTCCGGTTGTGTTTCACCTTCGTCTGGGTTATAGCCACCCAGCACCTCCACAGCCACGCCTCCATAGCCATAGCGCTGAAAGATCACGGAGAGAGGCTCAACGTACTCCGTGGGTGCCTGAATACTTAACTCAAGCCATTTCATATTTTTAGCGTTGTTTCATTTGACGTTACAGATTATAGAAGTAACCATAAATCCTAACGGTCATTATAAGCATATCAAGATACCTTGTCGTCTTTACCCAGGGCATCTTTTATCTTACCAAGCCAGCCCTTGTCGTCCTTGGAACCATTACTCATTGTCTCAGCCAGCTCCGTAAATAGTCGTCGTTGACGTTCATCCAGATGCTTTGGTGTAACTACATTCACAACAACCAGATGGTCACCACGCCTGCCTTTGGTGGAATAAGGGACACCCTTGCCCTTTATGCGAAACTCAGCACCAGATTGAGTGCCTCCCGGTATACGTATTGTCTCGGGACCGTTCAAAGTAGGTACCTCAAGCTCGTCTCCAAGAGCAGCCTGTACAAAGTTTATCGGAAACTCAAGCAATATATCATGGTCCTTACGGAGAAAGATATCGTGAGGCTCCACCTGAAGTTCAATATACAAATTACCAGGCATGCCACCGTTACTCCCTGAGTCCCCTTCCCTTATCAGACGGACCTGCATGCCGTCTTCCACTCCCGGAGGAATATCCACCCTGATCTTACGATTACGCCGTTCGCGGGCAGCACCACGGCAATGAGAACATGGGTTGGTTATAATGCTCCCCTCTCCGTTGCACTGAGTACATGGGCCCACCTGGGTGAACTGCCCAAAGATGCTGCGTTGTACCCTTCTGACCTGACCAGCGCCGTTACAGTGAGAACATTGAGTGGGATTACTACCGGGTTCTGCACCCACGCCTTTACAGATACTGCACGGCTCTACTCGCTCCACCTGCATCTCTTTATCCACACCAAACACGGATTCCTCAAATGATATGGAGGTTGCAGTATGTATATCGCGTCCGTTCTGCGAAGCCCTGTGAGTGCGCGTGCCGGAGCCACCAAAGAAGGCATCAAAGATATCCCCAAAGCCTCCGA
>CAUZOU010000066.1:0-4590 GCA_963581795.1 Dehalococcoidia bacterium | reverse complement strand
AGCAGTTTGTATAGCACCATGTGTCTGATTTCCAGCTAGAATAGATCACATCTTATGAATTGACTGCTGCATACACGTTATCTATAATAGTTACTATTATGTCTAATATACCTGATGTTACAGCAAAGGCGAAAGCAGAGTTATTGGCCGCTAGTGCTTCCTTCATGTCTTCAGCCGAAGCTGCACGAAAACTGGGCATTAGACCGGAGGCAGCATCTAGGTTAGTGAAGCAAGGTAAACTGCCTGGAGTGAAGATAGGCCGAAGCTATGTCATACCCAGGGAATCCGTTGATTCTTTCTCTATTGGCTATGTTCCAGCTAGAGGGAGACCCAAAGCAAAACGTAAATACACGAAAAGGAGTCCAAAATGGTTCCAGTAAAAGCGTTAGTTTACAGCAGAGTTTCAACCGATGCACAGGAACGAGATGGAACTTCACTGGATACACAGGAGAGGGCATGCATGGAGTATGCGGAGTCCCAGGGGATGCTGGTAATAGAGCATATCCGCGATACGGCCAGCGGCTTCACCCTAGACCGACCTGGGATGGAGCAAATTCGCCATCTCCTCAGACAGGGCGCTGTGGACGTGGTGCTGTCATATGCGGTGGACAGGCTGTCCCGTAATCAGAACCACATCGGGGTGTTGCTTGATGCAGCTGAGCAGGCTGGGGCTAGGTTGGAGTTCGTCACCGAGCGATTTGAGGACAGTGCCATCGGCAGGTTCATCGTGGGAGCACGTGCTTTCATAGGGGAAGTGGAACGAGAGAAGATAGCCGAGAGGACTATGCGTGGCAAGGCAGAGAGGGCGAGGTCAGGGCGTATACCTCAGGGAATGGGGAAGGGGACCTATGGCTATCTATATGATAGGCAATCTGGTCTGAGGGTTGTGGATGAGCTGCAGCGACTATAGTCCGACATATATTTCAGCGATATACCGCAACACAAAGCTTCTCTAAGGTCTCCGGCGAGCTCAATGAGGATGGGATACCGGCATTCTCAGGCGGGCGGTGGTATCCACTGACGATCAGGAGGATCCTGGGTAATGAGTCCTACTCCGGGCATCTTATCTACCGTAGGACCAAGCGAATAAAGACTCGCAACGGTAATGGGAGAACACCTAAAAGCAGAGTAGTTATACGTCCGGAAGAGGACTGGATCCCTGTAGATGGGTCCACGCCTGAGATTGTTGACCGCGCAACGTGGGAACGTGTACAGCGTATACTCCAGGATCCGGAGAGGATTCGTCGCCAGCCTACACCACGCATCTATCCACTGAGGGGACGTATGCGATGCGGTATATGTGCCTCGGCGATGGTAGGGCAGACCCTCACGGTAAAAGGGAAGCCCTATCGCTACTACAGGTGCCGACATGTCTATGACAAGAACACCAAGAAGACATGTTCAGCCAGATATGTGCAGGGTGAGCGTCTAGAGGAAGCCGTCTGGCAGGAGGTCAAGCGAGTACTGTCTGATCCGGGCATTGTGATCGAGGAGTTGGAACGAGCGGCTGACCGGGGAGTTGATGAGACCGAGGTCTCACGACTACAGGCAGTTTTATCAGAGGTCGCGGAACGAGAGAAACGACTGGTCCACTTATTCACGCTGGGAGACATCAACGAAGAGGCAGTACGGAACGAGGGCGTGAACCTAGCGGGTGAAAAGAGAGTGATTGAAGAGCGGCTGACATCGCTAAACACAGCCAGGACTCCCAGTCCAGGACGGCTGAATCAGATGCGGCTGGAGCACATCTGCAAAGGAATTGCTGATTGGCTCGATAGGGCAGGGGAGTCCGAACGTGAGTTAGCCCTG
Organism: Dehalococcoidia bacterium; assembly: GCA_963581795.1. Classification (GTDB taxonomy): domain Bacteria; phylum Chloroflexota; class Dehalococcoidia; order Lucifugimonadales; family UBA2985; genus JASLXI01. The sequence goes on along the minus strand of CAUZOU010000066.1, from coordinate 2,781 downwards.
GTCGCCCTTCAGGTGACGGTGAAGGCTACCAAGGACGAGGCCACAGTGAGCGGGGTGCTACCAGTTGACCATCCTCCGTTTATCACGAATAAACAGTCATGCCGATGTTTGTACAATGGTGACTAAATCTTCCTATTGAGGCACTATTGCAGGGACGCTACCTTCAATCCGTATCTCTTCTCGCGAAGCAAATACCTGAACCTGAAGAGCTCCTAGAACTAACTCCATATCGTCTTCTGCTATCTCCATCATCAATCGATGTAGCCTGCCGGCAATCTCAGGCAACCTCAATCTAACAGCCTCCAGTTCTATGGCTACTGGTGCCTGTGGCTAGTCCTGCAACAAGGAATTTCTCCTCAACAGACCTAGCAGGTTTGCAGTGGTGATTTCAGCCACGTCGCCCACTGAAATACCTTTGAGTTCCGCAACTTTCTCAGCGACCAACTTCACATCTTTCGGCTCTGTCCAGCGTGCCCTGTTGCGCTTGAAAGTCTGAGGATATGAATCCGTCTCAAGTACAAGACTCTCCATTGGTGTGTTCCTAACTACATCTTGAAGATCAGTCAGGCGCAACAACGGTTTCCCGATGGACAACATCAGACCCAAGTCGAGACACCGTTTAGCTACATCTTCACCAGATTGAAAATAATGCATCACTCCGCCAACTACCCAAACCTTCTCCTCGGCGAGAACACGCAATGTTTCGAAGTGATCGTTCGGTCGGCCTGGTAACTCCCTGGAATGAAAGATCACAGGTAGATTCGACTCCTTGGCAAGACGTATTGCCTGCCGAAATACCTGTCGCTGAGTATCAATGTCGGGCATGCCATCTAGAAAATCGAGCCCCACTTCGCTGATGCATACAACCTGCGGACTGGAAAGAGCAAGTGAACACATCCGTCCGAATTCAGTATCGTCCATCTCACATTTGAGTTGATCCGGATGGAAACCTACACCTGCAAATACGTCGGAATATTGCTCTGCCAGCTCAATGCACTTGGCAGATGATTCCTCCGAAACACCCGCAGAAATGACCAGATCCACGCCTGCATCTTTCGCTCTCTCGAGAATATCAGGCACTTCCTCCGGAGAGAACTGATCTAGGTGGGTATGAGCGTCTGCTAGGATAGTAACTCTCGCATCCGAAAGGATCTAATTACAGAATTCATTGCATGCCGAATTTGATGTGAAGGCCTGCGTCTATCATGACTTATCCACTTGTGGTAAAAGGCCAGTCTACGGCATCTCATATGTTCGTGAGACCGCCGTCCAAGAAAAGGGTTTCGCCCGTCATGTATGAAGATGCATCAGACGCCAAGTAGAGAGCCAATAGCCCGACCTCCCGCAACTCCCCGACGCGACCCAAAGGAACGCTGTTTTTCGCTCTCTCCCGAGCCGCATCCACTCGCGCTGAATCACTGGTTTCAGGGTCTGGGAATTGGCCTGGAGCAATGCAGTTGACGGTGACGCCATAGGGAGCCCATTCCAGCGCTAGAGTCTGAGTCAGTCGTACCAGTCCCGCCTTGGCAACGGAATACGCCAAAATGCCGGGAGTACCTTTTCTCGCAGCGAAGGCACTAACGTTTATTATCTTTCCCTGCCCGCGCTCAAGAAAGTGACTCCCAACGGCTCGACACCCTAAGAACGCCTGAGTCAGATTGATGTCGAGTACTGTCTTCCACTCTTCATCACTCATTGGTTCTCCCGGTGTTGTGCCTGGCAGAGGTACCAGTGGCTTACGGATGGCATCCCCAAGTGTGTTGATTAGGATATCTATGTGATCCCAGCGCTCAAAAGCATAATCAATTGTTCGTTCCCAGTCCTCAGATTTGGTAGCGTCAGCGATTAGAGTCTCAATCGGGTGCCCAGCTGCTGCCATTTCTGTTCCAAGTGGCTCCAGGTAGCGATTTGTCAGCGCGGTCACCATGACCCTCGCTCCTGACTCGGCCATCACCCGGGCGATGCCTTTGCCGATGCCACGGGAGGCCGCGGTGATTATAACCGTCTTACCCTTCACACTATATTCTGTAGGAATCATGTCAGCCTCCGCTGGCTATTTGGATAAGTCCAAGCCAATTTAAGGTTGTCTATCAGCCGTAATGTACGGCTAGCCATATCGTCTCTTCGGCCCGGTCGGTCCATTCCACCTTGTGCTTCACATGTGCCGGGATGTTGACGTAATATCCGGGCTTCAAAATGATGGCGTGGTCAGATCCATCAAATAAGAGAGAGGCGCTCCCTGCAAGCACGATAACCCATTCGTCTTGATCCTTGTCATACCATTGTCCAGGAGGGGTTGAGTGTCCTCTGGACATGATTCGCTCAATACGAAAGTTCCCAGAGTTAATTATCTCCTCAACCGCCTCTTGGTCAAGGTCTTTGGGGATGGCTGAGAAGATGTTTCCTGATTGCATGGGTCTACCACCTAGTTATGGAGTACCAATGACGGAAATCAGCACGCCTTTAGCACTTACCTGCATTGATTTGTTAGCCGTCCAGTATGCATCGTGTCGACACTCTCTATTCTACATCAGATCAAAATAGACCTTTGTCTGGAAGTCCCTATGGGGTTACGATGAAGGTCCCGAACATAGTCAAGTTGTGGCATTGGAAGGTAATTTGTTTGGACTCCACGGCTGAAATGAGCTTAGAGTGAACAATCACATTAGCGTCATCTGGGGATACCCAGTCATTGGTGGCGCAGCACAAGCCAGCCGCGGCCGCCGTTTCCTTGGTCACGTCCTGTACTATAACCCAGTTGTGCTGCTGCGTAATAGCGTT
>CAUZOU010000065.1:0-4819 GCA_963581795.1 Dehalococcoidia bacterium | reverse complement strand
CATCCATGTCTCTACCATCCTAGGTTCATAGCCTACCCACGCCCACGCTCCAAGCGGTATAGATGGGTTGTTCCTTATGTATTCGTCAATCTTGAGATAGAGTATCTTGCCTTCCGCAAGTTGGTTTAACACAGCTTCCTTCTCTTGCTGCGATCGCTCCTTGATTTCAGTGTCAATGGGAGTGTCATCTTGGAAAGCAGAGGTGAGTGACATCCCAAGAAAGACAATCACAACCACGATGAATAATTCTTTGGCCGATGTCATCCTATCTCCGCTGCTTCCGCCTCTCTTTCCAGTGCCTTCTGAAGCTTCCGAAGTCTGTTGCTCAGCCGAACCGGATATTTGCGGGCTTTCTTCAGACTCTTGAAGCGGTCATCCAGGGCAGAAAAATCCTGTTGAAAGCGTTCTCTTATCTCATGCAGAGATGGCAGGCGCTTTGCCAATTTTCCTTCTTGCATGAATGTTTCCAACAGTGACTCAGCTTCGGGTTCCGGAAGCGGGTCATCGGCAAGGCCGATGACATCGCCGCGAAGTCGTCTTTCTGAGTCCATGAGCCGGAACACCTGCTTCTCATCCGCCAGTGATATCTTTCCCGTGCTGAGTTTGAGGACTGGCCGTCCGCCATACTTGACCAGTTTGTACGCCATGTCCAGCCAGGGAGCGTCTCCGGAGACGCCCATTCGTGTTCCAATGCCAAAGCCGTCTATGGGAGCGTCTGCTGACACCAGTCTCTCTACCTCAAACTCGTCCAGACCCCCACTGGCTAGAATGAGCACATATTCGAGCCTCGCTTCGTCCAGGATCCTCCGTACATGTCGGCTCAGCGCAAGGAGGTCGCCGCTGTCCAGTCGTACGCCTAGCAGCCTGTTTCCATGGGACTCCATCTCATGGGCTACTACGACGGCTTTGCGCGCTCCGGTGACGGTATCGTAGGTGTCAATGAGAAGAACGGTGGTCTCCGGGAAGCTCTTGGCAAAGGCTCTGAAAGATTCCAGTTCACTTTCAAAGCTAGTGACGTAGGAGTGGGCCATGGTTCCGGTGACTGGTATGTCGTATGTCTTCCCTGCCAAGACGTTGCTGGTGGACTGGAAGCCAACCATGTAGCTGGACCTTGCCGCCTTCATGCCTGCGTCTACACCGTGAGTGCGCCTCAGGGAGAAATCTACCACAGACCGATCCCCGGCCGACCAAAAACACCGAGCCGCCTTGGTTGCAACGACGCTCTGGAGGTTGATCTGGTTGATCACCAGGGTCTCTACCAGCTGTGCCTCGATGATAGGCGCGGTGATCTCCAAAATAGGTTCCTCATAGAAGTAGAGTCGTCCCTCGGGAATTGCGCGAACGCTTCCTGTGAACTGAAGATGCCCCAGATAATCCAGGAATGCGCTGTCGAATATCCCGGTGGAGTGCAGATAATCGATAGCCTCCGATGAAACGGAGAATGCCTCCAAGTAGTGCAACACATCTTCCAGTCCGGCCGCCACAAGATACGGACGGTTGATTCTGGATTGACGTACGAATAGGCTGAAGGTGGCAGGCGCGAACATCTGCTCATGCAGGTAGCTCTGTGCCATAGTCAACTCGTATAGGTCGGTGAATAATGCCGCTTCTTCAGCGGAGAGGGCGCCGGGCTTGTTCATTTAGCTGTCTCTTCCCGTGTCTATTTGTGAACACTTAGCAGCTTTCTTGAGTTAAGTTTACGGACATGAGTTGTATTCGTCAAAGGTCTGGCCCGTATATTCTCGCACCATGGAATTCTACTATAGACCTCCCTCAACGTTCCTTTCTATAGTAGAATTCCATCAGGAATAACTGTGACAGTAGCGTGCATACTAGATGTGGCATGTCCTGCGCAGTGCTGGAAAGCGCTTATAAATACCTAGCATTACATATTTTTGTAAGTTCCGTGTTTAGAATAAATTGATACCTCTAAAGCTATCGCTAAAAAATTTTCTCTCCTACCGCGACAGAGCGCCAGTCCTTGAACTGGAAGGAGTGCATGTTGCTTGCCTCTGCGGCGACAACGGCCACGGCAAGTCGGCCCTATTGGATGCCATAACCTGGGCTCTTTGGGGCACCGCTAGAGCCAGGGTTCAAGAGGAGTTGGTCTATCAGGGTGAAAGCGATATGGTGGTTGACCTTGAGTTCCAGGCTGGCGACGGTCGTTACAGGGTATCTAGGAGGTTTGCACGTCCCGCAAGGGGTCGTCAGGGAGCCACGTTCCTTGAGCTTTTCCATTCCACAGAAGCGGGCTTTCAGCCGATTACAGGCAACTCCGTGCGCGAGACGGAGGCAAAAATCCGGTCGTTGCTTCGTATGGACTACGACACCTTTGTCAACAGCGCATTCATTCTTCAGGGCAGGGCCGATATGTTCACCACAAGTACACCGTCCAAGCGCAAAGAGCTTCTGGGTGAAGTACTCAACCTGTCCTGGTATGAGCGTTTGTCAGAGAAAGCTAGGGCTCAGGCCAGGGAGAGAGATGCCTCCGTGCGAATGCTGGAAGCCGATATTGGCACCATAGATGGTGAGCTATTTCATAAAGAGGAATATCAGATTCGGCTGGACGCAATAGCGGGAGAGTTGGTTGCTCTCGACACCGATGTGAAGGGTCGAGAAACTAGGTTGGACGGCTTTCAAGGGGAAATTCAACGACTTCAGAACCTGCAGCAAGAGTTGGGTGGGATGGAACGAGAGAAGAAGAGAGTCCTTGAGGAACTGACAGGACGAGAGTCTCGGTTGGGACAGCAAAGGAAGCGAGTTGAGGAGATTAGGGTCGATGCGGAGCGCCTGCCCAAATTGGAAACCGAACTTGCCCAGGTTCGCATCTCCTTGTATGAATTTTCCACTCCTTCTCAGGAAACGGAACAACAAAGGATACAAGTCCAGGAATTCCAGTCTCAGGTGCTTCATCTTAGGCAAATCAATGCGGTGTTGAAAGCGGAGATGGGCGATCTTCGGGTCAAGGTTGACCTCCTTCATGAGGCTAGCGGGTTGGACAGAATCGAGGCCAGTTGTCCTCTGTGCGGTGAGGACCTCGGAGAAGAGGGGTGTCAGCATCTTGCCGCCAACTACGAGGCACAGGGAAGGCAGAAGGCTGACAGCCATCGGGCGAACGATGTTTCCATAACTAGGATGGAGGCTGAGAGAACAAAGCTGGAGCAGGAACTTGCGAAAAAGCAAGACGAATTCATAGGTGTTCGTCAGCAAGGGGAAGGTCGCCGTGATCTCCTCTTCAAGGCAGTTGAAGGGGCCAGGGCCGCCGGTGACATGGTAGGTCAGCTTACTGAGGCTTTGGAATCTGACGAGACACTGTTGCAGGTGAACCGCCAGCGTTTGCAGGAAGTCCAATTGGCCATGCCGCCTCTGAAAGAAGCGCTCGTCTCATTATCGGGGATTTTGGACGCTCAGAACGAGGAGAAATTACATTTGGCTGCTCTGAGGGCACAGCAGGGACGTCTTCTCGAACACAGTGGTGTGGTACAAGGCCAACTTGAACGTTGCCGTGAGCTTGAGCTTCGACGTCTGGAAAAAGCTGAAGCTCTGGTCACATTCTCACATCAGAAGGGGGTTTACGACCAGCTGGCTGGAGCATTCGGTAAGGGTGGAATACAGGCCCTTTTGATTGAGCAGGCCCTTCCCGAGTTGGAAGACCAGGCTAACGACATTCTGGGCCGTGTCACAGATCATCGTATGAACCTGAAGTTGGAGAGCCAGCGAGAAAGGCGCGCGGGCGGCGACCCGAGAGAGACCTTGGACATCAAGATTTCCGACGAACTTGGCACACGCAGCTACGAAACATACAGTGGCGGAGAGGCCTTCCGCATAAACTTCGCCCTTCGCATTGCCCTCTCCAAACTCCTGGCACACCGTTCAGGAGCGCCGCTGCCTACCCTATTTATAGACGAGGGATTCGGCACTCAGGACGCCGATGGTCTGGAGCGGCTGGTGGAGGCTATTAACGCAATTCAGGACGATTTTCAGAAGATAATCGTGATAACTCACATAGAAGAGTTGAAGGAGGCCTTCCCAGTACGCATAGATGTCACAAAGACCAGCGAAGGTTCCACCTTCACTATGATCTAAGGGGATACTAAGACCCTTCCGCACTGACCTGAGGCGTTCTCTCCTGTAGCACCCGCAAAAAACTCTTCGCGTTCTTCGAGGCTTATCATCACTCGTCGCAGCAATCTCTCTGGCTGTGTCTCAATGATAATGTTGTCACTGGAGAATGCCAGCATCAACCGCGGCTCTCGAAATGAACTTACCTGTGCCAACAATCCTCTCTTGAGCACAAGCACAAGCACAAGCTTTCCAAATGGATAGGTGAGCCGTAGTGGCCCAAAGACCACAATCAATTCAACCTCTCCTATCCGATACCGACTGCCCAAGAGAATCCATAAGCTCAGAATGCCTATGACAAGGACAACCAGAAAAGCCCAGACGCCTCCATGCGGGTCAAGCAGGGGCATCATGCAGAAATACCGAGCACTCCGAAGATTATGAAAGGAAGCCACCAATCCATCTTGGATCGGAAGGCTACTGTGTTCATTGCGTGGTAACACCTTAGGTTAAGTACACACATACATTCTATCAGCATCAATGTGTATGCGGGGCTTCTCCATTCCTTCGTTGACAGCCCTCCAGCGCCTTGCTATATTCTGATGGGAGTACGTATGAACTCTTCTTCAAATGCAAAAAGAACCAGGAAACTGCTCATATCCAGAGAGCAGATAGCGGAGACCATCAAACGTATGGCCAACCAGATACAGGAAGACTATCCCGCGGATATGCCACTTCTGGTGGGGGTTCTCAAAGG
>CAUZOU010000064.1:0-4942 GCA_963581795.1 Dehalococcoidia bacterium | reverse complement strand
TTGTGTCTGAAGCGGCGGAAGCTGCTCGTGCAATAAAACCGGGTGCCAGGCGGGCGACTGCTACCGAAACTGGTACACAGGATGGCCTAGCACCTGCGAGGGCATCACGCCGAAGGGTAGTAGCTGAGGAAGCATCGCCAAGGATTAAGAGGCTCCCGCGCTTGTTGGAGCGATACCGCTCACAAGTCAAGGAGGCTATGCAGCAAGAATTTGGTTACTTGAACGTTATGCAGATACCACGGTTGGAAAAGGTGGTTCTAAACATAGGACTTGGGGAGAGTAAGACCAACCCTAAAGCTATGGAGAATGCCACACGGGATTTGGGGATGATTGCTGCACAGAAGCCTGTTATTACGCGGGCTAGGCGGTCGATAGCTGGATTCAAACTGAGGGAGGGTGACCCTATCGGGACTGCGGTTACCCTCAGGGGTAACCGCATGTATGAGTTTATGGACAGGTTGCTCAATGCTGCGTTGCCACGCATTCGTGACTTCCGGGGGGTATCACGGAAGGCCTTTGATGGACGTGGGAATTACTCCCTAGGCATTCGTGAGCAGGTAATTTTCCCTGAGATAGACTACGGTCAAATAGACCGCATTCGAAGCCTGCAGGTTGCCATTATTACGACGGCTTCCACCGATCAGGAGGCGATGCGCCTGCTGGACCTTCTGGGGATGCCGTTTACACGTGATGCAGTGATAGCCAGCGGGGACGGCAAAGGTTAAAGGATATATAATCGACAAGTGGTGCCGAATTTGCGAAGAGGCGACTCTTTGAATCTATGAAATATAGATTCGGCGTCGTTATAGAGTAAGGAAGGTTCAATTGGCCAAGACATCCCAGATTGCCAAATGGAGAAAGCCCCAGAAGTACACTGTGAGGAACCATAACCGGTGTAACCTTTGTGGTCGTCCCAGAGCTTACATAAGGCACTTTGGACTTTGTAGAATATGCTTTCGTACTCTTGCCTTGAGGGGTGAGATTACAGGCATTAGGAAGGCCAGCTGGTAGTTCATATGAATTCAACTGATCCAATAGCAGATATGCTGACGAGAATAAGGAACGCCGTGGCGGTGCGCCATGACTCGGTACTGGTGCCTGGGTCAAACCCCAAGGTTGCTTTGGCGCGAATCATGAAGGACGAGGGTTTCATAACGGACTTTGAAATCCTGCGCAGCGGGTCTGAGCGTACTCTGCGAGTCCGTTTGAAGTACGGCGATAAAAAGGAGTCCATCATCTCCGGTCTGAAGCGCGTGAGCAAGCCAGGCCTGAGGAAGTATGTGGGTAGCAAGGAAATACGCAACATTTACGGTGGTATGGGAGTGGCGATAATATCCACCTCTCAGGGAGTGATGACGGGGGCGGAAGCACGGAGACGGGGAATAGGCGGAGAATATCTATGTTATTTGTGGTAACAGCATGTCTAGAATAGGTAACAGGCCAATACCTGTCCCGCGGGACGTACAGGTGGAAATAGATGGGCCTACGGTTGTGGTCAAGGGCAGCAAGGGCACGCTGACTCAGACCTTCAATCAGGACATATCCATTTCGAAGGATGGTGATGTTCTGAGGGTGACAAGGCCGACCGATAATAGAGAACATAGGGCGCTTCATGGCCTTACAGGTGCGCTTGTAGCTAACATGGTCATAGGCGTCAGTGAAGGGTATCGGCGTACTCTTGAGTTGGTGGGTGCGGGCTATCGTGCTCAGGAATCCGGTAACAACCTGATACTACAGGTGGGGTACAGTCATACTGTGGAGATCATTCCTCTGCCACAGACCGCTCTATCGGTGGAGGGCAACAACCGTATTCACGTCGAAGGTATTAATAAGCAGGCGGTTGGAGAAATGGCGGCCCGCATAAGAAGGGTTAGACGTCCAAACGCATACACCGGCAAGGGGATAAGATTTGCTGGCGAGAGAGTCCATCTCAAGCCTGGCAAGGCGGCTGGAAGGAAAGCATAGCGATGGCTAAGATTAATAACCCTAGGGTCATGCGCCTTATCCGGCACAAACGGACCCGGCAGAAGATAGAGGGCACTCCATTGAGGCCTCGTCTGGCACTGTTCCGCAGTCTGAATAATATCTATGCACAGGTCATAGACGATACTCAGGGGGTCACCCTAGCTGCGGCTTCTAGCCTGGAATCAGAAATAAAAGATGGAAAGGACTCTCTGACCAAGGGTAAGGTCTCCATCATGGTTGGGACGTTGCTGGCCCGTAGGGCCAAGGAAAACGGAATAAGTAAGGTAGTCTTTGACACAGGTGGATATAAATATCACGGTCGGGTCAAGGCATTTGCAGAGGCCGCAAGAGAGGCTGGGTTGGAGTTTTAATGGTACAACAATCTAGACAGCGGGATAGATTCGAGTCGGCAGATTCGGAACTCACGGAGCGCGTGGTTAAAATACGGCGTGTCACAAAGGTTGTGAAGGGCGGAAGGCGCCGCGGCTTTAGTGTTATGGTTGTAGTGGGTGACGGCGCGGGCCATGTTGGGATGGGATTGGGCAAGGCATTTGCCGTTCCTGATGCCGTGCGTAAGGGAGTGACCATAGCCAAGAAAAACCTGGTCACTGTGCCTCTGAAGGGTACCACCATACCCCATCAGATAATGGCAAGGCACTGTGCCTCATCCGTTCTTCTCAAACCCGCAGCTTCAGGTACTGGCGTGATAGCTGGAGGCGCGGTGAGGGCAGTTGTGGAGTCTGCAGGCATTCGAGATATTCTCACCAAATCCCTTGGGAGCGCTAACGCTATAAACGTGGTCAGGGCTACTATTCAAGGGCTGATGCAGCTTAAGGACCCGACGGTGGAGATTGCCAAGAGGAAGGGTCTAGGCCAGTCGTAGCGCTGGCGTAGCGTAATAATTCGACAGTGGGCGGCATGAGTTGCCGACATGCAGAGGATGTTTTGAGCAAAATACGAATACAGTGGAAGAAAAGCGCCATAGGCTACCCAAAGGAGCAGGGTCGGGTGATCCATGCCCTTGGCTTGAAGCGTCTCAACCATGAAGTAGAGCGGGAAGAATCTCCAATAATATTGGGGATGGTTCATAAAGTTAGGCATTTGGTTGAGGTAAAGCGGGGAGAAGAATGAGACTAGATCAGTTAAGGCCGCCTTTGGGAGCCCGTCGCTCGCGTAAGCGGGTCGGACGTGGCAATGGCAGTCAGGGTACGTACTCAGGGCGTGGCGTGAAGGGCCAAAAGGCCCGTTCGGGCGGTGGTGTACGCCCAAGCTTTGAGGGAGGCCAACTTCCTTTGGTAAAGCGTTTGCCTACTCAGCGCGGATTTGTGAATATCTTTAGGAAGGAATACGCCACTATCAATCTGGATGTCCTTGCCGCCCGGTTCCCCCAGGAATCCGAAGTGACTCCTCTGGCTATGAAAGAGATCCGTTTGATTAGAGGTTTGAACCTGCCTGTAAAGGTGTTGGGTCGAGGTGAGATCGGCCGTGCCGTCATGGTTACGGCTCACAAGTTCTCCACAGAGGCAAGGCGTAAGATAGAGGCAGCAGGTGGAAAGGCAGTGGAGATACAAGCATGATGCGCCAATCTCAAACAGCGAAAGCAGACGGGGGAACTCCCAGACTGCTCCAGGCTGTGATAGACGCTATGAAGGTGCCGGAGTTGAGAGCTCGGCTTCTTTTCGTGTTTGCTATGCTGGTGGTATTCCGTTTCCTGGCTCAGGTACCTGTACCTGGGGTTGAGAGGGAGGCCCTAGCGAATTTCTTCCGCGAGAATGATCTATTTGGGTTTTTGGATATCTTCAGTGGAGGAGCACTTAGAAGCTTGAGCGTTGTTGCCTTGGGCGTTTTCCCATACATCACGGCGTCCATTATCATGCAGTTGATGGTGCCTGTCTTTCCACAGCTCAAAGAGCTAAGTAAAGAGGGCGAGGTGGGGCGACAGCGTATAAACCAGTTGACACACTACCTCATGGTGCCAATCGCAGCTCTACAAGGATTTGGACAGTTGACGTTGCTACAACGTGGAGGAGCCATAAGTGGCGTGGGCGGCGGGGATAACTTGTTGCCGACCCTTGCAATCATAACTACCATGGTTGCAGGTTCTGTTTTCTTGGTATGGATTGGTGAGTTGATAACGGAAAAGGGGATTGGTAATGGTATATCCATTATCATATTTGCTGGGATAGTGGCCACTCTGCCTCAGATGATAGGGCAGGGATTCCTGGAAAAGGACAACGCCGCCGGTCTTCTGCTCCTGATAGGCATTGGGACTCTCATGGTGTACCTGATAGTCATGTTCACGGAGGCAGAGAGACGGATTCCCGTCCAGTATGGTCGGGCCGTTTTTCGCGGCGGACGAATGTACCGCCAGGGCGGGGCTACACACTTGCCGATAAAAGTGAACTCAGCGGGAATGATACCTCTGATTTTCGCCTTTTCAATCATGATATTCCCTGGTGTTGTGGCCAGCTACTTTATGGACCCGGCGAGCACATCGTTCCTGAGCCAGGCTGCGGACTTTGTCCAGCGCCTCTTTGATCCCACCAAGTTCTTCTACTACTTTTTCAGCTTTGTTCTGGTGGTGGCCTTCACATTCTTCTACGCTCTTATTGTGTTTAAGCAGCAGAACCTAGCAGAGAGCCTACAACGAAATGGGGGATTCATACCCGGCATACGACCAGGACGATCGACAGACGAATACTTGAATCGTATCATCGTGCGTGTGACTTGTGGTGGTGCATTGTTCCTTGGCCTTGTGGCGGTGATACCGTTTATTGCTACGCAGGCCACGGATGTCCGCGCCCTTCAGCTTCCATCCATAAGCTTGCTTATTATGGTGGGAGTCGGCCTAGATACCATGAGGCAGCTGGAGGCGCAGTTGCTCATGCGAAACTACGAAGGATTTATTAGGTAGGAAGAGAAACTTGCGTATTATTCTTCTCGGTCCCCCAGGAGCAGGAAAGGGCACTCAGGCCAA
>CAUZOU010000063.1:0-5269 GCA_963581795.1 Dehalococcoidia bacterium | reverse complement strand
AATGAAGGTGCTCCGCGTCAATCTCCACCGGATATTTAGATAGGTCGTAGATACCTGAAATCCGGTTGTATCTGGTTTCCGTGGCCGCGGGATTTTCTTTTATAAGGACGGTCTAATCCGCTATCTTATTAATAAGAGCTTTTTGCGGAAGAAACACCGTCCTGTGTGATATGCTTGACTTCTATCTGGGCCATGGCCTTCTCCACCAGGCCGGGAACATCCAACGCCGACTCCAAATGTCCCACTTCTTCCGGCGTGCTTCGTGTGGCGGGATGTTTGGGGACAAAGAGAGTGCAGCAGTCCTCGTCTGGCAGTATGGAGACAGGATAGGTGTCTATGTTACGTGCTTCGCCGATAATCTCCTGTTTGTCCATGCCTATAAGCGGGCTGAGAAATGGAAGAGTCACCGCGCTGCGAACGGTGACAAGGTTCTCCAGGGTCTGTGACCCCACCTGACCAAGGCTCTCTCCCGTCACCAGAGCCTTGGCTCCACGCTCGTTTGCCAATCGCTCTGCTATGCGTGCCATGAACCTTCGATATATGACGACTCTGTAGGCGGGTGGGACGGAGAGGATGATCTCTGTTTGTACGTCCGCGAATGGTACCAGAATTAGGGTTGTTTGGAACTGGTATAGATTCAATATCTCGGCCAACTCAATGGCTTTCTCTCTGGATGATCCGTCCACCAGCGGGAAGCTGTGGAAATGAACGAGGTCGACTTGGCATCCACGTTTCATCATGCGCCATGCCGCCACGGGCGAGTCGATGCCCCCTGAAAGGAGTGCGGCTACCTTACCGCTGACGCCTACGGGAAGGCCGCCAGGCCCATGTGTCTCTTGGAAGTACACTAGTGCCTCCTGTGGCAACATCTCCACAAAGATGGTTAGCTCCGGTTGTTTCAGGCTGACATCTGCACCCGTGAGCTGCTGAACGAAGGCTCCCATTTCCCAGTTTATCTCAGGCGATGTCATGGGAAAGTTCTTATTGCCACGTTTGGCCGTTATTCGAAAGGTGTTGAAGGTGAGGTTGGTCAGTTCGCCATCCAAGAACTTTTTGACGGCCTCAATTGAGGGGTCGACTCTATGATAGCGGTAGAATTTGACTACGCCGAATACTTGCTTGATTCTGTTCTCTATCTCGTCCCATTTCGCTTCCGGCCCGAGGGTGATCTCCACGCCCATATGTCTCTTCTTCACCTGGTCTACTGACATGCCACACAGAGCCTGCCTGAGGTTCTGCTCAAGCTGGTTGAAGAATAAGGGACGGTTCTTGCCCTTCAGGGCTATCTCGTGCACTCGGACCATTACGGAATTCTGAGTATTTGTCATCTCTTTTGTTCTTTTGGGTTCTTATAAATGATAATCAGCCTTTGGTAGTTCGACAAGTTCGCTGCAGGCAGGTTCTAGTAGCTGTTGTGTCATCGCGCGTTACGCCTCATTGTATCCTATTCGCTTCATATGTATGTGAGTAGAATGTTTATAATAATCTCTCGACACGGGTGAGATCAATCCAACGCTTTCGCTGCCAACCAGTCGAATATACACTTCACCGACTGCTCTTGTCATCCAGTATACAAATGGCAGTGAGTCAAATAAGAAAGCGTCCGGTATTGTAATGGAAGCTGTTCGGTAGTCGTTCATTTAATGACTAAGAGTTGAGTATCTCGTTGCCGGGAGACTCACGTCAAGGCTATCTGGGATTCTTGGTTGTGGTGCAAAGCGTTCTTGACGCATTTCTTATCATGAGTACAATGGCCTGTAGGTTCGTAATAGTTTTAGACTGAACGATAGGACTTTTCGAAAAAAAATGAACCCAACAGCCAAGTTCACTGCGAATACGGGAATAAACCTGCGATACCTGGAGTGGGAGGGGGATGGTTCGCCTGTTGTGCTGCTTCATGGTCTGACGGTGTGTGCCGAGTACTGGACTCTGACCGCCCGGCTCTTGGCACAGGAACACCGTGTTGTATCCGTGGATCTGCGGGGCCACGGCCAATCGGACAAGCCGGACTGTGGATACGACTACCAGACGGTTGCCAGCGACGTTGAGCAATTGTGCTCGGAATTAGGTATAAAGGGAGCGCTGGTTGCGGGCCACTCCTGGGGTGCAGGTGTGGCTTTAACAATGGCCGCTTCTAGCCCTGAAACAATATCTCAACTGGCCCTAGTCGACGGTGGATTTGGAGGTCGTCGTCGGACACCGGATGGTTCGCCTCCGGATTACACTCATATGATGGCGCCTATGGAGGTCTATCAGAGCAGGGAGACTTACCTGCAGGCTTCTGGAGGAGGATTGCGCGACGTGATGACCACTGAGATCGCGGAGATGCTCATGTCAAGCGTTACGGTAAACCCCGATGGTTCCATAAGCGAGCGTCTCTCACGAGAGAACAATGTGCGCATTCTTCAGGCGATGGGCGATTTCAATGCCAGTGAAATATATCCCGTTCTTGAGATGCCTGTGCTGTTCGCTGCCGCTTTAAGTCCGTCACAGGGCAGAGTAGAGGCAAACGATAGGAAACGTGAGACAGTGCGCGCTGCACGGGAGATGGTGAGCGACGGGCATGTGAAGTGGTTTCATAACACTGCTCACGACATTCAGATACACCGGCCCAGAGAGCTTGCACTGGCGATGGAAGGCTTTTTACATGGGTAACATCACCCCTGGGAAAAGCCCGTATTACGCTCTAGCGCTGACGGGCAGGTCCATCTTGTAGATGCTGAGCATCGCCTGAATCTGCTGTGCCGTCTTCTCATCCGGCTCGGTAAGTGGTAGCCGTGGCTTGCCGACGTCGAAACCAGCCTGGTTCAGGCCGTACTTCACGGGGATTGGGTTGGATACTACGAAAAGGCCCTTGAATATGGGGGTCAGCCGCAGGTGCTCAAACGCTGCCTCTGCGGTTCTTCCGGCCACCGTCAGATCCATCATGCTCTTGATCTGAAGTCCAACAAGGTGAGACGCCACGCTGACTACACCGTAGCCGCCCATTGTCATTATGCCGAAGGTATCGCTGTCGTTGCCGCTCCAGACATGGAAGCCAAGGGGCGCACCCGAGATGATACGGGCGATCTGGTCGAAGTCGCCGCTGGCTTCCTTCACACCTATGATGTTTCCAATTTGAGCCAGTCGTAATGTGGTTTCCCAGGCAAGGCTGGTTATGGTACGGCTGGGTACGTTGTACAGGATGCATGGGAGACTTGTGCTCTCAGATATTGCCTTGAAGTGTTGGTAGAGACCTTCCTGGGTTGGTTTGTTGTAGTAGGGCACCACCAGTAGGACGGCGTCCGCACCTTCTTTCTCTGCTTCCTGGGTTAGTTCAATGCTCTCCGCGGTGCTGTAGTTCCCGGTGCCGGCAACAACCGCTCCGCGGTCTCCCAGTTCCGCTTTTATCTCCCTAAAGAGGCGTATCTTTTCGTCCTTGGTGAGGGTAGGGGACTCCCCTGTGGTCCCGGAGATCACAAGTCCATCGCTCCCAGAATCGATGAGGGATGAAGCCAAGTGTCGGGCCTGGACGTAGTCCACCTGTCCCTGCGCATCGAATGGAGTGACCATCGCTGTTATGAGTCTGCCTACTGTAACCATGACACCTACCTCCTAGATGTGGATAATGCTTCCTCTTTGACCACAACTTCAGCTAGCTGCACTGCATTCAGGGCAGCGCCCTTGCGTAGGTTGTCAGCTACCACCCACATGGCAAGGCCGTTTGGGTGAGACACGTCCTGTCTTATACGTCCCACGAAGACATCGTCTGTGCCTTCCGATTGTACTGGCAGTGGATATATTCCCTTTTTGGGATTGTCCATAACCTTGACACCTGGTGCCACGGAAAGGATTGCCCGTGCCTCTTTTGAGCTCATGGGATGGTCGAACTCGACGTTCACCGACTCGCCGTGGCCGATGTACACCGGCACTCTGACGCAGGTGGCACCTATGGGCATATCCTGTTCGTGCATTATCTTCCGGGTCTCCTGGACCATCTTCCACTCCTCGGTGGTGTAGTCGTTGTCCATGAAGGCCTCTATGAAGGGCAGAGCGTTGAAGGCTATCTGATGTGGATATGCCTTCGGGGTTATTTCTTCCTGCTTACCCTCCATAATCTGTGCCGTTTGCTGGAGCAGCTCCTCCATAGCGTTGGAGCCGGTTCCTGAGACGGCCTGATAGGTAGATACCAGGATACGCTTTATGGGGTTCACTTGGTGCAGAGGGTTGAGGGCCACCACCATCTGTATTGTGGAGCAATTCGGGTTGGCTATAATTCCATTATGTGAGTGAATGTCCCCGGGGTTAACCTCAGGCACCACCAGTGGCACTTGCGGATCCATTCGGAATGCCGAACTGTTGTCTATAACCACCGCTCCTGCTTTGGCGGCTATTGGCGAAAAGTGGCGGCTGATGTCCGCACCCGCTGAGAACAGGGCGATGTCCACTCCTTTGAAGGAGTCCTCAGTGGTCTCTTCCACTTCCAATGCCTGCCCCATAAACGTCAGCTTTTTGCCTGCGGAGCGGCCGGACGCGTAGAGGCGCATGGTATTTATGGGAAAGGTCCTCTGTTCAAGAACCTTGAGGAATTCGCTTCCCACAAGTCCTGTAGCTCCAACTATTGCGACGTTGAATCCCATTTCTTACTCCAAGTGCTAAAGACCCAGCAGTTTCTCCAAGCCAACCACAAGTCCCTTGGATTTTACCACTTCTCGTACCGCAAGGGTAACTCCCGGCATATAGCATTCGCGGTTGATTGTGTCGTGGCGCAGACTCAGGGTCTGTCCCTGGGTACCGAGGATCACTTCATGGTGCGCCATTCTCCCCGGCATTCGTACGCTATGTATGGAAACGCCGCCAAGCTCTCCGCCGCGGGTGCCTTCCACCGGCTCTTTTTCAGGGGATGGTCTAGTGAACGAACTGTTTCTGCCCGCACGTAGGTTTCTGGCTAGGGCCAACGCAGTCCCTGAGGGGGAGTCTATTTTGGCTTCGTGATGCATTTCAACGATGTCGGCGTAATCGAAGAATTGCCCAAGGCCGCGTGCCAGATGCATTATCAGCACTGCACCAATGGCGAAGTTGGGGGCTAAGAAGGCCCCTATCTCATGTTTCTTGGCCAGACCGTCAAGCTCATTAATGGCGTTCTCGGTAAATCCTGTGGAACCGATAACAAGGCTGACTCCACTGGCCGCCGCCATGCGGCATGCGGTAAGGGATGCCTCGGCGTTGGTGAAGTCGACCATGACGTCTGGCTTGTAGGTTCCCAAGGCGATCTCGAGGTCTGAGGAGA
>CAUZOU010000062.1:0-5280 GCA_963581795.1 Dehalococcoidia bacterium | reverse complement strand
GTATCAATAAGGACACTTATGGCGAGTAAAAACAAGGCGTTCAGTGTGGGTACATATAGGACATAGAACACGTCAATATGCCTGTGGCCGCCTCCAGGCCTGAGAAGAATGCCGCCTAAACATCGGGTTGGTGTTTTCTGGTCTTGGATTTGAGGGCTGCGTTCAAGCTTCCCGTGCGGAACCCCGCAAGATCGAGGGTGACGTAGAGATAGCCAATGGCTTGCATATCTGTAACTAGCTTTGCGCTTACCTCCGGTTGTAAGAGCAGTGCCATGTCCTTGGGTTCCGCTTCAATCCGCGCTATGGTCTCGTGATGGCGCACTCGAAACTGACGGAGTCCAAGTTCCTTGAGACGAGCCTCTGCTTTGGCCACACGACCCATTATCTCCACTGACACCGGAGTCCCAAACGGCACCCGTGATGACAGACACGGTTGAGCGGGTTTATCCCATGTTGAGAGGTTACGTAATCTGGAAAGCGTGCGGATGTCTTCCTTGGTGAGCGTTGCCTCCACCATTGGGTTGCGTATTCCGTACTCTTGGCCAGCTTTGATGCCGGGTCGATAGTCGCCAAGGTCATCCATGTTGGTCCCGCTTGCCACCCAAGCAAGCCCTTCCTCAATGGCTATGGGTTGCAATTGTGTGTAAAGCTCCACCTTGCAGAAGTAGCACCTGCGTGGGCCATTGTCAATATATTCTGGGTTAGAAAACTCCTGTGTCTGAATGATGTGGTGGCGCAGTCCCAACTCCGTAGCTAGGGCTGTGGCTTCCTCAAGTTCCGACGGTGCCATGCTGGGGGACGATGCGGTCACCGCCAGGCTCTGTTCGCCCAGAACATCCTGGGCGGTGGCTGCAAGAAATGTGCTGTCAACTCCTCCGGAGTAGGCTACAACTACCGAACCCATTTCCTTTAGGATGTCTTTGAGGTGTGTCAGTTTTTCCTGTAATGCGCGTTCAACGACGGCCATAGTAACTCACCTTTGATATATTGGATATCCAAACTTGTTGTGTTATATACACGTATTCAGCATAGACTGTGTAGTCACGGCAGGCAACTATTCTACGGGATCCTTATTGACAGCGCTTCGTCTTGGATTGGACGGGAGTGCGAAGCTTAGTCCTTCGGCAAGTGTCTTGGCCTCAATGGTTTTCATCCCAGGTACTGCCTCAAGGGACTGAAAGGCTGATTCAGGGCCAAGACAGCTATCGAATCCCATCTGCTTCAGTTCGGCCAGACGACGAGGTAACTGTGAAATGTTCCTCAGCTCTCCTCCGAGTCCTATCTCACCTAGGGCAGCCATGCTATCTGGTAACGGAATATTCCGTAAACTGGAGGCCAAGGCCAGCGCCATCCCAAGGTCTACTGCCGGCTCCATGGCCCTGAACCCGCCTGCCACATTGACGATAATATCCTGACTGGATAGTTGTATTCCTGCTCGCTTGACCAACACGGCAACCACCATGAGCAGACGGCTCGTGTCCACTCCGTTTGCCACCCTCCTGGGCGTCGGCAGTGACGAAGGCGTTGTGAGAGCCTGGATTTCCACCAGCAGAGGCCGGGTTCCCTCCATTACAGGTACGACCACGGACCCAATGGCATTTCTGTCTCTGGATGCTAGTGCTACCTCAGAAGGATTCAGGACTTCCACTAGTCCCTTGTCCCTCATCTCAAAAACTCCTATCTCGTGTGTCGCGCCGAAGCGGTTCTTTTCCCCCCTGAGAAGCCGAAAGGAGCCCAGGTTGTCCCCCTCCAAGTATAGGACAACATCAACCATGTGCTCAAGAGTGCGCGGGCCTGCCAGGTTGCCTTCTTTGGTAACGTGGCCTGTAACAAAGGTCGGGGTACCGTTGGTTTTTGCCCAACGTAGGAGTGCTAGTCCGCATTCCCTGACCTGCCCGATGCTTCCAGGACCGGTTGGCTGATCAGAGAAGGCAATGGACTGAATTGAGTCGATAATCGCCACGGTAGGGGAGAGGATATTCAGGTGATGAAGGATGGTGGCCATATCGGTCTCCGCCAGTACGTGTAGCCCACGACCAACAATGCCCAACCGCTCCGCCCTTAGCTTTATCTGTTGTGAGGACTCCTCTCCGGAGACATAGAGCACAGGTCCGGTGTTCGTTGCCAGCGCAGCTCCCAGTTGCAACAAGAGAGTTGATTTGCCGACACCTGGGTCTCCGCCGACGAGTACAAGTGACCCTCGTACAAGGCCTCCACCCAGAACACGGTTTGCCTCTCCCATATCCAGCGGTAACCTTGGGAAGTCGGCCAGAGTTATCTCTGATAGTTCTTCAGATGTCCCTGGTTGGGAAGATAGCCAGGAGGCCTTCCCCTTGGTTGGGTTTCTGTGGGCCTCCTCCAGGGTGTTCCATTCACCACAGGATGGGCAGCGGCCCTCCCAGCGCAGGGCTTCTGCTCCACACTCTTGGCATGAATAAACTGTGCGGGCTTGTTCTCTGTTCATCTTTGATCCTACGTGGTGCCAGGCAATTCTAGCAGATGGTACAGGTGCATAGAAACACCTTGATGCCACTGCTCCATCACAAGATGAATGGGCCTGATTCAGGGAAACATCCCAATCAGACCCATTCATTATTATCGGGTCTATACAGCCTTGTAATGTGTGTCCTAGGGTGATGGCAGGGCTGCTACCTCTTTGCTGTTGACAACAAACTTGTCGTCCATCACATCGACCAGCATGACGCTCCCGGACTGCATTCGGCCAGCCAAGAACTCTTCTGATAGCATGTCCTCTATTTCGTCTTGAATGACACGTCGAAGAGGCCTTGCACCGAAGTTGGGGTCGTACCCCTTATCGGCAATCATTTCCTTGGCTGCCTGGGTTACTTCCATCTCAATGTTCTTTTCTTTAAGCTGCTCCTGAACCTTGTTCAGCAACAGATCCACAATCTGAATGATGTGCTCTTTGTTAAGAGGGTGGAACACCAAGCTGGCGTCGATCCGATTGAGGAATTCAGGTCGGAAGAACCGTTTCACCTCTTCCATGACCTTGTCCTTCATACGCTGGTATTGCTTGTCTGATGATGCTCCTTCTTCCGTCTTCATGGTGAAGCCCAAAGCGGTGTCCTTTTTTATCAGGTCAGAGCCGATGTTGCTCGTCATGACTATGATAGCGTTGCGGAAGTCTACTTTGCGTCCTTTAGCATCGGTTAAGTGGCCGTCATCGAAGATTTGAAGCAGTATGTTGAACACATCAGGATGGGCCTTTTCTATCTCGTCGAAGAGGATCACGCAGTAGCCCTTGCGCCGCACTGCTTCGGTGAGCTGGCCACCTTCATCGTAACCTACGTATCCGGGAGGTGCGCCTACCAGCCTGGCCACGGTGTGCCTCTCCATGAACTCCGACATATCCAGACGGATCATGGAATCTTCACTGTCGAACATGAACTCTGAAAGCGCCCTTACCAGTTCGGTCTTGCCGACGCCAGTGGGCCCCAGGAAGATGAAGCTGCCAATGGGCCTGCGAGGATCCTTTATACCCGCTCTGGCGCGGCGGACGGCCTTTGAGACAACGTTTATGGCTTCGTCTTGGCCTATAATACGGTCGTGTAGCACATTCTCCATGTGTAGCAGGCGCTCCATGTCCTCCATGCCAAGGCGAGTTACCGGGATTCCGGTCCACATGCTGACAACCTCTGCTATGTCTTCCTCGGTGACCACAATCTCGCGGTTATTGCCCTCAGACTCACGGTCACCTTCCATATGTTCCAGCTTGTCGGCCAGTTTGAGTTCGCGGTCTCGAAGTTCGGCTGCGTACTCGTACTGCTGGCCGGCTATAGCCTCATCCTTCTCGCGGCGTACATTCTCTAAGACCTTTATGGACTCTTTTACCGAGAGTGGTGTTGAACTGGCGCTAATCCGTACTTTTGAGGCTGCTTCGTCAACAAGGTCTATAGCCTTGTCTGGCATGAAACGGTCTGCAATGAAACGGGACGCCAGGGTGGCTGCGCTATGCAGTGCCTCATCGGTGATGGTCAGGCGGTGGTGATCCTCATAACGGCTCTTGATACCCTTCAGGATGGAAATCGTATCTTCAGTGGAAGGCTCTTCCACATGCACAGGTTGGAACCTGCGCTCCAGGGCGGGGTCTCTTTCCACGTACTTTCTGTAGTCATCCAAGGTGGTAGCACCTATACACTGTATCTCGCCGCGGGAAAGGGCAGGTTTCAGGATATTGGCTGCATCTACAGCGCCCTCTGCTGCTCCTGCCCCCACCATGGTGTGCATTTCATCTATGAAGAGGACACAGGTGCCTGACCCGCGTATCTCTTCGATAATCTTCTTTAAACGCTCTTCAAATTCGCCGCGATACTTTGTGCCTGCGACCAGGGCTCCCATATCCAGGGTAACTAGACGCTTACCCTGGAGAGTCTCAGGCACGTCTCCACTGATAATGCGTTGGGCCAAGGCTTCAACAATGGCTGTCTTGCCTACTCCCGGTTCACCTATCAAGACTGGGTTGTTCTTGGTGCGGCGACTTAGTATCTGCACTACCCGTTGCAGTTCTTTGTCTCTGCCAACCACAGGATCCAGCTTGCTGGAGCGAGCAGCGCTTGTCAGGTCAATGCCCAACTGATCGAGGGTGGGGGTGCGTGTTGTAGATTTGGTGCCTGTGTGGCCTGTGCTCACACTCTGGCTTAGGATACGGCTCGTCTCAGCACGTACCTTATCCAGGGATACGCCGAGGCTCTCCAGGACGCCGGCGGCAACTCCCTCTCCCTCTCGCATGAGGCCAATGAGGATGTGCTCAGTGCCGATATAGTGATGGTTAAGCCGGCGCGCTTCGTCAACAGCCAGCTCGATTACTTTCTTTGCTCTGGGAGTGAGGCCAATTTCACCAGGGGTATGGCGTTCTCCACGCCCGATGATGAACTCGACAGCAGATCTAACCTTGCTCAGTTCCACCCCTTGATTGGACAGAACGCGCGCCGCCACCCCCTCAGTCTCTCGTACAAGCCCCAATAAGATGTGTTCGGTTCCGATGTAGTTGTGGTTGAAGCGTTGCGCTTCTTCCTGGGCAAGAGATAATACTCTACGGGCTCTTTCTGAGAATTTTTCAAATCTGCTGGTCATAGTTTTCTCCTAACTATCATATCTCTCAGGAAGAGGGTGCTTATTTGGTTAAATGTCCTCTGCCTGTTTAAGGCTGAGCGCCAAGCGTTTCCGTTCGGGCTCTATCTTCAGAATCTTTAGGGTTAGAATGTCTCCTTCTTTAACCATTTCTTTCGGGTGACTAATTATATTATAGCTCAATTCCGA
>CAUZOU010000061.1:0-5300 GCA_963581795.1 Dehalococcoidia bacterium | reverse complement strand
TCCGAGGCCGTCGATGACCTGAAGGGAGAGCAGGACGGGACCGAGGTCAATAGGGATGCCGAGGTGAAGCTAGATCTGCCAATATCGGCCTACATACCACTCCACTACATACCTGATCTCACCACTCGCCTTGGAGTGTACCAGCGCCTAGCCCGACCATTACACCGCGAAGAGATTGCTCCACTTTGCGAGGAGATCAGGGACAGGTTCGGCCCTCTGCCAAAGGCGGTAAGGGATATTCTATACGTGGTGGAAATCAAAGCTCTGGCACGGCAGTCGGGTGCGAAGTCTATATCGCACGACCGTAAGGTGGCAACAATTCAGCTTCGGGAGCCAGTGGGAGGAGCAAGGTTGGTTTTGCAAAAAAACCTTGGTAATGCAGCTCAGGTCGGGCACAGTCAGATAAGGGTGGCTCTCAAGGGAAGCTGGAGACAGGAGATTGTGCATATTTTGGAAGGTCTTGCCGACTTCAAAGCCGAGGTGATAGAGCTTGCCAGCACGTCATAGATGACCAACCTAAGCCATCTTCTTTGCAAAATACACAAGCTCCACCAGGCCCTCTATACGCGTGCAGTCTTGGATATCTGTCATCAGTCCATCACGGTCAAGCAACACAGGCTGAATACCAACACCCCGCGCACCCTTCACATCGGTCTCATACTGGTCGCCAACATACAAAGCTTCCACGGGTTCTACTCCGGCTCTTTGAAGTGCTCTCAGAAATATGGGGGGATACGGCTTCTCATAACCCACTTCCGAAGAGTTAATCGCAAAATCCAGGTAATAGGACAGCCCAAGGTCGTTACATAGCTTGTTTATATCACCATCGTTGTTAGACAGAAGGGCAAGAGTAAGGCCCTGTTCCTTTAGCACATTTAGGGTGGAAAGAACGTCGTCGAAGAGAGCATACCCATATGAGAACTCCCTGATCCGTGTGATAACCTTCAACGCCAACTCCGATGATACCTCGCTCCCCGCTCCTTGGAGTATCAGGCGTTGATATTCGGCAAAGAAGGTGTTTTGCCCCTGAGTATCCCGTTCCCGTAGAGGCATACGAGCCACTTCGCTGGCCATATGTGCATCGGCCAGGGCATAGCCTCGTGCAACTCCTTCAGGAGTAACTGTAATGCCGAACTCACCGCAGGCCCTAGCCTGAAGCTCTTCCCTAGGCGGATCGAATTTACCAATTGTATTGTAGAAGTCGAAGAAAACAGCCTTGATCATAACTCTTCACTAACGGATGACACCTTGTCGAATATGTCTATCTCAAATAATCTTAGCACAGAGATAGAGAGGGTAACGCGTGAGGTTACTTGACGGTATCGTAAGACTGGTATCGGCGTCCCTTGACCTGGTCTACCCACCGCGATGCGTGGGCTGCAACAGCGGAGGTAAATTCCTCTGCTTCACATGGCTCGATTCCCTTCCGCATCTCGTTCCCTCTTATTCCATGCACTAAGCCCAAACCCATTGCTCACGTCAATATATGCCAACGGTACCTTGAGTCGCTCCTAACCATCGGCGACATACGCTCACCGTTCCTGATGAATGGTACACTCAGCGAGCTCCATCAATCAGATGAGGTCCATCAGCCATAATTTTTTCTAAACAACGTTAACTAGTTACCTATGAGTACAGTCGTCGGCTAACCGAAGGCTAGGGGCGTTGACAGGCCAGACCCCCTTCCCTAAACTAGGCTAGAGTTCATTCCCCTGCTCTGTTTGTTTGCTGTCAAGGACCATATAGGACGAAAATCTGCCAGGTGAGAGCTATGGCGATGGGCTACCTGGCTGTCTTTGCGTTTGAGTAATTGTGAGTACTGTCATTGTTAAGGAGAAGCCATGGGCATTTTGCATTCGCTTGATCCTGATGTAGCCTTAGCCATCGAGAAAGAGGCTGAAAGGCAGCATAAGAGCATCGTACTCATAGCCTCTGAAAATTACGTCAGCCGGGCGGTATTGGAAGCCCAGGGGTCTCACCTCACCAACAAATATGCCGAAGGCTACCCCGGACGCCGTTACTACGGCGGTTGCGAGTACGTGGACATCGTCGAACAATTGGCTATAGACAGGGCACAGTCGTTGTTTGGGGCGGAGTATGCCAACGTACAGCCTCACAGCGGAGCGCAGGCAAACATGGCAGCCTACTTTGCAATTTTGGAGCCGGGCGACACAGTGCTGGGAATGCGACTTGACCAGGGAGGACACCTGACCCACGGCAGCCCGGTGAACTTCTCAGGCAAGCTGTACAACTTCGTTGCGTACGGAGTGGACCGTGAAACTGAGTATGTAGACTATGACGAAGTTGAACGTCTGGCACAGGAACACAAACCAAAGGTAATTGTCGCGGGGTACACAGCTTATCCACGCACAATCGATTTTCCAAGATTCCGTCAAATAGCCGATAATGTGGGGGCCATTCTAATGGTGGACATGGCCCATATATCGGGCCTCATAGCCGCGGGAGTACACCCATCTCCCTTCCCACATGCACAGTTGGTTACTTCCACCACACACAAGACCCTGCGAGGGCCAAGGGGAGCATTCATACTTTCGAACCCTGAGTTAGGACGTTCCATAGATAGAGCAGTTTTCCCTCAGACTCAGGGCGGCCCCCTCATGCACGTTATAGCTGCCAAAGCAGTCGCCTTTGGTGAGGCCTCGCAACCCGAGTTCCGTGAATACCAGCGCTCAGTTATCGAAAACGCCCAGATACTGGCACAGGGGCTTGTGGACGGCGGCCTCAGGGTAGTATCCGGTGGAACAGACAACCACATGATACTCGTGGACTTAACCCCAATGGGACTCACCGGCCAAGAGGCAGAAACAGCCCTTAGCAAGGTGAATATCACAGTTAACAAAAACGCCATACCCTTCGACACCCGACCTCCTAGGGTCACCAGTGGACTGCGTTTGGGCACTCCGTCGGTGAGTAGCCGAGGGTTCGGCCCCAAGGAGATGAAGGAGATAGCGCAGCTCATATTAAGAACACTGTCCAACATGGAAGATACTGTAGTTGGAAGAGAGGTCAGAGAGGCCGCAGAGGCGATGACCTCCCGATTTGCAGTGCCCGGTTTGGATGTTTAGCATAACTTCGTTGTCGCCTAACCGACACAGTGCTATAATGTCGGCACATTGTCACATTAGATAGGAGAGGCTTGTTGAATAAGCCAGGAGATTCACGTTGAGATACTACGAATTAATGATGGTAGTGGCGCCCCAGATTGATGATGAGGGTCTATCGGTAGCGCTGGATAGGGTGAACCACTACGTCACCGAACGTGGAGGCAATGTCGTTCGCCAGGAGCGGTGGGGTAGACTGAGAAGGTTAGCCTATCCAATCAAGAACCAGAACGAAGGAAACTATGTTCTCACACATCTTGAGATGGAGCCGGAGAACACAAAAGATCTTGAGGCTGGCATCCTGCTCTCAACAGATGTTTTGAGGCATCTGCTGGTCAGAATTGATGCCATTCCTGAGGCGAAGCAGCAACCACCTCAGGTTCAGGCTGAGCCGGCTGTTGCTTCTACCGCGCCCGAGGACACAGCCGAAGACACGGTCGCCGTTGTAGAAGACACAGCCGAGGATACGATCGCCGTTGTAGAAGACACAGCCGAGGATACGATCGCCGTTGTAGAGGACACAGCCGAGGACACGGTCGCCGTTGTAGAGGACACAGCCGAGGACACGGTCGCCGTTGTAGAGGACACAGCCGAGACCACGGAAGAAAAGGAAGAGGAAGATGGATAGCACTCTGTCGTGCTAACGGGCGCTGGGAAGGAAATAAAGATATGGTTGGATTGAACAAAATGACGGTGATTGGCAACCTTGGGACAGACCCTGAGATGCGCTATACACCAAACGGCAATCCAGTAACATCCTTTCGTATTGCTACCACTAGGACATATACCAGTTCCGATGGTGAAAGACAGCAAGACACAGAATGGTTTACGGTCGTCGCCTGGAATCAGCTTGCTGAGCTATGCAATCAGTACCTGAGCAAGGGCCGCCGCGCTTACGTGGACGGACGACTGCACAGCCATTCCTGGGATGGCCCAGACGGGCAGACCCGTTTCAGAAATGAGATTATAGCCGACCGTGTACTATTTCTGGATCGGCAAGGGACCGGTCAATCATCCTCTCCGGAGGAACAGCAAGGAGGGCCTCCAAACGAGTCTTCGATAGAGGCAGAGGATTTACCGTTCTAAAGCATCCGCATAAGGATATTCCTCGTAGATTAATTATAGGAGCAACACAAACCCATGGTTAGTAGGTTTAGACCAGGAAACAACAACACTCGAAGGCGTGGAAAGCCAAGATTTTACACCAGGCGCAGGGTTTGCGCCTTCTGTGTAGAACACGTGTCAGATATAGACTATAAAGACGTGTCCAGGATTCGCCGCTATATCTCTGAGAGAGCACGAATGGAGCCGCGGCGCAAGACAGGCACATGCGCCAGGCATCAACGGGCGCTCTCCCTGGCAATCAAGAGGGCGAGGCATCTGGCTCTGCTCCCGTTTGTTCAGGGACAAATCCGCACAGAAAGGGAGGCCTACGCCTAGAGCGTGCCACCCCTCCCATCAGAGGCAACTAGCATGGCAAGACAGAGAACTCCTGTAATAATTCGCCCGAGCCAGAGACGGCAGCAATCCAAGCTGCAAAGAGAACAAGGCAAGCAGCGTGCACTCATTGTGGCTGGTATTATCGCCGTTCTTTTTATTCTGGGGATTCCAGCCTACGGTTATTGGACCAACTTCGTTGCCCCTCCAAAAAGCGTGGTGCTCCAAATTGACGACACCAAATACACACTGGGATTCTTAACAGATTATATGAAGGGGCTCCAAGCGTTAGGCGCCCAGGTTGATCTGAACGTGGAGCCTTTCATACTCATGCAACAGTTGCAACAAGACGAGTTTATTAGAAGTGGAGCGGATGCTGAGGGAATTACCCTAGAACCCGGTGAGTTGGAACAAGAGACAAGAGACAGGCTCATAGGCGTTTCACCAGAATTGGCTGATGTTCCAGAAGACCAACTTGACAGGGAATTCAATGAAGCCTACACACAATTCCTCGACACCTCCAACCTGTCCGAAGATCAGCATAAGAGCTTCGTTGAGGCCTCTCTTCTCAAGGAGAAACTCCGGGAGTTACTAGGCAAGAAAACCTCCACTACTGCCAAACAGGCCAATTTATCCTGGATAGTCGTTGACTCCAAGCAATCTGAAGGACAAGAAGCAGTCATAGCGGCCCAGGAGACTGTCATAGAGGTTACCGAAAGGCTAAGCCGTGGAGAAAACTTC
>CAUZOU010000060.1:0-6020 GCA_963581795.1 Dehalococcoidia bacterium | reverse complement strand
CGGTGGTTCCCAGACGATGTGCTACGTCAACTGTAAGGCCAGAATAGGCAATCACCTCAATGTTGGGAAGATTTGACAGGGCCTCTCTGCACAGATCTATCCGCTCTTCCGTGGTGAACATGAGAGACTTGGATGACCTTGTGTCTACAACGGCCACATATACTTTTTCAAAAAGGCTTGATGACCTGGTGACTATGTCAATATGGCCGAATGTAACAGGATCGAAGCTTCCAGGGTATAGAGCTGTTACCAAGGTTCTCCCCCTTCACGATATATGGAGCACACAGTGTCTCCGTATTTGCGTTCTTTGACAAGTTCCAAGCTGTCATATTTGGGCTCCAGTTGATGGTGTTTGGAGTGGCCTGCTGCCACCAGCGCACCATCTTTGGCTAGTGCCCCCACCTTTTCCATGATATGGTGTACTGGCCCAAGGGTGTAGGGTGGGTCCATAAGCACAAGGTCGTATGACTTGCCAAGAGACATGATGGCCCTCTCTACCTTCATGCAGTGAACCTTTGATCTCTCGGAAAAACCCAGTTCGGTTAGGCTCCTACGCAGAAGGGCGCATCGCTTTGGACTGCCCTCCACAAAATCAGCCCAGACGGCACCGCGGCTGAGAGCCTCGATTCCAAGGGTTCCGATTCCTGCATAGAGGTCAATCACGTGCTTTCCCTCAATGCCGGAGGATTCAAGGATTGCGAATAGGGAAGAGCGCACCCTCTGTGTGGTCGGGCGAGCGCCCAACCTCTTTTGGCTTACGATGCGTTGCCCCTTGGCTTCTCCGGCGATTACTCGCAAATGCTCCACCTTGTGAAATACGATGCGCTGAGCACCGTTAGCGCCGCCATTCTAACATAGCCAATGCACTGCGTAAAGTTAGAGCCCGGTTCCCAAATCAGCCTATAGGGGGCACTCCTAAGAGAAATTATTAGCCTTGGGATTTCTCTTCCTTCTCACGCTTTGCCTGTTTTCTCTCCGCCTCCTTGCACAATTCACTGGCTGGTCGCTCGGCTACCAAGCGTCTCTTTGTATGGTTGTTCGGTCCAAAGCGGTGCAGTGCCTCTCGGATCTTAGCTGCTCCAAACATTTCTTCCTCCTCCCACAACCACGATGCTCTTTATATGCTCAACGGATATGCTGAACAGGGTAGGGGGGTGATGGGGAATTGACCATGAGCAGCGGAATCTCTGACGGTATCGTTGTACCATATTATTCTGCTCCTTTCAGAAACGTGCCACGGCTCTGGTTGACAGCAAACATGCCTACGGGTATCTTGTAGCCCATAATGGAGAGCAATAATACGAAGTCGCGCCGATATGGCTGGCGAGCAGGTTCAATTCGGAAGTCTATGAGCTTCTATCTGCCGATTTATTTCTTGCTTGTTGTATAAGTTGTGTAAATAAATAGGAGGTATCCATGCCTGTCCTTAAAAAGCAGTTGGATGCTGCATTCAGTCCTGGTGTTGTGGCGGTTGTGGGAGCGAGGAAAGTGGACGATTACAGTTGGCTTCGCAACATGAGCGACTTCAAGGGCAAGGTCTATTCCGTGCAGGTCGACCCAAATGACATTGCTGGGATAGAAGAGATGGGCATTACCAATTATAAAAGCCTGGTTGAGATTCCAGAGCCTGTGGACTACGTGGTGGTGGCAGTCCCGCGACGGGTTGTGCCCATTGTTTTGAAGGACATCATAGCCAAGGGAATCAAGACCGTCCATATGTTTACCTCCGGGTTTGCCGAGTCCGGCAGCGAAGACGGCATACAGGCTCAAAGGGAACTCACACAGATGGCAGAGGATGCGGGAGTCCTGGTGATAGGCCCCAACTGTATGGGAGTATTCAATCCGCACGTTGGAATGCGCTTTGGAGCAGGCCAGCAGATCGATAACATAGGAGGTACAACCGTCATCTCACAGAGCGGTGCACATGCCTCGTCCATGACACAGGGTCTTCAGGCCAGCGGCATAGGCATCAACTCGACCGTCAGCTT
Source organism: Dehalococcoidia bacterium (assembly GCA_963581795.1). GTDB lineage: Bacteria > Chloroflexota > Dehalococcoidia > Lucifugimonadales > UBA2985 > JASLXI01. The sequence continues at coordinate 4,032 of CAUZOU010000060.1, read as the reverse complement.
CGGAAATGCCATCATGCTGGATAGCCCTGACCTGCTTCAATACTTTGCCGAAGACCCTAATACCAGCGTCATTTGCGCCTATATCGAGGGACCGAAGGACGGACAGAGGTTTTTTCAGGCGTTGCGGGAGGTCGCTCCGCGCAAGCCGGTTGTACTTTGGAAGGGTGGGCAGACCGACGCAGGGCGGAGGAGCGCCGCATCGCATACAGGCTCACTGGCGGGTTCGGTGGAGGTCTGGGACGCAGGCGCTAGACAAGCAGGCGCCATCCGAGCCGACTCACTGGAAGAAGTGATAGACGCAACCAAAATGCTGACCTACCTGACACCCACCGTTGGCAACCGAGTAGGCATCATTGGTGGTAGCGGCGGGCAATCGGTCTCGATGAGCGATGACTTTTCCCGTGTCGGGCTGAACGTCCCAAAACTCACAGAGTCAACACTGGAGCGTATGGCTGGCTTCTTCCAGCTTGTGGGGGCCAGCTACTTCAATCCTATGGACATAGGTGGGATTAATCGAAGCAACTTGGAGACCATACTGGAACTTCTGACCAATGACCCCAACGTGGACATGGTGGCCATGATGAGGGGAGCACAGATGGGACGGATGAGTCGTGAGGACCTGATGGCGGAGCTAAAGTTATATGGCGAAGCTCGGGATAAGTCAGGCAAGCCCATGTTGGCTATGTTCTGGACGCCGTCTCCCTATCCTGATAACTCTTTTCTGGAGGAGATGGACAAGACTCTGCAGGGCCTTGGTATACCCACATTCCCTTCGCCTGCTCGTGCGGCTAGGGCGCTCAAGAAAGTCGTGGACTACTATCGGTTTCTTCAGAGCCTGGATGGATAGACCGCATTTAACGGTTTCTTTCGGAATCACTCATGGCTAAACATCTGATGCTCCTTTTCCAGAGAACGGGTCAGATTGTTGCTTTTCAGTATTCCATTAGCCGCCTCTAGGAGCATACGCGGTGGCAATAACATAGAGGTTCAAGCCTAACTCTGCTAATATAGTCCCTGCAAGCACGTCCTGAGTGCATGTTAAATATTTAACAAGGAAGGATACCCGATAGCATGAGGGTACTGGTAGTAAACGGGCCAAACCTGAACATGCTGGGCCAGAGAGACCCGGCTGTATACGGGCCTTCATCGTTGGCAGACATAGAGGAGTTGGTGCGTCACCGCTCCCAGGAGTTGGGCACAGAGGTCGAATTCTTTCAGTCCAACAGCGAAGGTTCAATTATAGATTTCCTTCAGTCCAAGGCTTCCTCAGCAAACGGAATTGTCATAAATCCGGGCGCGCTCACCCATTACGGCTTGTCCCTGCGGGACGCCCTTGCGGATACGGGACTTCCTGTCGTAGAGGTGCATATTTCAAATATCTACGCCCGTGAGAGTTGGAGGCATCGCTCTGTGGTGGCCGCGGTGTCAGTGGCCCAGATTAGCGGTCTGGGATGGCGTGGATATCTGTCTGCCCTGGAGTTCTTGACGGCTACGCTTAACGAAAAGGCAAACGAATGAGCGCACGTCTCGACAGTATTAGATCGCGGTTCCAGCAAGCCGGGGTAGACGCGATGATAGTGTCATCGGATGAGAACCGTCGATACCTTTCCGGCTTCACAGGCAGTGCGGGGTCGCTCATCATAACGCCCAAAGATGCGGTGCTGGCTACGGACTTCCGCTATGTGGAACAGGCCGGTCAGCAATCGCCCGATTTCCGGGTTCTGCGCACTATGGGTGGATCAGATTGGCTCAACGATCTTCTTAAAGAGTTGAACGTCCGTAATCTCGGCTTTGAGAGCCAGCATATGACAGTGGCTATTCATGAGAGATTGCGCGATGCTCTGGAAGAAGGGAAAGGCAACTCAGCGATATCGCTTGTAGCTACCTCAGGACTGATTGAGGACTTGCGTTCCATAAAGGACCTTCCCGAAATGGCTATGCTCACCCGCGCAATAGAGATATCTGACAAGGCCTTTGAGGAAGTTGCTAAGACAATTCAGGTAGGGCAGACTGAGAAAGAAATAGCCTGGAAATTGGAAAAAACCATGCGGGAGCTTGGTGCGGACACCATTTCTTTTGACACCATTGTCGCCGCGGGACCAAACGCGGCCCTGCCGCACCACCGCCCCGACGAGTCGGTTATTCTCGAGGGTCAGCCGCTCATTATAGACATGGGGGCACGCTATGAAGGGTACTGCAGCGACCTGAGCCGTACACTCTGCTTGGGCCAGCCCGACGATATGTTCCGCAAGATATACGATACCGTTCTTGGGGCACAGCTTACCGCGATTGCCACGGTGGAACGCGGTATGACCGGCGGAGATGCCGATGGCTTGGCCCGTACGGTGATTGAGGAAGCTGGTTACGGCGATAATTTCGGGCATAGCCTTGGTCATGGCGTCGGCTTGGAGGTACATGAGCAACCGGGTGTGGGGCCAAGTTCTCAGGGTGTGTTGGAAGACGGGATGCCGTTTACGATAGAGCCTGGCATATATCTCTCCGGATGGGGTGGTGTTCGTATAGAGGACGTGGTGGTACTGGAGAACGGCAGAGCGCGTGTGATTAGCAAAGCACCCAAATCAGATAAGATGGGAGCATAACATGACCATAAGTTATAGCGAGCTGAGAAAGGGCACTGTCATTGTACTGGACGACGAACCGTGGCAGGTAACCGACTGGAAGCATACCAAGATGCAACAACGTGCTCCCGTGCTCACCCTCAAGCTGCGCAATCTCCGTAACGGTCGCGCATTGGAACGGCATGTTCCAGGGAACCAGAAACTCACATTGGCTGACGTGGACACAAGAGAGGCTCAATACCTATACAGCGATGATGACCACTATCACTTCATGGATATGCAGACCTTTGACCAGTATCCTCTCACGGCAGATCAGGTCGGGAATGCGCTTCAGTACCTCAAGGAGCAGGACATGGTACAGATGGTCTTCTACGATGATAATCCCATAGCTCTGGAGTTGCCAACCTATGTGGTACTCAAGGTATCGGATACCCCTCCATCACTTAAAGGCAACACCGCCCAGGGAAGCAACAAGCCTGCAACACTGGAGACGGGCCTCGTAGTCCATGTGCCTTTCTTTGTGAACATTGGCGAAATGGTGCGAGTGGATACACGCACCGGAGATTACTTGGAAAGGGTGGGCTAGGTTGCCCGTCTACTCCGTTAGCCAGGTTACACGATATCTCAAAGACAGCCTGGAAGCCGATGCCTTGCTTGGTGACCTGTGGATTCGTGGCGAGGTCTCAAATCTCTCCCACTCAGCGGCAGGTCACTACTATTTCACTCTCAAAGATGCCACCAACCAGATGCGCTGCGTCATGTTCCGTCCTGGACATGGTGGTGATAACCTGGCAGACGGCGGGGCCGTTTCTGCTCACGGACGTGTTTCTCTCTACGAAGTTCGTGGAGAACTTCAACTCTATGTTGACCTAGTGCAGCCGGAGGGTGTCGGCGAGCGCCATCTTGAACTTGAACGCCTGAAGGTCAAACTGGATGCCGAGGGTCTTTTTCAGGTATCACGAAAGAGGTCGTTGCCGGAATTCCCCAAACGCATAGGAATAGCCACATCTCCCTTTGGCTCGGTGTGGCATGACATACAGAACATCATTCAGCGAAGGTTTCCATTGGTGGAATTGGCCCTGGCTCCCACGCCCGTGCAGGGCGATGCCGCCGCCGCCGGCATAGTAGATGCCATTGAGTCCATGAACATGGAGTATGACCTGGACGTGATAATCCTGGCCCGTGGCGGAGGCTCATTAGAAGAGCTGTGGCCCTTCAATGAAGAGATAGTGGCAAGGGCCATCTATGCAAGCAGAGTGCCCGTTGTCAGTGCAGTGGGCCATGAAACCGACTTCACAATATCAGACCTTGTCGCGGACACAAGGGCGCCCACCCCGTCTGCTGCCGCGGAACTTGTCGTTCCCGATAGCTATGAACTGGAAGAACGTATCACGTACCATCACAGGGTTTTGTTTCAGCAGGTGTCCAGTGCACTCTCGGTTCGGAACCAGGA
>CAUZOU010000059.1:0-6043 GCA_963581795.1 Dehalococcoidia bacterium | reverse complement strand
TAGCCGTTCTAAACGGTATTCTCTCAGGAGGAGATATGAGATTTCGTCACGTGTTTAAGTTAAGGCCCATGCTCACGGTTCTTGCGACTGCCATAGCGGTGGTTGCTCTTGCGTGCGGAGGTGATGCGGCAGCGCCCACCAGCCCGCCGACTTCCACGAGTCCTGCGCCTACGGCTACGAGCCCTGCCGCTGCGCCTGAGGCCACGACTCCGCCACCATCGGATGGGTCGTCACCCGCTGCCACACGGCCACCAGTGTCTACAGCGGCGCTAACAGCGGTACCGGATGTGGAGGTAGACTTCAGGGATGACTGGGTAAACTATCTGAAGGGACACCGTGGCTACAAGGCCGAATGGGGAGAACCCCAGTACGGTGGAATTATCAAGACAGCTGACCCTAGTGGCGCCACTAGGTTCCAGACTACTCTGGGATACAGCGCATTCAGCCGGTGGCAGTTCGCAGCTCACAACAGCCTGTTGATGATGGATCCTTGGGGTTCCATCCGGGACGCGCCGATATGCGATCTGTGTGAAAGCTACGAAATATCTGCTGACGGTCTTACGTACACCTTCATTATCAGGGATAATGTTCAGTTCCAGTCCGATGGCTGGGGCAAGGACAAAGGTGCACCGGGATATGGCAGTGAACTGGTCTGTGAGGACATAAAGACCAGCTATGAATGGTTTGCTGATGCTCCCCCGGAGACCTATGCATCTTACATACGTCAGGGTAAGACCATTCTGGGTCACTTGGACGAAGTGACCTGCCCAGATGGACCAGAAGGCAAGACTGCGGTCTTGAACTTCACCCACTTCCGGAATGCTACTCTGGCATGGTTGGCCTCAGGAGTAGCAGTGTGGGACAAGGAGTATCGGGAGTGGGCGGACGCCAATTGGCCTGGCGTACAGTCCACCGCAGTACCCGAAGGTTACCTGATCAACATGGGCACTGGACCACAGATACCATTGTCTGCGGACTCCCAGACCGTGATGAAGGTCAGGAAGAACCCCAACTACTTCATAGAGGGTGCGCCCTTTGCGGACGGGTTTGACCACTTTGGAATTCAGGACTACAACACCAAGTTTGCTGCGTTGGTGACAGGCAAGATACACCAGGCAGGTCATGGTAGCAGTGGAATAACCAAGGCTCAGGTTTCTCAGGTACAGACGGACTATGCTGACATAATTGAGCAGCAGATCGTTCGGTACAACCACATTTCCGGTTTCAGGGCCAACCCCCTGAGACCCCCGTTCGACAAGTGGGAAGTACGCTGGGCCGTTCAGTTGTTCTTGGACAGAGGTGACTGGGACGAGTTCAGCACCGTTGGAGACATTAAGATGTCTAGTCCCGCTTATATGCTTCACATAGACAGCGGTTGGGGCAAATCCCCAGAGGAGTTCATGAAGCTCCCAGGCTGGGATCCTGCAACCAAGGATGCAGACATAGCTGAGGCCAACAGACTGTTGAACGAAGCATTCGGAGATGGTAACCGACCTAAGACAGACCAGTATGTCATTCAGTTGCTGAGTCGTCGTGAGGTCAGCCTATGGGGTATAGACCAGTTCAAAAAGCATCTCGGATGGGAATTTGATATCAAGTACATCGACACTTACGGTAACATTGCCACAGACTGTATCTACACAATTAGAGCAGAAGCTAACGCCACCCCGATCAAGCAGGCATACTCTGCTGACCCGAGTGATGCGGCCTGGGGCTGGCATACCGAGTGGACAACCAACCCAGCTTGTGACGTTAAGGGTTGGAAGGGCGATGGAGAGGCCTCCGAGGCTGAGTCAGCAAAGGTTAACGCCTGGATAGAGGAACTGGACGTAAGCCTCGACCAGGATCGTCGGCAGGACCTGATTTGGATGCTGGAGGAATACATAGTCAATGAGCGGACAACTGCGTTCCACTTGGGCACGATGAACGTAGCATGGCCTAACCGCTGGGAACTCAAGGGAAACCGGTATTACAACCTTGGAACCTACTCGCAGCAGCGGTTGCATGACCGACTGTGGTTGGCACAGTAATCCAGGGCTGGTAAAGGGAAACGGTAGAAAGTAAGGCGCTCCCACTCGGGAGCGCCTTACTTTTATATCTGATCATATAGCATGGATTGATCTAGTAATCTACACCGCTTAAAATGACTCGCACCAGTTTGGATAGTTAGAAAATCGTAATATGATTTGGCGTTGAATTGGGCAATCATTGACACTACTATTCAATAATGGTAAGTTATGGCGACGCTTAGCTTAGGCGTAATGCCAAGGCGGTTGTTACTGATGAAATTCCGATGGGATAGTATATAATTCAAGGCTAGGAGTGCCCATGTTACAGTACGCACTACGGCGGATTGTTCTGGGTATGTTTACGGCACTATTGGTGTCTGTGATCGTTTTCATCATTCTGCGAATTGCTCCTGGCGATGTGGTGGACGTTATTCTAGGTGGGGAAGACGCCTTCTATTCTGAGGAAACGGCCGAGTTGCTTCGTGAACAGTTGGGATTGAATAGGCCGTTGTATATTCAGTACGCCGTCTTCATGAGGGACTTCGTGACCTTCCAGTGGGGAACGTCTCTAGTCGACAGCAAGCCAATCTGGCCTCAGATTCAAAAAAAGCTCCCAATCACACTTCAGCTGGCTATAATGACCGTATCCTTTGCGGTTCTGTTTGGGATTCCCGTTGGGATAATCATGGCCTTGAAACAGGACTCGTGGATTGATTACATTTTGCGAATTGTGTCCTTGGGTGGCCTCTCGGTTCCCAACTTCTGGACGGGAACCATGATAATACTGGTAGGAACGGTGTATTTTAACTGGAGTCCTCGGTTGGAGTATGTATCGCCTTGGGCCGATCCGTGGGGGAACTTTGTAATTTTCATTTGGCCTGCATTGTCCACTGGTTGGGTTTCTCAGGCCACCAAGGCTAGGATGATGCGCTCAACCATGCTAGAGGTTCTGAGACAGGACTATATCAGGACTGCTCATGCCAAAGGTTTGAGGTACTTTGTTGTCGTGTACAGACATGCTATGAAAAACGCCCTGTTGCCAGTGGTCACCATCATAGGTATTACCGTAGCTTTGACCGTAGGCGGCTCCGTTATCATGGAGACCATATTCATGTTGCCTGGTATGGGGTCTTTCCTAATTTATAGCTTAAGTCGCTGGGATTACCCAGTGGTGCAAACCCTGGTGTTGTTCTTTGCGAGTTGGATCGTAATGACCAATTTGTTGGTGGATCTAAGCTACGGCTGGCTTGACCCACGTGTCCGATATGATTAAAAATTGTCGACTTCTGACTAGAGAGTTCTTGGTACGGAGGTAAAGATGGCATCACCAGTAGGAACACTTGATGTAATAGCGCGTAGGGCGGAACGGGCTCCGTTGGCAACGCGTATGTGGAAAGGGTCTATCAGCTTCATGCGCCGCAAGCCTTTGGGGGCTGCTGGAGCTGTGATCATTCTGGTAATGGTGATTTTGGCACTTGCTGCGCCTCTCATAGCCGGCGACCCAACGGCGTGGAGCCTGCGAGAAAACTTCCAGGGATCGTCTTGGAAGTACTGGCTTGGCACCAACGACGTGGGCCAGGATCTTTGGGCACAGATAGTGAACGGCGCCAGAATATCACTGTACGTGGGCATTCTGTCCGTCGCCTTCGGCTCTGGCAGCGGAGGGTTGATAGGACTGATGAGTGCCTACTACGGTGGGAAGGTGGACATTGCTATCCAGCGCCTGATGGACGCTGTTATGTCCATTCCTACGTTGATTCTCGCTCTGGCCATCATGGCTTCCTTGGGCGGTTCGGTGAACAACGTTGTATTGGCCATTGGAATAGTCCAGATACCTAGAGCCAACCGGATTGTGAGATCTCAGGCTATGGCTGTGAAACAATCTGAGTTTGCGCTAGCGGCTCGCTCCATTGGTGCAGGGGACGTGCGCATCATGTTGCAACACATTATGCCCCAGTGCGTTGCTCCCTGGCTCATCATAGCCAGCGCAGGACTGGGCACCGCGATTATCTCGGAAGCGTCATTGAGCTTCCTTGGCATGGGGGTGCCTCCCACTACCCCAACATGGGGCGGTATGCTTTCCCAAAGGGGAAGAGAGTACTTTGTGCTGGCACCTCAGATGGCTATATACCCTGGGATTGCCATATCTCTGGCGGTTTACGGGTTCAACCTCTTTGGAGATGCATTGAGGGACGTGCTTGACCCACGATTGCGTGGGACTTAGAACACAGAGCATCCGTATCATCTGATAGAAGATATACAACGGGAGAGCGTGGAGTATTCCACACTCTCCCGTTGTTGGTTATCGGCCCCTGTAGACTGATCTGCGACGAGAGCGCCTCATAGGATCTATCAAGTAATGCGGTTCTGAATGGCTTGAGGATGTACCCGGCGGCTCAACAATCCGGTATCTATCTTTTGGGCCAATGAGGTGACGGAAAGCACTTTGGTGTGAGTGATATATTATGATTCTGCTTGAGCGCCTAGCACACACAGTACCCGTCTTTGTTGGGCATTAGAACGTCCAGAAGAACAAAATCCGGTTTATTCTGTTTGGCGGCATTTACGGCCTCCTCATCGTTCCTGTCCAGTGTAAACTTGTACCCGTTGTTGTTTCCCTAGGTCGCGGAGAGGAACTGCAGGAGTGCTTTTTCGTCGTCCACCAGCACGATTCTCTTCCTCATATCCACCCTTGTTGTAGTCCAAGGCTATGCATGAGGATCATCACTCCGAGAAACAGGCAGTGAGAAGAAAATATTTGTGCTAACGTTCAGCTTGCTTCATTGGCGTACCCTCAGACCAGAGCAATGTAACAGCATTTGAAGCTGAGTGCCCATGCTGTGCAGCCTTTACGAGTCCAGTTCTCCCAACCACGTCGAGGTAAAATACTACTCTTCATGCCTTTAAGTGAGGAACATCTTCTTTCAGGGCATTGAGCGGGCTACAATGGAACACCTCACCTGTCGGTCAGGGCATTTCATCGTACCCTCAAGCTATCTTGCACCATAGCCGATATGGCTGGCTCTAACGATATTGGAGTGGTACAGGTTGCAGAGGTCTTCCAATACCGTACCAGAGTGTAGTTTGTAATCTATTCCGCAGCAAGTACCTGATGGGCCGCCGAGAGACTTGAGCCCGCCGCAATTTCAAGTCCCTCCCTGGCTAGCAGAGTTTCCAGGGCGTGAAGGAGTGTCAGGACGTGCCTGGCCTGAGATGACTCTCCCATGAGGCCGATCCGCCATATCTTTCCAGCCAGAGGCCCGAACCCTCCACCTATCTCTATGCCGTACTCTCCGAGGAGGCTGCGCCGCACCCGCGCTTCGTCTATTCCGTCGGGAACAAGAGCAGCGGTTAACGGATTGGCCTGGGACCCCTTAGAGGCCAAAGGCTGCATGCCGAAGGTCGCAAGCCCCGCCTTAAGGGCGTCTGCGTTTCGTTGGTGCCGTTCATATCTGGCCTCCAAGCCTTCTTCCATAGCTATGATGAGGGCTTCCCTCAGGGCGTAGATATTGGACATCGATGCTGTATGGTGATACACCCGGTCGGTCAGCCAGTATCGTTCAAGCTGCAGGAGGTCAAGGTAGAAGCTCTGGACAGGGGTCTGTCGTTGTCTCAAGACATCAACCGCCCTGGGACTGAGGGTTATGGGAGAGAGTCCTGGAGGCGAGCCAACACACTTCTGTGTGGCGCTATAGCAGATGTCCAACCCCCACTCATCCACTCGAAGGTCCACTCCCCCAAGGGATGTGACAGCATCCACGAGGAAGAGGGCATTGTGGTTGTGCGCTAGTTCTGCCAGGGAGGCTAGAGGTTGTACAACGCCTGTGGAAGTCTCTACGTGTACTACCGCCAGCAGTTTGACCTGGCCAGCGTCTTTCAGTGCCTGTTCGATAGCGGCGGGGTCAAGAGTCTGGCCCCACTCCGCTGGTACTGTGATCACATTTGCGCCGCAGCGGGAAGCGATGTCCGCCAGACGCTGTCCAAAGAGACCGTGGGTGCCGATAACAGCGGTATCGCCCGGTTCAAGCATATTC
>CAUZOU010000058.1:0-6193 GCA_963581795.1 Dehalococcoidia bacterium | reverse complement strand
GTGGTGAAGGTCCTTCCAATTGCCTGCGTCACCAAAGGCCGCGATGGCAAGGAACTCATCGATATGGAAGAGATTGCCAAAGCAGGCGCAATCGGTTTTAGCGACGACGGCAGTCCTGTGGCAGACGACGTGCTTATGCATCAGGCGCTGTCAAAAGCTGCCACGCTGGGACTACCCGTTATCAACCACTGTGAAAACCCTGAGATCTCCAATGGAGGAGTAATGAATGATGGAGCGGTGGCTGTCAGCCTCGACCTGAAGGGGTGGTCTGCTTTGGCGGAAGAGATTATGGTGGCCAGGGATATTGCTATGGCAGAGACGACAGGTGGCCCGTTGCACCTGGCACACATCAGCACTGCCGGAAGCGTGGAACTTGTGCGCCGTGCCAAGAAACGGGGAGTCTCGGTTACTGCGGAAGCAACCCCGCACCATCTGACCATTACCGAAGATTGGGCGATGCCACGACCCGGCCAGCAGAAGCCATACAATACCAATGCCAAGGTGAACCCACCGCTGAGGACACAACAAGACGTAAACGCCGTTGTACAGGGGCTGGCTGATGGTGTCATAGACTGCATAGCCACCGACCATGCGCCCCATACCAGTGCTGACAAGGACCGTACCTTCGAAGAAGCGGCATTTGGCATAAGCGGCTTTGAGACGGCTCTGGGTTCCTTGCTGTCCCTTGTCCACAATGGATACTTGGACATGGTCACTCTGGTGGAACGGCTGACCGTCGGCCCTGCAAGGGTGCTCAACCGCCCGGACCTCTGTCCTGCCACACTGAAACTGGGTTCTCCAGCGGACGTGACCATCTTCGATCCAAATTCAGAGTGGGTTGTGAATGCAGAAGCATTTGTCTCCAAAGGCAAGAACACACCATTGGATGGCACTACGCTGAAGGGCAGAATAGTAGCGACTGTTTTAGAGGGTAATCTTGTGTACGAAAGCGAGGCTACTAGAATTGACTAGACAAGCCTACCTGGTTTTAGAGGATGGCTCGTGGTATGAGGGCGAGGCCTTTGGAGCAGAAAACTCCTCCTTTGGCGAAGTGGTGTTCAATACGAGCATGACTGGCTACCAGGAGGTACTCACAGACCCTTCCTATTCAGGCCAGATCGTGATTCCCACATATCCAATAATCGGGAACTACGGCATCAACGGTGAGGATATGGAATCACGGCAAATCCAGGTCGCTGGCTTTGCCGTTAGGGAACACAGCTTGCGTCCCAGCCACAGTCTCTCTACCATGACGGTTCACGAATATTTGGCGTCAGAGGGCATCACCGGCATATCTGGCATAGACACTAGGGCCATAACCCGTAAGCTGCGCATGTCAGGCGTGATGATGGGGATGATTTCCGTCGAGACACCTCCTCAGGAAGCCCTGACACAAATTGGCAAGATGACGCGCTACGATAACGTGGACTTCGTCGCCTCTGTGAGCACAAAAACATCCTACCCCTGGGACGGCCAGATCACTGAGGAAAATGGCCCACTGATACTTGTGAGCGACTACGGCCTCAAGTACAACATCCTGCGTATCCTGCAATCCAGGGGATGCCGTGTTATGGCCATGCCCGTCAGCGCTTCAGCCAGTGATATTCTATCACTCAAGCCAGACGGCATACTGCTGTCTCCGGGCCCTGGAGACCCAGCGTTGCTTGACTACGTCGTGAAGACAGCAAAGGGCCTTGTAGGCCAAGTGCCTATGATGGGGATATGCCTTGGTCATCAGATCATCGCCCGTGCCCTTGGAGGAGACACCTTCAAGCTGAAGTTTGGACATAGAGGTGCCAACCATCCCGTGCAGGAAATCCAGACTAATCGCGTACACATAACCGCCCAGAACCACGGCTATGCTGTAGACGCTGATAGCCTACCGTCGGAACTGGAAGTGAGCCACATCAACCTAAACGACAACACCGTGGAAGGGATGAGGCACAAAGAATTGCCCATAATGAGCATCCAGTACCACTCGGAGGCTTCCCCAGGCCCTATGGACAACGTCTATCTCTTCGATAATTTTTTGGATATGGTGAGGAAACAACCCTAAATGCAAAATATCCTAACAAAAGTTCTGGTCATAGGCTCCGGCCCCATCGTCATTGGGCAGGCGGCAGAGTTCGACTACGCCGGCACGCAGGCGTGCAAATCCCTGCGTGAGGAGGGCATTACAACCGTACTGGTGAACTCGAACCCAGCTACCATAATGACGGACGAAGAGATTGCCGATATCGTCTACATTGAGCCGCTGACAGTGGAAGTCCTTGAGCGCATCATAGCGCGTGAGCGTCCCGAGGGCATCCTTCCCACCCTTGGAGGTCAGACAGGACTCAACCTGGCTGTTGAACTGGCAGACGCCGGGATACTGGAGAAGTACAACGTGCGCCTTCTTGGCACACCCCTGGACACCATAAGAAAGGCCGAGGACAGGGAGCTGTTCCGCGACCTGCTTATGGACATTGGTGAACCAATTCCTCCAAGTGCCATAGCAGAGTCCATGGAAGATGTGCACCGCATCGCCCAGGAAATGGGACTGCCTCTGGTGATACGTCCTGCCTACACCCTGGGTGGCACGGGTGGCGGTATCGCCAACACGTGGGATGAGTTGGAGGAGCTTGCAGGAGGCGGACTGAGGGCAAGTCCAATCAATCAGATTCTGCTGGAGCGCTCCCTGGTGGGCTGGAAAGAGATTGAATACGAGGTGATGCGTGACTGGGCTGACAACTGCATCATGGTGTGCAATATGGAGAACCTTGACCCAATGGGCGTGCACACGGGCGATAGCATCGTGGTTGCCCCCAGCCAGACCCTGACAGACAAAGAGTACCAGATGCTGCGCTCAGCCAGCCTGCACATAATACGTGCACTGGGAATAGAGGGGGGGTGCAACGTCCAGTACGCTTTTAGGCCCCACAATACCATCGGAGAGACTCTACCCGGGAACTGGGAAGCGGATAGTCCTTATTACGTCATCGAAGTCAACCCGCGTGTTAGCCGTAGCTCAGCCCTTGCAAGCAAGGCCACAGGCTACCCCATCGCAAGGGTGGCAGCGAAGATAGCAGTCGGCAAGCGGCTGGATGAGATACACAACGCCGTTACCCAACGTACCCTTGCAGCCTTCGAGCCGACTTTGGACTACTGCGTCGTCAAAATACCTCGCTGGCCCTTCGATAAATTCGCTGCAGGAGACCGCACCATAGGCACCCAGATGAAGGCCACAGGCGAGGTAATGGCTATAGACCGTTCCTTTGAGGCGGCCTTCCAGAAAGCTGTCCGATCCCTGGAGATTAGCAACTCCACCATAATGTGGGAGGACGGCGCATGGCAGAATAACGGAGGGTCAGTTCTCGATAGTCTCCCACTGTTTCCGACCGACCTCAGGCTCTGGGCACTTATGACATCCATACGCCGTGGAGCAATCCCAGAAGACGTGTCACGGCGTACGGGTATAGATCCCTGGTTCCTATACCGCTTTCAGAACATTGTGGATATGGAGCAACGCCTTCTCAAGGAAGACCTTACACATAGGCTAATGTGGGATGCTAAGCGCCTTGGCTTCTCCGATGTCCAGGTGGCCACACTAACTGACAGGCTGTCTCACCAGGTGCGAAACCTCCGCAAGGAGTGGGGCATAACACCTGTGTACAAGATGGTGGATACCTGCGCAGCGGAGTTTGAGGCCGCGACTCCCTATTTCTACAGCACGTACGAAAATGAAAACGAGGCCCTGCCCCTGGAGGGGCCAAAAGCTGTGGTCGTTGGTAGCGGACCGATACGCATTGGCCAGGGTATAGAGTTCGATTACTGCTCCGTCCATGCAGCATGGGCACTCCAAGAAGAAGGTGTCAAGAGCATTATGGTCAACTCCAACCCGGAGACCGTATCCACCGACTTCGATACCAGTGACCGTCTTTACTTTGAACCCCTGGACGAAGAAAGCTTGCTGGACATCCTAGACAATGAGGCCAACGAGGCGTCCGGTTTAAAAGTTTATCCACCGTCAGTGGTGCAATTCGGCGGTCAGACGGCAATAAACCTGTCCCAATTCCTCGATAAGGAGGGGATGCCCATTATAGGCTCCACCGCAGATGCTATAGACACAGCATCGGACAGAGGACGCTTTGAAGACTTCCTGACCCGGCTGGGCATTCCTCAACCTCCCGGAGCGGGAGTGACAACCCTTGAAGAAGCCCTAAAAGTGGCCCAGGTGACAGGCTACCCTGTCCTTGTTCGCCCAAGCTACGTTCTTGGAGGACGGGCGATGGAGATCGTCCAGAACGCCACCGAACTCATCCGTTACGTTACGGCCGCCTCAGAACTGGGCACAAGTCATCCGATTCTCATAGACAAGTACCTTGGCGGGCGCGAAGTGGACGTGGATGCCATATGCGACGGCGATGTAGTGTTCATTCCAGGGATTATGGAGCACGTGGAGAGGGCAGGAGTGCACAGTGGGGATTCAATGGCCATCTATCCCGGAGTTACTCTCACTGAACAAGAAGTGGAAACACTTGTGGAGTATACAACACGGATAGGAAAAGGCCTGAACGTCAAGGGGCTTATGAACATACAGTACGTAATTGTAGGGGGCAGTCCCTACCGCAGCCCGCAGATTCTGAGAGAGGACACCATAGAATCCACAGTGTATGTGTTGGAGGTCAACCCAAGAGCCAGCCGTACGGTTCCATTTCTCTCCAAGGTAACGGGTGTGCCAATGGTAAATCTTGCAACCAAAGTTATGTTGGGCAGAACACTGGCCGAGATGGGGTATCAAGGTGGGCTGTGGAAGCGACAGAACCTTGTGGGGGTAAAGGCCCCTGTGTTCTCCATGTCCAAACTGGTGGGGGTAGATACCTACCTTGGGCCGGAGATGAAATCCACCGGCGAAGTAATGGGAATAGATGTGGACTTCCAAGGTGCTGTGGCGAAGGCCTTGCTGGCTGGAGGACTGTCGTTACGCGCTGGAGGCTCTGTCCTTTTGAGCATTGCTGACAAGGACAAGGTTGATTCTTTACACCTCGTACGTGCCCTGGCGGAATCCAACTGCAAGCTGTATGCCACAGAGGGTACAGCTGCGATGGTGAAGGCGTTGGGCATCCCCGTGAATCTTATAACAAAGAGGCTCGGTGAAGGCCACCCAAACGTCGTGGATATAATATTGGATGGGACTGTAGATGCAGTGGTAAACACAGTGACAGGGGAACGATCCACCATGCAGGACGGCTTTGAAATACGGAGAGCGGCCGTGGAAAGACGAATTCCGTGCTTTACATCTCTGGATACTGCGAGGGCGGCTGTGGAAAGCCTACTCAACGGACCCGGTTCTTATAACATTCTTGCCCGCCATGAATATCTCTACAGGTCATGAGACCACTGGCTTGATTATTTAAACGTAACTGTGCATTGTCGTCGCCACACACAAATTGGACACTGGCGCACTGCGAGTACGTATATGCCTGGTCTACTACGTGAAGTATGGGAGGGGGATCATGTTTGATGTCAAAGTGATGACCCAACAGTCGCTAGCTCCCCATACATTCGCATATCCCAGTGAGCCGGACTTCGCCAAGATACTCGGTTTCTACGGCGTAAGATGGTAGTACGAACCACGCTACTTCCACCTCCGTTCGGATGTGAACCTAATGCTGGAGATGCTCACACTAGATTCCTGCCTCGTTGACCTCAAGATGTGTGTGGATCTGACCACCCTGAAGCAAAGCCTTGGCACGGAGAAGAACCGCAAATTTCGACACTTGAGGGAGCTTTATCCTGATATAAACATAAAGCTTCTGTACCGCAAAGACTATCACCGCCTGCTGGCAAAAGACCCATTCAGGCCTCTGGCCCAGGAAAAAACACCAGGCATTGAACAGGTGCTCCTAAGCACCAACCAGATTCAAAAGCTAGGTGCAGAACTGGGGAGGTAGATATCGCGGGACTACGTCAACACAAAACCATTGCTGGTAGGAGTCCTGAAGGGCGTTCTTTGTTTCATTGGAGGCCGCATGCTCCAGATTTCCATTCCTCTCTCTTTGGAATTCATTTCCATTTCCTACTTCGGCACGGACAGTGTGGACGGTGTGAAGATAACCAAGGACCTAGAAACGACATCCAGAGGAAGGATGTCCTGATTATTGAGAACGTGGTTCATACTTGAATGACCCTGAACTACCTTCAGAACTACCTG
>CAUZOU010000057.1:0-6317 GCA_963581795.1 Dehalococcoidia bacterium | reverse complement strand
AGTCGGCCTGGATACCATGAGGCAGCTGGAGGCGCAGTTGCTCATGCGAAACTACGAAGGATTTATTAGGTAGGAAGAGAAACTTGCGTATTATTCTTCTCGGTCCCCCAGGAGCAGGAAAGGGCACTCAGGCCAAGAGTATGTCCGAATCGCTGGGTATTGTGCATATTTCTTCTGGTGACCTCCTGCGAGATCACCAGGCTCGTGGCACTGAGTTGGGGAGTACCGCCCGGTCCTATATGCAACAAGGGTTGCTTGTGCCGGACGAGTTGATTATTGGTATGATTCAGGAACGGATTAAACTTTCGGATGCAGAGAAGGGCTATGTTTTAGACGGCTTTCCACGCACTGTGGAACAGGCTGGTGCACTGGAAGCGGCATTGGAGAAGCAGGGAGAGACTATAGACAGGGTAGCAAACATCCGTGTCTCCGAAGAGGAATTAATAATGCGCTTGGGAGGCAGGTGGATCTGCCGTCATTGCCAAAGGCCGTATCACGAAGTGAATGCTGCTCCCCGTAAACATGGAGAATGTGATGATTGTGAAGGAGAGTTGTACCAGAGAGAAGACGATGTTCCGGAGGCGGTGAGCAAACGTATCAAGGTATTTGCGGAGCAAACCGTTCCCCTGATAGGGTATTACAATGGGAAGGGAAACTTGGTGGAGGTAGATGGTGAGGGGAGCATTGAGGACGTGAGAGAGTCGCTCTTGAGTGCTGTGTCATAAGGTAGAAAATCAAATGGAAAAAGAGGCACTTTTTACAGGTGTGGCAAACAGGGAGCGGGGTATCACCCTGAAATCCCCCAGAGAGATTGAATCCATGCGCCAGGCAGGAAAGGTGGTTGCACAGACTATCGCTACTCTTTTAGAGGCCATTAGGCCTGGCATGAAAACGAGTGATCTGGATGACATTGCCTTTCAGCATATCCAATCATTGGGGGCAAAGCCCTCCTTTAAGGGATATATGGGTTTCCCCTGTACAATCTGCGTATCAGTCAACGACGAAATCGTTCATGGCATTCCCGGAGACAAGGTTCTCCGAGATGGAGACCTGGTGAGTTTGGATGTGGGAGCCGTAGTGGAGGGCTTCCATGGGGATTCCGCAGTGACCGTAGGAGTGGGAGATATCTCGCCTGAAGTCACCAAACTCATAGACGTAACCAGAGAGGCCTTGGGAAGGGGAATTGCGGCGGCTACCCACGGCTCGCGTCTTGGCGACATAGGATGGGCCGTTCAGTCCTTCGTCGAGGGAAAAGGTTATTCGGTGGTGCGGGAATACGTGGGACATGGAATCGGCAGGGCCTTACACGAAGAACCACAGGTTCCAAATTTCGGCACTCCGGGATCCGGCGCAATGTTGAGGAAGGGCATGGTCATTGCCATAGAGCCGATGGTGAATATTGGCGGTTGGCAGACTAGAGCTTTGGAGGACAATTGGACAGTGGTGACAGCCGACGGAAGTCTTTCTGCCCACTTCGAAAACACTTTGCTCATCACGGAAGGTGATGCGGAGGTGCTAACTCGGGTATAATATATTTGGAAATTTGGAAGCAGGCTGGCAAAACCAATGGCTAAGAAACCAGGATTAGAGGTAGAAGGCACAGTTGCTCAGTCTTTGCCTAATGCTATGTTTTGGGTTGATTTAGCCAATGGGCACCGGATATTGGCCCATGCATCCGGCAAGATAAGGGTTCACTTTATCCGTGTGCTACCGGGAGATAGAGTTTTAGTTGAACTTTCGCCGTACGATCTGACCCGTGGCCGGATTACGTACCGCTTCAAGTGATGGAGGAATCATGAAGGTCCAGGCGTCGGTAAAAGTAAGATGTGAGAAGTGCAAGGTGATCCGGCGAGAGAGAACGGTGAGGGTCATCTGTGAGAATCCCAAACACCGCCAGAGGCAGGGGTAGATATGAGGATAAGACATGGCTAGAGTAGCTGGCATAGACATACCAGACGGACAACGGCTGGATTACTCTTTGCGTCGTATATACGGGATTGGCCCTGTTATCTCCAAAGCCGTGGCGATAAAGGCGGGGGTGGAGGGCAACCCGAGAGTGCGAGACCTGAGTGAAGATGAGTTGGCTCGTATTCGTGAGACCATAGATAGAGATTGCGTAGTAGAGGGAGACCTGCGTCGGGAAGTAAATGGTAATATCCGCAGGCTAATTGACATAGGCTCCTATCGAGGGTTGCGTCATCGGAGGGGTTTACCCGTAAGAGGCCAGCGTACAAAGACGAACGCTAGGACTAAGCGAGGGGCCAGGAAGACCGTGGCCGGGCGCCGGAACGCAGGAACTAGAAGGTAAGGAGAAGGGTATGACCACTAGACGAAAACCCAGAGCTAGAAGACGGGAGAAAAAATTCGTTCCTCAGGGGAAGGTCTTTATTCAATCTACCTTCAATAACACCATAGTTAGCCTTACAGATCTTCAGGGTAACCTTCTGGCTTGGGGTAGCTCCGGCACGGCAGGCTTTAAGGGTTCTCGAAAAGGCACGGCTTTCTCAGCCCAGAGAGCTGCGGAGACCGCTGCCAGGAAGGCTATGGAGCACGGTTTGAGGCAAGTGGAGGTATACATAAAAGGACCTGGCTCGGGCCGCGAGGTTGCGATTCGCTCTCTTCAGGGAGCGGGGCTGTATATCACCACCATAAGAGACATCACACCGATACCACATAATGGTTGTCGCCCACCAAAAAGTAGACGGGTATAGAAACGAAAGACTGTCCCAAGCCGTGAGGTGACCAAGGGAACCTACGGCAGTTTGGGGTTCGAGGAATTCAGAGGGAGAAAGTATGGCTAGGTATACTGATGCTGTTTGTCGGCTTTGCCGTCGCGCCGGGGTGAAACTCTTTCTAAAGGGAGAGCGGTGTTATACTCCTAGGTGCGCCGTGGAGAAACGAAGGAAACCGCCGGGGAGTCAGCCCATGAGGCGACGGCGCACATCTGACTGGGGAACGCAGTTGAGGGAGAAGCAGAAGGCGCGCCAGATATACGGCGTCCTTGAAAAGCAGTTCCGAAAGTACTTCGGCGAGGCTCAGCGTCGCCCTGGTATGACTGGTTTGCATTTGCTGCAACTTTTGGAGGAACGCCTAGATAATGTGGCGTACAGGCTGAACTTTGCAGACTCTAGAAGCCAGGCCAGACAGCTTGTCAGTCATGGACATATCATGGTGAATGACCGTAAGGTGGATATCCCATCCTACCGGGTCAAAGTGGACGACGTGGTGGTATGGAAGGAATCCAGCAAGGAGACGGGCTTGTTTGCACAGATGGCTGGGGATATTCCGAGGCGGCCTCTGCCCAACTGGCTTAGCCTTGATCCAGAGAAAATGGCAGGGCGGGTGATTGCTCTCCCTGAGCCATCCGAAATAGATACAGGAATAGACGTGAGACTGGTGGTAGAGCACTACTCCAGATAGCGGAGGAATACTTATATGGTGCAAATAGGAGTGGTATTGGAAGAGACTCCGAAACCAGAGATTCGGGTACTTGAGACTCGGGATAACTATGGCAAGTTCGCGGTTGGCCCGCTGGAACCGGGGTATGGAAACACGCTGGGAAATCCCATGCGCAGAGTGCTCCTTACCTCAATCCCAGGGACCGCGGTGACATGGGTCAAGATAGAGGGGGTTCTTCATGAGTTCTCTACTATTAATCACATGAAGGAAGATGTGGCTGAGTTCCTGATTAGCGTCAAGGCAATCCGCATGAAGGCTCTGGCTGAGCGGCCCGGAAAGCTGCGCTTGGAGATAGCTAGAGAGGGACCAGTGAGTGCGGGAGATATCAGCGTTCCCTCAGATTTTGAGATAGTCAATCCTGAGCTTCATCTGGCTACCATGGATTCTGCTGAGGGACTGCTTTCCGTAGAGTTCAACGTGGAGCAGGGCAAGGGATATGTACCCGCAGGCCATACAGAGGGTCTGCCAATAGGTGTTCTTCCGGTTGATGCCATTTTCAGCCCTGTGCGCAAAGTGAATTACATTGTGGAGAGCACTCGTGTTGGGCAAATCACCAACTATGAAAGGCTCATCATAGATGTATGGACTGACGGCACGATCAACGCGGTGGAAGCGGTGAAGAAGGGCGCGGAACTTCTGCTGGAGCAGTTCTTTCTATTTGCCAATGCGGACAAGGCGGGAGAGGGCACAGTTGAAAGGCCGTCTTTCACGGCAACCATTCCAATGGAGCAATATAATACGCCCATAGAGAAATTGGACCTTTCTTCCCGTACCCTCAACTGTCTAAAGAGAAGCAATATCAATAAGGTTGGACAGGTGCTGGAAATAGAGGGAGCAGACCTTCTGAAGATACGAAACTTTGGCACCAAATCCTTGGACGAGTTGAATGACAAACTCAAGGAGTACGGATTCATCCAGGACAAACCTGAACCGAGTGAGGTTACAGACGTAGAGGATATCTTTCCGGATGGTGACGACGAGGCCAAGATAGAAGCCACCAATGTAGAGGGACTATGAGACACGGAGTATCTGGTCGCAGGCTTAGCCGTCCTACAGGCCAGCGGATGTTGATGTTCCGCACCCAGGTGACCGACCTTATCCGCCATGAGCGCATTCGCACAACGGAGGCCAAAGCCAAAGAGGTGCAGGGTATGGTAGAGAAGGTGATTACATTGGGCAAAAAGGGAAGCCTGAATCATCGGCGTCAGGCCCTGGCATTCATAACAGATGAGAACATTGTGCGTAAGGTGTTTGATGATCTTGCACCACGGTATTCCACCAGAACCGGTGGATATACTCGTCTGGTGAGGATGGAGCCCAGAAAAGGCGACGGGGCATCTATGGCCCTTCTGGAATTGATTCAATGAGCTTAGACTCTATAGATGGTAGATATTCAGGGCTTGAGGATTTTCGTAGGCTCTCGATGTTGGTTGAGTACGATGGTGCTGAATACCACGGTTTTCAAGCCCAGGATAACGCCACATCTGTTCAAGAGACCATGGAAGAGGCAATTTTCAGCTTCACTGGGGAACGTCTGCGTATCAAGGGAGCAGGCCGCACAGACGCTGGCGTGCATGCCCAAGGACAGGTGGTGGCTTTCGACACGTGGTCCACATATGCTCCCGAAGTATTCGTGCAGGCCCTAAATAGCTACCTGCCAGGAGATATCTCAATAAAGGACGTACAGGAGGTCTCCCTGGACTTTGATCCCAGAAGAGGGGCTGTAAGCAGGGCATATCGCTACCGAATCTTTAACAGCGCTACTCCTTCACCACTGCTTCAGGGGTTCGTCCACTACGTTAGGCAGTCGTTGGACATGGAAGCAATGATGGAAGCGGCTAGTCTCTTGGAAGGTGATATGGATTTTGCGCCCTTCGCCAGTGTGTCATCCGATGGATTGGTAAACACAATGCGAACGGTATTCAAGTGTTCTATAAACAGAAGCGGCAGCATGATATTTTTGGACATGGTGGCAAATGGCTTCCTGAGACAACAAGTGCGACGCACGGCTGGTGCTCTACTGGAAGTCGGACTTGGTCGGCTGGACATGCATGAGTTTAGGGATCTGGCTGAATCTGGTAAGCTCGGGGCCGTTACATGGGTTCTTCCGGCAAAGGGACTGACATTGATGAAAGTAAATTATCCGATCCAGGTGTTCTCTTACAGTGAAGCAGTGGATGTGTGGGAGCACGCGATTTTTGAGGCGAGTGCTGTATGAAAACTATGAAGACGTACACTACCAAACCATCCCACGTGGAGCCTGAATGGCTTGTATTTGATGCTGCAGACAAGGTTCTGGGTCGTTTGGCCACGGAGGTAAGCGGGCTGCTTCAGGGGAAGCACAAGCCCATCTACGCGAGGAACATTCTGACAGGTGACCACGTTATTGTGGTCAATGCCTCCAGAATAAAGGTAACGGGTAATAAGCTCGAACAGAAACTATACCGTCGCCACAGTCATTATCCTGGGGGATTGCGGGAAACTTCTATGTCCAGGATGAAAGAAACTCACCCTGATCGCATCTTTAGGGCTGCTGTCAAAGGTATGTTGCCCAAGACTATCTTGGGCCGCCAGATGCTCAGCCGGTTAAAGATATACGCCGGTGAGGTGCACCCACATGGGGCGCAGGTGAAGGAGATGGCCAGCGAAGAGGTACTGGTTGTGCCTGTAGAGGTTGAGAGACCTGTGGTGGCAGATGTTAAGGTAAGCGAACAGCCTGTCGAGGCTGTGGCAGAGGAAACCACTGAGGCTGAGGTAACTGAACAGCCTGTCGACGAGGTTGTAGAAGAAACCGCTGAGGCTGAAGTAAGCGAGCAACCTGTCGAGGAATTGGCTGAAGAGTCCGCTCAGGCCAAGGT
>CAUZOU010000056.1:0-6424 GCA_963581795.1 Dehalococcoidia bacterium | reverse complement strand
CAGGCTATCAGGAACCTACCCGGATAACATCCCTGGTGAACGTCCCTTCGACAGGAACGCTGCCTACAACTCGGTCAACACAGGCAAGCGCGCCATTACCCTGGACTTCAATCACCAGGAAGCCAAAGACATGTTTCTTGACCTGGTGGGCATATCAGACATCATCGCAGAGAACTTCTCTGCCAGGGTAATGCCGAACTTTGGCATGGGTTACGACGTACTCTCAGAGGTAAACCCAAGCATTGTGATGCTTCGCATGCCGTCGTATGGATGCACTGGGCCTTACTCCGCCTACATGGGCAACGGCGGCACTACGGAGCCGATGTCGGGCATTGCATCTGCTCTCGGCTATCCCGAAGGGCCTCCCATGAACTCAGGCTTCATGCACACCGACCCCTATGCGGGCTACGTGGCGTGCGGAGCCATCCTCATAGCCCTGCATCACAGAGCCAGGACAGGTAGTGGGCAGGTCGTAGACCTCTCGCAACAGGAGACGTCTATTGGGCTGATGGTGGAGCATGTGATGGAGTACAGCATGAGCGGCAAGGTTCCTACTCGCAATGCCAACGCTGATCCCAGCATGTCGCCTCACGGTAATTACCCTTGTGACGGCGAAGACTCGTGGGTCGCCATATCGATCCGCAACGACGAGGAGTGGATGCGTCTCTGTCAGATCTTGGGCCAGCCGCGTATGGCCGACGAGCCGAATTATGCCACTGCCGACGGTAGGGTTAAGAACGCATCGGCGCTTGACGCGATAGTCGCCCAGTGGACTTCGACCCAAACCGCCGACAGCGTAACCGAACTGCTACAAGCCCAGGGAATTCCTGCGTCGCCCGTGATGAAGGCACGCGAACTGCTAGGCCATCCGCATCTAGAGGAGAGAGGATTCTTCCAAGAGCTTGACCACCCAGATACAGGAAGACAGACCTATGCCGGAGTGGCTTGGCGTCTCTCCAAAACACCCGGGCGTCTGCTTGGCCCATCTCCTCGCCTGGGCCAGCACAGCGCCGAGGTTTTGCAAGAGCTACTGGGAGTGCCATCCAGTCACGTTCAGCGCCTGGTTGACGCCGGCATAACCGGTGACACACCAAACCTGAACGACTAGCGTTTTCCCGCAAAATCGCAGTCTTGCTCTGAGTGTTGCCATCAGTTGTGTCCTTTCCCGCTCCTTAACGGGGAGGCCAGCCGCTGGTTCTCTTTGAGCTTTCCCCTGAAGGCACCCACTTGCCCGGGACCGTCGATGGCGAAGAACATGGGTTCCGTGTTACTATCCGCGACCGAAGTCAAATCCACCGCAGAGGTTGAACAATGTGGCGACTAGCCAACGCGAATTCATCAATCGAGTGCGATAGCTGTCAGCATCTCATTATAAAAAGTGATATTTGCCTGACCGAATTTCCAGAACTTGCTGTGGACGAGAGCCCTGACGCTGAATCCGCAGAGTTCCGACATTTTCACGTAGCGTGTAGGAATTGCACGGACGAACGATCATGTTTCGAAATATACGCTGCTGGGAATGCCGCGATAGTTAATGGCGACGATATAGGCTGTAGTCACTGTGATCACACAATAAATGCGGGCCAACAGTTGCGTTGGGACTACTATTTCGCCTCAGAACTTGTCTCAGAGAGTGCGCCGTCACAAGAAGTGAGCTATGAGTTCACCGGTCTTCTCCGGCGAATAACTTGGCGCACATCGTTCCAAGACTTAGGCTTGAAGATGCAACGGAAGATCACAAACGCGGGGCTTAACCGAAATGGAGGAATAAGAACTCCCGCGGAAGCCACCGAATTCTATAAGACCAGCATACCGTCTCCCGTTCGCGCGCTGGGAGAAGGAGCAGTGAGAGAATTTACGGACGGCAAGCAGGCGAGCCACATCGAGTCAGTCAAGAATTCCCCTGGAAAGGTTAAATCTGCTGCCAATATTGTGTGGGAGTTTAAGGGGCTCAATATGGCGCGTGGCTCTCGAAATATGAGCAGATTTGAGAGGGCCAGCGCTGGCTTTAAAAACAACGCAAGCAGCGCCAAAATAATTGCAAAGAATGCGGCAGTTAATGCCCGGCGCGCGGCTGGCGTTGCCATACTTATAGAGACATCTGTGAGCTTGGTGGAGAATACGATTTACCTGGCCAAAGGAAAGAAGTCGAAACGGCAAGCCACCAAGGATACTGTCACTAATGTTGGCAAGGCAGGAATTATAGGAGGGGTGGTCGCAGTGGGAGTTACTGCCGCGACTGCCGCAGGGGCAGGGCCAGTTATGGCTTCAGTCGCCCCCGTGGTAGGCGTAGCCGGAATGGGCATTCTGGGTGTATCGTCCTACAAACGCATAAGACAAGCCTTGCAAGATCCAGATCTGGAAGGCGTCACTGGTCGCGTTGCTTCCATGGATACCCTGCCTCTGTTCTTCCATGATGCGTGTCCGGAGTGCCAATCAGACATATCATGTTTTGAATCGTTCGCTGCCGAGTTTTCCGAGGTACACAGTGGTTAGTCACACTGTTGTGAAAGGCATTTATTGAAAATTGTCAGGCCTCACAATACTACGCGTGAAGCAGCTATTGAGTTAGCAAATCAAATGCTTCCCATTTTCTTAAGCCAGGCGGGAAACAAGATTTCGGAATTGCATTATTATTGGGAAGGGCACAGCTTGTTTGCCTCCTTCAGGGCGGCAAGTCCGGTGGGCAGCCTCCCCATCAAGGTCACATTTGAGGTCACACCTAAGGACATTATTATCGAATCAAAACTCCCTCTCAGGGCGCGCGTAATGGAGGGCCGCATTCGGGCCGAGGTGGAGCGAGAGCTCGATAAACACCTGTGATTTCTGAGGTGTTCCAAGACCTGTATATATTCCCCTTCCAATGGCTGACAGTTATTGACTGACTAACAAGTGCGCTCTTGCGGCTCACCCATCTGGGAAAGTAAAGATGAGATGTGGTTTTGTTCTTAACGCTGAGTTGGCCCAACTACTGACGTCCTTGTTTCCTCGCCCCGTTGGGATTGTCATCTAAGCCCGCCACCTCGCTTGCCAAGCATCCACTGTCCGGCTACACTGCGATTTCGTAGACATTTGGCCTTCTGAACCTAATCGCGGTGCACTGACGCCCGAGGCAACCCATAAAAAACCTTTCTTGAGGAGCAATAATAGATGACAACCGTAGGCACCAAGAACACATACGAATACATACAAGACTTCCCCAAGCTACCCGCTGGTGAGGAGTTTGGGGTAGTCAGCTCTGTCGCCACTGACTCGCAGGACAACCTTTACGTTTTCCAGCGTAAGGACCCGGTGATGATGGTTTTCGACAAGGACGGCAACTTTCTAAAGTCGTGGGGCAATGGCGCCGTTGAGTCGCCGCATGGCCTGACGATAACCGACGACCTGATCTACATCACTGATAGGGAAGGTTCGGTTGCTGTTAAGTTCGACCTCGAAGGCAGGCCGGTCCAGATTCTTGGCCAGCGCGGTTTCTATTCGGACACGGGCTGCGAGACTCCCGGTGAACTGGTCCCGCGATTTGCGGGTCCTTTCAATTTTCCGACTGAGATGGCGCCCGGTCCCTCCGGTGACATCTATGTATCTGACGGCTACCGCAACAGCCGCATCCACCGGTTCTCCGCTGACGGTCAGCTAAAGAACTCCTGGGGAACTCCTGGCAACACCGAGCCGGGCCAGTTCCAACTGCCCCACAGTATCATGGTGGACGCTGCCGAGAAGGTCTATGTCTGCGACCGGGCCAACAAGCGCATTCAAATCTTCACCGCCGAGGGAGAGTTCATCAACATGTGGACTGGAATGGGCGGCCCCAACAATATGGTCCAAGACAAGAACGGTCTGTTCTATATTGCCGAGCAAGCGTATGACGACAACCCGGACTGCCTCACCATTCGCGACGGTGACGGCGAGATCGTCGACAGGTGGCCCGTTCGACATGCGCACGGCCTGTGGGTGGACTCACGCTGCGACATTTACCTTGGCCTGACCACATACCACAACGTCGACAAGTACATCTTGAAATAGTTTTATTTTGGATAGTTGGCCATGCGTGATTTGGTTCTCTCAGGTCCGTGTTCGGCGTTGCTGTTGGGGAGGTAAGTTTCCGTGGAAAGAATGCAAATAGGTCTTTACGATGTGTTCAGTCCGACGGTCATGGCCGAATCGCCCGTGGCCGCAGACGTGTACGACGACCACATTCGCACGGCACAAGAGGCCGAGCAGATGGGCTACGAGTACTACTTTTCCATCGAGCACCAGACCTCTGCCCTGAGTAATCTCAGCGCGCCTAATATCTACCTGACGGCGTTGGCACGCGCCACCAGCGTAATCCGCTTTGGCATGATGATTTACCAGTTGCCATTCCATCAGCCCATTCGGTTGGCACAGGACACGGCGATGCTGGACCACATGTCCAGGGGTAGGCTGGAGTTCGGCGCTGGCACTGGCGTTTCGCCTCATGAGTTCATTCGCTGGAACGTGCCATTCGAGAAGCGCCGCAAGATCAGCGAGGAGATTCTGGACATAGTCTTGCAGGCTTGGTCTGAACAGTCTGTGACCTATGAAGGCGAGTTCTTTCAGTTCATACAGGTGTTGACTACGCCAAAGCCGTATCAGGACCCGCATCCGCCGATCTGGTTCGCGGCCCACAGCGCGGCCAGTTTCGAGTATGCGGCCAAAATGAATTTCAGCGTGTCTCAGAATATCGACGTAGACCCTGTGGTGGCCGAGAAGTTCGCCAACTGGTGGAAGCTCTGGGAGGCGCACGGCCATCAGGGGCCTGCTCCCAAGGCGTTCTTGACACGACACGTTCATGTGGCAGAGACGGACGAGCTGGCGCGGGCCGAGGCTGAGCCCAACCTGGTTATGCCTCGTGAGCCTGACCCTGAATTCGATGACTCTGGTCGAGACGCAATGGCCAAGGCGGGCATAGCGCTAGGGCTGGATAATCGGTACGCCGACCACGAGCCATCGCCCGAGCAGATGGAGCTACGTCGCGTTTTCCGAGAGCGGGGACGGTCTTACGACTTCTGGGTAGATAACGGCATCGCTATAGTGGGCAGTCCGGACACAGTTATTCGGAAGATGAAAGAGCAGCAGGAGCTAGTTGGGCACGATGTGTTCTGCGCGCAGCACGTCTTCGGGCACATGTCGCGGGACATGGTAAAGAAGTCCATCGACCTGTTCGGCAAAGAGGTGTTGCCCGCGTTTCAGTAATTTGTAAATTATATTTTGCTACCGGCACTGGTATGATCTCATGCGTCCGTTAGCAGCATGGAACAGCCGACAATTCAAGAATAAGCAAGAGCTAGAATATGAGCTATCCTTCGACAGGTCCCGACTTTGTCGAGGATGCTTGATGCGATCGGCACTCAGGACTAACGATCAAATACAAAAGTTGCATGGGAAAACGGCGCTAGCCGGGCCCCAAACTTTCGTTGGCAGCATTGCATTGCCAACTATTCAAAAAAGGAGGTACGTTGGAACCGATAATTAGAAGTCATAAGGGACTGTTCGAGCCTCATGGTACTTCGGCCAGGCTAGTCTGGCTGGACGACAACCCGCCAACCTGCACCATGACTTATCTGGAGATAGACCCGGGTAAGACCAGTCCGCACCATATTCACGAGTGGGAGCACGAGGTGTACATCATTGAGGGCACAGGTACGCTGGTCTGCGATGGCAAGGAGTACCCTGTAAAGGCGGGAGACGCCATATATGTACCTCCTAACGTTGACCACTACACTCTGAACAGCGGTGGCCCCGGCGTGCTAAGGCGTATCGAGGTCAATCCCCTTATCGCGGCTCAGAGCGGCGGCGCGAAGAACGACGGCGGCGAGGGCACTGGCGAAGTCCCGGTCATTCGCAACCTGGCGGACCTGGATCTGGTGCCGGGGCCGGCGCAACACGTAATAGCCGGTCCGCAGGGCGCTCAGAATTACATCATGGCCCACCGCTGTTTGGGCGGCAACGACAATAGTCCCGAGCACGGGCATGAATGGGAGCACATGGGCTTCATTCTCAGCGGTTCCTGTTTGCTCATAGTGGATGGCAAAGAGTACACCGTGACCAAGGGCGACGCCGTGCTGGTGCCGCCTCATGCCGACCACGAGTGGCGAGCCATTGGCGACAACAAGGCCGCGTGGCTTGTCTTCAATCCGGTAGGAGAATAGTAGGCCAACGAAAAGCAGGCCGAGTAACGCCTGTATTTCGAATGATTTTGAATATAGGAAATTGGTCAGTCACGGTGGTTCAGTAGCGTGAGCGGTTCGCTGGTCATATAGAAAAATCGACGATGAAGGCGACGTATCCACACTAGTAATATTACGGCAACCCGGAGAGTGGCTTGCTGTTAATACAATATTAGAAGCAAAGAAAGGGATACTTTGACAACACTAGATGAAAGATTCCTGTCCAGTTACGGCAT
>CAUZOU010000055.1:0-6438 GCA_963581795.1 Dehalococcoidia bacterium | reverse complement strand
CGTGAGATGGCCAGACGCGAGGGTCTGACGGAGTCGGGGTACCGGCTGGTGATCAACCAGGGTTCGGACTCTGGTCAAGAAGTGCCGCATCTGCACCTTCATGTGCTTGGAGGGCGTGATCTGGGAGGCATGGGTTAATTTCGAATTTCTATTAACACGGGATGATGTTATGGTTGGTAGAGTGTTTACGAAAAAGGGGACAGAGTTTGGCGTTTAACGAAGTGAAACTAGAGGAAGACGGTGTTCACATCCTGTGGGATGACGGACACTTCAGCTATTATCCGCACAGGTTTCTGAGGGGCCACTGCTGCTGCGCCGGTTGTGTGGAGGAGATGACTGGTCGGCGCAGGGTGGCAGAGGAGGATGTGAGAGAGGACATTCAGGCGGTGGATTGGATGCAGATAGGGCGATACGCCGTGCAGTTTCTGTGGAGTGATACCCACGATTCGGGTATTTACCCCTATGATTTGTTACGAAAACTGTGTCGCTGCTCTGAATGTCTGGTAGGGGAAAACAACATCTAAGGCATGGTGTCGTCCTTGACACTCAACGGTTTCTGGGCTTAACATCAAACGATGCTCTACTGTGTGGAGTATCGGAATATTCTGGGCTAATTAGCCTGGACAGAAAGGAAGGTGAAGGACAGTGGAAACATTGATAATTGTCCTTGCCGTCCTGGTAGCCCTAGGAATAGGGACAGCAACCGGGTTCTTTTTCAGAGCTAGTATCTTAGGTAAGAGGATGAAGGATGCGGGGGAGGAGGCTTCTCGAATACTGGGGGAGGCTGAGGAACAGCGGAAGAGGGCTCTCTTGGAAGCTAAGGAAGAAGCCCTGGGTTTACGCACCTCAGCGGAGGCGGACTTGAGGGATCGGCGCTCAGAGTTGCAGCGCCAAGAGCAGAGGCTGGCCAATCGAGAAGAGAACATCGAGAGGCGCTCGGATAACTTGGACAAAAGAGAAAAGAGCCAGGTAACTCGAGAAAAGGAGTTGGAGGATGGGCATGCCCAACTTGAGGGTATGAAGAACCAGGAATTAGAAATCTTGGAGAACCTATCGTCTCTCTCTGCCAATGACGCCAGGGATCTTCTCATGAAGAAGGCCGAAGAGGAGATTCAGTACGATGTGGCCCGCCGCTATCGGGACGTTGAGCAACTTGCCAAGGATGAAGCAGACCAGAAGGCTCGCAAGGTTCTGACGCTGTCGATTCATCGCTTGGCTTCCGACGTAGTCTCTGAAAACACGGTTAAGTCAATCCCACTTCCAAATGACGACATGAAAGGTCGTCTAATAGGGCGCGAGGGACGGAACATTCGCGCAATCGAAGCTGCGACAGGGGTAGACCTGATCATAGATGATACCCCTGAGGCCGTTACTATTTCCTGCTTTGACCCGGTCAGGCGAGAGGTGGCACGACTGGCCATCACCAAGCTAGTTGCGGACGGCAGGATACATCCGGCCAGGGTGGAAGAGGTGGTGGAGAAGACCCGCGAAGAAGTTGAAGAGAATATCCGTGAAGAGGGTGAAAAGGGTGTCTTTGATGCAAAGGTCATGGGTCTGAATCCCGAACTGGTCAGGCTGTTTGGTCGATTGAAGTACCGATACAGCTATGGAGAGAATATTCTCCAGCATAGCGTGCAGGTCTCCGTACTGTCCGGCATGATTGCAGCGGAGATTGGTGCAAATGTGGAGGTTGCTAAGGTGGGAGGACTGTTGCACGATATCGGCAAGGCCCTTACCCACGAAGTGGAAGGGTCTCACGCGGAGATTGGTGGTGAGGTGGCCCGCAAGTACGGGATACCATATGAGATAGAACGGGCTATTATGGAACACCATGACGAGGAACGTGGGTCTGTGGAGGCCTTCATAGTGGCCGCGGCGGACGCCATAAGCGCAGCTCGCCCAGGATCCCGTAGGGACACCCTTGAGCACTATGCGAAGAGGCTTGAGGCTCTGGAACAGGTGGCCCTAAGCTTCCCGGGTGTGGAGAAGTGCTACGCCATTCAGGCGGGTCGCGAGGTGCGTATTCTGGTCAAGTCCGGTGAAGTGGATGATGTGACATCGTCCAAACTTGCCAGGGACGTGGTAAAGAAGATTGAAGATACTCTGGTGTACCCAGGTTTAATAAAGGTCACGGTTATCCGTGAAACTCGGTCTGTGGAATTCGCCCGCTAGGAGATCACTGGAAACCGCGCTTTTCAGAGGCGAATCTGTGTAGTAGCGTTTTGTGATGGCGTGCTGAATGCGTGTCATTCGGGAGACGGTGATTTGCGGGTTTTGATGATTGGCGATGTAATAGGTAGACCTGGAAGAAGGGCCGTCGAGGCCTTGCTTCCAGGTCTACGCGATGAGTACAAAATAGACCTTGTTGTGGTCAACGGAGAGAATACCGCCGCAGGATTCGGCATTACTCTAGAGACCGCTCAGGAGTTGTTTGATAGCGGGGTGGACGTTATCACCTCTGGGAACCATATATGGGACCAGAAGGAAATTGTCCCCTATCTGGACACGGAAGTGCCCATACTGCGCCCTCTTAACTACCCCCCGACAACACCCGGGAAAGGCTATGTCAGCGTGAATGGTGCCTTGGTTGTGAGCCTAATAGGCAGGGTGTTTGTGGGTAACTTCGACTGTCCTTTCCGCGCTATGGATGCACTGATAGATGAACTCGGAGAAAGTCACCGGGTGATCTTGGTGGATTTCCATGCTGAAGCCACTTCTGAGAAGGTGGCTTTGGGCTGGTACCTGGATGGCAGGGTCAGCGCAGTCGTGGGAACCCATACGCATGTGGGGACTGTGGATACGAGCCTGCTAAACTGTGGTACGGCCTACGTGAGCGACCTGGGCATGGTTGGGCCGTCCCACTCAGTGATTGGTAGCAATATAGAGGATGTTCTGGAGCGTTTCCTTCACCAGACTCCGCGTAGGCTCGCCGTGGCTAACGGGCCGGTCAGGTTCGGCTCCGTATTGATTGATATAGATGAGAATACCGGCAGGGCTACTCAGATTATTCGTGTTGATAGAGCGGTACGGTAAGCATGCCTCAGTCTCAAGTAGACCTCCACCTGCATACCACCTGTTCTGACGGTCGCTTGACGCCGACGCAACTGGTGGAGTTGGTGGCTGAAAAGGGGATGCGTGTGGTGGCCATTACCGACCACGACTCTACCGAGGGACTTGCGGCGGTTGTGGAGACATCGAAGAGGTTTCCACAACTTTCCATAATTCCAGGCATAGAACTGAGCACAGACATACCTGGCAATGAGATACACGTACTCGGTTATTTCATTCGTTACTCCGACATCGGTTTTCAGCAGACCCTGAGTGAGTTCAGGGACGGCAGAGTGGCCCGGGCACGGGAGATGGTGGACAAGCTGGCGGCACTGGGATTACCTGTGGACTGGGACAGGGTACTTGAGTTGGCCGATGGAGCTGTGGGACGCCCGCACATTGCTCAAGCAATGGTGGAGAAGGGGTATATAACTTATCCTCAAGAGGCCTTTATCAAACATTTGGGACGTAACGGCCTTGCATATGCTGAAAGAGAAAAGCTG
Source organism: Dehalococcoidia bacterium (assembly GCA_963581795.1). Classification (GTDB taxonomy): domain Bacteria; phylum Chloroflexota; class Dehalococcoidia; order Lucifugimonadales; family UBA2985; genus JASLXI01. Next base: position 2,887 of record CAUZOU010000055.1, on the reverse strand, counting down.
ACTCCCACGGAAGCGGTTAAGTTGATTACGGGTGTGGGCGGACTTCCAGTACTGGCCCATCCGCGGGAAGTAGACAATGTGGAGCCGATGTTGCCGGAGTTGAAGGCGGCAGGTCTGGTGGGCATGGAGGTTTACTATGGAACCTACAAAACCTCCGAGGTGAAGGCGTTTGCGGCGATGGCCAAGAAATACGGTCTCATTCCCTGCGGCGGTAGCGATTATCACGCCATGGGTACACCTGGAGAGGTGGAACCGGGGATGGTCGGCCCATCGTTGGAGATTGCGGAAAAGCTGTATGCAATGTCGGGAAACAAGATTAGTCTGAGCAAATGACTGATTTGGCTGCTGTCTACATGTATTCACTCTATAGGCATCTGATTCCTCTGTGTTATTAACTCGCCACTATAATATTGGCATGCTCTAGGATAGGGAGACTGTCCTATGACGGAAATATGGATAGTTGTGCTGGCTTACCTCATAGGCTCCATACCTATGGCCTACCTTATCGGACGAACTCTGAAGAAGATTGATATTCGTCGCTATGGCAGCGGCAATGTGGGTACCTCCAACATATGGGTGCACGTTGGGAAGTGGGCCGCGATCCCGCTTGCAGCATTCGACATATTTGTGAAGGGGGCGTTCCCCGTATATCTGGCCCAGGAGGTTGCCACCAACTCCTGGATAGTTGTTTTGGCTGGCCTGGCCACGGTAGCTGGACACAACTGGTCACTGTATTTGAAGTTTACGGGAGGAAGAGGCATTACGGTGGTTCTTGGCGTTCTGCTGGTACTGGCCTGGAAGGAACTGGCGATAGGGTTGGGTATAACTCTGGTAGGGTGGCTCATCTCTCGCAGCAGTGCTCTGTGGGTGGGAATATCCGTGGCGTTGATACCGGTGTTGAGTGTTGTATTTGGGGAACCTCTTTACGTTAAGGTGTTATGCGTCGCTCTGTTGGTCATCGCGGCTGTCAAGCGGGTGATGTCAAATCGGGATGCAACCGGGCAGCGGACTTCTTGGAGAAACGTATTCCTGCAGCGCCTCATCTACGATAGAGATGTTGCCAGCAGGGATGATTGGATCTACAGGGCCCCTCCTGAAACGTAAGTGATGACTGAGATGGAACAACCTACTTACTGCGCTCGCCACTCATGGAATGAGACTCGTCTTGGGTGCAGTCAATGCGGGACTCTCATTTGTCCTCAATGCCTGGTACAGACTCCTGTTGGCGCAAAGTGTCCTGACTGTGCCAATCTAAGAGGTCTGCCAACCTTTGAGCTTGGCAGCGTGATTCTCGCAAGGGCCGCTGGTGCGGGAGTGCTACTGGCTGTGGCGACCGGGTCTATATGGGGTCTGATGTTCTTCGATCTATTCCGCATACCATTCCTGCCATGGATAGCGGTTGTTGGAATCGGATATCTGATTGGAGAAGGTATAAGCGTTTCGACCAATCGCAGGCGAGGAAGATACCTGCAATACATTGCTGGAGGGGGTGTTGTGCTGAGCTACGTGGTGGCCGGGTTTGTGAGCCCTCTGGTTTTTGTGTTCACGATCCCGAATATCTTCTTCTTACTGATGCTCGGCGTGGGGGCATATATAGCGGCCAGCCGGGTGAGGTGAAGGCCATTATATATACGGCCGCGTGCATATTTCTCGGTTGCGCTGTCATGAGGCCTCTGGTATATTGGACGTCCACGGGGCTGTAGCTCAGTTGGGAGAGCACCTCAATGGCATTGAGGGGGTCAAGGGTTCGAATCCCTTCAGCTCCACCAATCATAACTTTTCCACACCAGAAGATTGAGACTTTCTTTGAGGTCTCCATTGCTCCCTTCTCCCAAGATAAAAAGGAGTGAATGATGGAACGCAGTACCCCACGCTCGGAATAGCTTAAGATCTTCGTGGCATGCCTAATGTTAAAGGTATCACGTTGATATTTGTAAACCTAATATGAGATCTGGCTATCTCCCTTACTATCCAGCGGACAGAGGCCTATCAGACTCGGTCCACGTGATTCTAGTTCAACCGGCATCACGTGGACCGTCTCCAGTCTGCCACCTGTCCACGCCACCATTCAGGTGGTAGACGGGAGAGCAGATTTGTATCCAATGCGGATTCTCCCATACGAGATGCTCACCGTTCCATTCGAATATCACGAACTATTTACGCGTTCTTATCCTAGATAACATACCGCCACTGATTTTCCCACTATGATTTACACCTAGGAATTACGTGAGAATCTATTGACATGGTTGACGTGCGCATGATATCGTCTCTCCATAGTCGGTGGAATACTGCCTACTGTTACGCAATGTGTTGGAAAGGAGACCGGATGTTACGAAAAGCGTTCCGAATTAGGCCTCTTGTAATGGCGTTGGCTGGTGCCTTAGTAATTGTTGCTATGGCGTGTGGAGGTGATGCTGCGACTCCTACCAGTCCTCCTACCGCTACAAAAGCGCCTGTGCCGACGGCGACAACGGCCGCGGCGGTGGTTGAGCCCACGGAAACTCCCGTGCCGGGAGGAGAAATTGACTTGGGTGCCTCCGCTGAAGACCTGTTGAATCATCCCTCGTATGACCCGGCGTGGGGCGAGCCACAATATGGCGGAACGATAAAGTTCCGAACCAATATGCCAGTGCGGACTGGCTCCCCCTTCCGAGGTAGTGGTAACAGCCACTACGTAGGGAACCAGATGACTATGCGTGATACGTTGGTCACCGTAGACCCATGGATTGGTTGGTCCGGTGGTATACAACCTGAGCTGGCCGAGGCTTGGGATATCTCAGCAGATGGCCTAACCTACACCTTCGAACTGCGACAGGATGTTTCCTTCCGTTCTGAGAACTCCTATGACAAGGTGGATGGTATGCCTGGCAGGGGCGAACTCATGACC
>CAUZOU010000054.1:0-6503 GCA_963581795.1 Dehalococcoidia bacterium | reverse complement strand
TGAAAGCGTCACTACCCGCGGATGTTCTCACAGACCCGCCCCTCTATCGCGTAGCGGGCGAGGCGCCGGCATACCTGAAAGAGACTCAAAGTATTGACCTTGGTGCATTGCCTATTCCGACGGAAAAACCGGAATCCATACTGCTACGCCTGCTCTCGTTTCCGGACATTGCTGACAAGGAGTGGATATTCCGGCAGTATGACCATCAGGTACAGACCAACACTCTGCAATCTCCCGGTGGAGATGCCGCTGTTCTCAGGCTCAAGGGCACCGGCAAGAGCATAGCACTGACAACGGACGGCAACGGCCGTTACTGCTATCTTGACCCGTTCGTCGGAGGAATCATCGCAGTGGCAGAGGCCTGCCGTAACCTGGCCTGTGTAGGTGCTGAACCACTTGCCCTGACCGACTGCCTGAACTTCGGGAACCCGGAGCGCCCGGAAGTGTATTACCAGTTGGAGGGGTGCGTCAATGGGATGGCGAAAGCGTGTCAGGAGATGGGCGTGCCTGTGATAAGCGGCAACGTTAGTCTGTACAACGAGACCAGGGGAGTGGCCATATGGCCCACCCCGGTGATTGGAGCGCTGGGCCTGCTTGAAGACGCTGAAAAGCGATGCACCACAGCCTTCAAGGACGAGGGCGATGTGGTGATGCTCTTGGGAGCATCTGAAGTATCGGGCGACGCCCGGTCGCTTTCGGGGACCGTTTATCTGGAGGTGGTCTATGAAAAGGTGGCAGGCGTTCCATTCATAGACCTTGATATGGAGGTCAACGTACAACGTCTATGCCGTATGGCAATTAATGACGGCCTGCTACACTCGGCCCATGATTGTGCCGACGGCGGGCTGGCAGTTTGTCTGGCCGAGTCGTGTGTTGCCGGCGGCAAAGGCTTTGTGGGTGCTGTCACAATAAATGGGCGATGGGACGCGGCGCTATTCGGCGAGACACAGTCTCGTATTGTGGTGTCCCTGTCAGTCGATGCTTTACCTGCGTTGGAGAAGCTTGCTTCGGAGCAGGGCGTACCATTGGTGCAGCTTGGCTCGGTTGGGGGAGCGACGTTCTCACTGCCTGGACTGCTGGATGTGCCGCTGGATGATTTGGAGACAGCGTGGAAGGGTGGCTTGGAGAAGGCACTGGGATAAGTTTAGCTACTGGCGTTTTGCTGTGTCCGCTCTAGATCTTTAAGGAACTTGTCTATAGATGCTTGGTACGTTGACGCATCAATGAAGTCAACGTAATTTTGTTCCAATCGAAATAGCTTAAGATCGCGCTGGCCGCGCATGACTCGGAAACCTGGTTCCTTCCAAATGTTGTCCAAGGAAATTGCGATCATCTTCTCTGGTGCTTCATCTAGTTGTTCTTCAATTTCCTTTAGTGAGCCTTCACGAATAAGTGAGTTGGCAGAGCATAGAACTATCATTTTCTCTGCTTCACGTCTCTTGCGATTAATCTCTCCCCAGGTCTTTTCCCCAAGGGTTGTGCCTATGGAGTAGAGCCAGCAAGTCACGCCATTTGCTTTCAGGTTGGCACCTAGCTTTTCTGCAAATTCAACATCTGGTTGTCCATAGCACACAAAAACACTACAATACCCCACTGCTACCAGGATTTGTAGCAGACTACTACGTATTATTTAAGCTGCTATATACCAGGGAATAGACTGTCGTGCTGTGGCTCAAGCGGCTGCTATGGAGTACCAAGATAGATGATCTGGATTAGACGATTCTTTCTTATGCCTCTGGGACTGGTCTTCCTTGTGCTTTTCCTTCTTACGCTGGTGATCTTCAGGGTGAGCGCGACCTTCCTTGAGCCCGGCTTCTACAAGGACCATCTGGAGGAGGCGGATGTATATCATTTTGCCCTCGTCGATTTGCCCACGTCCGGCATAGAGGAACTCAGCAGCAAAGCCCCAGACTTCTTCTCCGATACGCTGAATGAAAACCCTCTGGTGACCACAGGCCTGACTACCGACGACATTGTTTCATCTATCGGTATAGCTTTGCCGCCGGCCTGGCTTCAGGAACAGGCTGAGCAGGTTATAGACCAGGCTGGGAGTTACATTACCGGCGAACGGGACAGCTTCGAGATAAGTGTAACGGCCGCGGAGCGTGTGACTGCAGCCACTGAGGCGGTGAAGGCATTGGTGCGGAAAGCTCTGCTGTACGACCTCCTCTTTGGTGAGGTGGTAACACCCAGGATAGACGAAGCACTGGCCAAAGAAGGTCCGCTGCCGTTCAATGTGTCCCTTACGGCAGAGGACCTGGTCGAGGCGGTGCAGAGAGTTGCGCCCGAGGACTGGGTCAAGGACGAGGTGGACCTGGCCCTTGATGAAATTACGGCCTACATGTTGGGTGAGCAGGAGACATTTAAAGTGAACGTCCAGGTGGCCGAGCGTGCCGACGTGGCCTTGGAAGACATAAAAACGCTCCTGATGAAGGCCAACTTCTTTGAGCTTCTATTCGACGAAGTGGTTGCCCCCATGCTGGAACGTAGCCTGGCACAGTTTACTGAATTGCCTTTTGGGGTGAGCATAACCCAAGAGGAGATTGCATCGGCGATGCGTGAACTGGTTCCTCCGTCCTGGTTGGAAGAGCAGGTAATGGGAGTTATCGATGAGGCCGGGCCTTATCTGATAGGCAGGACGGATAACTTCAGAGCCTCGATTCCACTGGGTGAACGCAGAGAGGTTGCTCTGACCATCATCGAAGACCTGGCCTCGGCCAAGCTGATTGCACTTGTCGATGGGTTACCCCAATGTACTATCGGTCAATTGCCGTTCTCGGGAGTTTTTCCCTCCCTGAACGAGCTGCCCGAGTGCATTCCTGAGGGATTTGATGCCGAGACATTGATGGGCTTCCTAGATATAGATATTACAGGCAGTATCGGTGAGATGATTGGAAGCCAGATTCCTGATGAGATGGTCTATACCGAGGCTGACATGCGTCAGGCCCTGAGTGGAGACCCCGCCTCAAGCAACCTGGATACTCTGGATAACATAAGAGAGATTCTTAGCCGGGGCTGGACATATACTGAGCTTGACCTGCGTGAAGACCTTGGTCCGGATTCCTCCAACGTGCTGGACGAGGTGCGCTTAGCCCTGAGTGATGGTTGGACATATACGGACGCTGACCTGCGGGAGAATCTCGCAGGCGTCGAAGGTGGAGTGGGCCTGGACAATCTGGATACGTTTAGGGAGCAACTTAACAGGGCCAGAGAACTGCGGGTACTAGTCTATATTCTGTGGGCGGTGCTTCTGGTGCTGATTGGTTTCCTTGGAGGGAGGCAGTGGCATGGGAGAATTGCTTGGGCGGCAGCGACCCTGAGCATTTCCGCTGCCATACTGGTTGTTGCGTCAGGCCCTATATACAACTCAATTGGTCAGAGTCAGATTGACGAGATGCGTTTCCATTTGGTGGATGTCATGGATAGTCCCACCCAGTTGCTGGCGGTGGATAAGGGCTTGAATGTAGTACAGGCAGTGGCAGACGACTTTCTGGGCGGCATCGAACGCTCCAGTTTGATACTATTTGGGGTCTCTACGTTGTTCTGGATGGCGGCGCTCGCTTGGCCCAGGTTTGTAAAACGGACAAGCCCAACTGGGGAAGTACAAGAAGCGTAGGCTGGGTCATGGCCTTTTGGGGATACTGAGGGGCGTTCAGTGAACTACGACTTTCCGCCTTCCCATCTACCGGGAGTTCGCGTCTTGGCACTCCACCGTCTGAGGGTGTTCCAGTTCTTCAAGGCAATACGCCACGTTGGCAGGTCGTATGGACGGTCTGTGAGACCCCGCACTTTATTCATAACGTCCTCAGTCAGGGGAGGGCCATGGCCAAAACAGGCCAAATCTGCCTCCAAGTCCCGCAGGGCGTGAAGCGACACGTCCAGCCGTCGGCGCTTGGAGCGATCCCACATCAACGGACGGCTCAAGCGGTCTACATTGTTTAGAACGGAATCTCCAAGAAATAGCACATCTGGGCCTGTCAGCAGAGGTGATATGCTTCCTGGAGTGTGGCCTGGGGAATGGATGATCTGCAGTCCAGATAGGCATGGAACCACGTCGCCATCTTCAACGGTCTTGTGCACCGGAGTGTCTGGGAATATCCTTGCCACCCGCGGCCGAGGCGACTTTGCTCCCCCGCCTCCTGCGTATCGCTGTGCCCAACGGTACCAGCGTGGTGGTGCTTCACCCTCGTCGCCTTTTCGTAGTAGCAGTTTGCCATCCGGCCCCTGAAGAGTCTCGTCCTTGTGGGCTACAATCTGTGCACCAGTCAGTTCGTGAAGCTCGGCTGCACTGCCGGAGTGGTCGAAATGGAAGTGTGTGAGTAGTATCCAGTGGAGGTCGCTTGGACTACGTCCGATCTTCTTGATATAGGATACTATTGCCTCTCCATTCCCTGAGAGACCTGTGTCCACGACCGCCATCTGCTCGCCTGCCAGAAGGACTACGTTACTGCCATTGACGTTCTCTACGTTGTATACCTTTGGAGCTATTTCCATTGTGAGGTTTCCCCTCTCAGGCGCGATGTACGTCGTGCAACGGTGATACGGGATTGTATGCCAGGCTGGCAGTCGGTGTCCAGAAATGGGATGTGCATATTCCAGGACGCTAAGACATACGCTGAGGCCTGATTATTGCTAGGGGGCCAGGAGTGTGGTCAATTCGGCAATGTCGGTGACTTCTTCCAGTGTTCGCACCAGCTCTATAGTGTTTTCCGTTGCTGATGGGTCAATTGAGGCTTCTGCGTACCGTTGGAACTTATTACACAGGTCATCGAAGCTGTACGGGTTGTTGGGAGAGCCTTTGTAATCTGAGGCATCCAGGCGGTAGGTTTCGCCGGCTATGTCCAGGATAAGGGCTGGCTTCTGGGACGCAGAGGATTCCTGTAGATGGTGAAGCTCGATTGCCTGGGCTGTCCTACGAATGTTCTCATGGTATTCCAGGCCGTCGCCGAAGGCCCTGGGGTCGCTAAGGTCTCGCCATATGGCAACTGCCACGGAGTATGGGATGCTGTATTGAGCGGCCAGGAGAGTGCCGGGGTCTTGCTGGCCGTGCCTACCGGCATCGTGAGGAGTCAGGAAAATCTGGATTTTTTGTATATGCCCAGGGTCTATGGGGTGCTTGGCCTTGAACTGCACTAGGGCGTCCACGAACGGATGCGCCCTGATGTGGCAGGGATAGGACTTTATTTGCAAGACTGACGCCATGACGTAGCTTTCGCCCAGTGCGTCCAGTAGCCGTTCCGGATGCGGATCGGGGGAAAATACCTTCAGAAAGCCGCGTTCTCCCTCCAATATGGTATGTGGGCCGGTGAAGCCCTTCTGTGCGAGTAGCGCGCTCTCAAGTCCCATTTGGCTGGCCCTGCCCATGTGCAGCCGTTTGATCATGGAGCCGTCCAGTGAAAACTCTAGAAGGCCGCTTGCGTTGGACCCGGCGATGCCAAGAGCACTGGCAGTTTGCTCGGGGTCTAGCGCAAGGGCTTTGGATACTGCGGTGGCCGCTCCAAAGGGGCCGTTGGTAGCAGGGCCGTGAAACCCGGCGACATCCTCCACGGCGCGGGTTGCTGCCTGTCCAATCCTGCATACTGCCTCATACCCGGCCACTAGGGCCGCCAGGAAATGGCGTCCCGACAGGTGCTCTTTCTCTGCCACTGCCAGCAGCGCTGGGAAAACGGATGCTCCAGGATGACAGGAAGCCGGTGAGTAGACGTGATCTGTTTCGAAGCCGCCTATCATAGTGCCGTTAACCAGGGTTGCGTACGAGGCGGAGGTGCGCCAAGGTAGGCCAAAAACCGTGCAAGGGCCTGATGCACCGGACTCTCTAGCCAGTTCAGCAACCATACGGCTCCAGGGTAGATTGGGGGCAGACAGTCCGCAGGCAAGACAGTCCAGTATGTAACCCTTGGCTGCTTGTACAGCTTGCGGCGGAATGTGGTCGTAGTCTAACTCAGAAGCGAACCGTGCTAAAGTGCGGGTCTCGTTCATGGAGTCATCGCTTTCTTTGCATGTGGTTGTTGATGATGTATTCGGAAGGACTTGATAAGCGAACCCCGAACTGAAATGCTTAGCTATTGTAGCATTGGCTGGTGCTTAAACCAAAGAGTTCGTTAGTACGCTCTGAATCGCCGTCATAATGGGCATTTGGTTTTGATTGAAGAGTCCGAATCACTTGATTTCTTTTAGCGAATCATCTAAATGTAAGCCATTACTTAAATATGGAGAGGATGGTTGGAATCATGAAAAACTTCGTAGTGATCTATCATGCGCCCATGTCGGTAATGGAACAAATGGCTGCTGTGGGCTAGGAAGACTGTGGGACAGTCTTGGAGAGGGCCTAACGTAGTCTCTGTTGACGTGTTTTCCCTACCGCAGTAGGATAGCACCTGCTGCTGCTGCTGCTGCTGCTGCTGGGGGATGGAACTATCGGCAATCTTCGTCGGCTAGAGTAGATGAATAAGCCAGATCAGGACTCTGATTCGTCATTGGCACCATCGGAGGTAGCCTCTACG
>CAUZOU010000053.1:0-6550 GCA_963581795.1 Dehalococcoidia bacterium | reverse complement strand
CCAACAAGCGCGGGAGCCTCTTAATCCTTGGCGATGCTTCCTCAGCTACTACCCTTCGGCGTGATGCCCTCGCAGGTGCTAGGCCATCCTGTGTACCAGTTTCGGTAGCAGTCGCCCGCCTGGCACGCGGTTTTATTGCACGAGCAGCTTCCGCCGCTTCAGACGCAACGGCCTCTACCTCAGGCTTTTCTGAAGCAACAGAGCGCCTAGCACGCGGACTCCTTTTGGGATCCGCCTTGGCAGCTTCCGACGCTTCAGACGCAACGGCCTCTACCTCAGGCTTTTCTGAAGCACTGGCTTTTTTTAGTCGATCACTTCCCGGCATGAAACACACACTCTGACTTTCTTGTCATTCTCCAAAACTTTATACCCAACACGCACAGCACGATCGCAGTGCGTACACACTAGCATTGCCTTTGAGGTATTCAAGGGGGCCTCCTGCTTGACTATCCCCGCCTGACGTACGTTTGGGCGGGTCCGGACATGCCGCGTGATAATATTGGCTCCCTCTACTACAACTAAATTGGACTTGTGGAAAACGTGCTGTACTTTGCCCCGTTTCCCTTTGTCCTTGCCTGCAATGATTTGGACGGTGTCCTCTCGCTTAAACCTCACTACAGCACCTCCGGGGCCAGAGAGACTATACGCATGAAATCCTTATCACGCAACTCTCGTGCAACAGGCCCAAAGATGCGACTTCCTCTGGGGCTTAAGTTTTCATTGAGTACCACAGCGGCGTTCTCATCAAAGCGGATATAGGACCCATCGGCCCGTCGATGAGGGGCCGCAGTACGCACTATGACAGCCCGCACGACTTCACCCTTCGGGGTTTTGGAGGACGGCACGGCTTCTTTCACTGAGGCCACAATGACATCTCCAACGCTGGCATACCGCCTGCGCGTTCCTCCGAGGACGTTAATGCACATGATGACCTTAGCACCCGAATTATCTGCCACAGTCAAGCGAGAGTAGACCTGAATCATTCCTTTTCCTCCTGCTCGCCCTGGTCTTCACTTTGATCTTCGTTCTCAAACTCGTCAACCGAATCATCTTCCTTAACGTCTATGGAGTCTTCGGGCTCCTCTTCGGGGATTTCGATGAGTTCATCGCTGATTGGAATTGCCCCAGCACCAACAACCTGGGTCACTCTCCATCGCTTCGTCTTAGACATAGGACGCGTTTCCATAATATTTACCACATCCCCGACCTTGGACCCATTATCCTCATCGTGAGCGTGGAACTTGGTAACACGTTTCACGGACTTGTTATAAAGAGGGTGGGTCTGGCGCCATTCGACCGCCACCACAACTGTCTTATCCATTTTGTTGCTTACCACACGACCAACCCTGATTTTTCTTCGTCCTCTCACCATTTCATCTCTCCACGATTCCTCGCTGACGCATCACAGTCTTTACCCTAGCTATAGTCTTCCGCACATTCCTAAGCTCCTGAGGGTTGTCAAGCTGGCGCGTGCTTAAGCGAAAGCGAACGTTCATTAGTTCCCTATAAGTACTGTTCAACTCAGATGCGAGTTGCTCATCCGTAAGTGCCCTTATTCCCAGAATATCCAAAGGTATCCCTTCTACTCCGCGGCCTTCTGGCCATCGCCACGAGTTATCACTGACGTACTGACAGGCAACTTCTGTGAAGCCAGTCTCAGGGCTTCATGGGCTAACTCCTGCCCGATGCCGGATACTTCGAAGAGAACTCGGCCCGGTTTTACAACGGCAACCCATCTGTCCACACTGCCTTTACCACCACCCATGCGAGTCTCTGCTGGCTTGGATGTGATCGGCTTGTCCGGAAAGACACGAATCCACACCTGACCACCTCGCCTGAAGTGGCGCGTGATAGCTCGGCGGGCAGCTTCTATCTGCCGCGCAGTAACCCAAGCGGTGGACGTAGCTTTGAGACCAAAGTCTCCAAAGTCCACTTGGTTTCCCGTCTGAGCATTGCCGCGGCGACGGCCTCTATGCATTTTCCGAAATTTGGTTCTCTTCGGTTGCAGCATCCTGAGATTCCTCCGAGGACTCTTCTTCTTGTCCTCCAACGGTAACTTCTATCAGTTTCATCTCCTCATCCTCCACCTCAATCTCCACTACCTTGGGTTCCGGCATGATGTCGCCCTTATAGATCCACACTTTTACTCCGATACGTCCCATGGCTGTGCGGGCTTCCGCCAAGCCATAATCTATATCGGCACGGAGAGTATGTAGAGGCACACGTCCCTGCATGACCTTCTCCCGACGTGCTATCTCAATACCACCCAACCTGCCTGAGCAGATGACCTTAATACCCTGTGCTCCTGCCTGAATTGCTCTGCCTACGGACTGATGCATAGCTCGGCGGAACGCAATCCTGCGCCCAAGTTGTTCAGCAATACTCGCTGCCACAAGCTGAGCATCCAACTCCGGCTGGCGGATCTCCTGCACGTTTAATCGAGCCCGTTTGTGAGATAATTCCTCGACAGTCCTTCTCACATCCTCCACTCTCTGACCTCCGCGACCAATCACTATACCCGGCCTTGCGGAGTGAATCGTAACCACTAATTCCTGAGCGCCTCTCTCCAACTCCACCTTGGATATACCAGCTTCTGGAAGGCGTGACATAATAGCTTGGCGTATCCGCAAGTCCTCTTGGAGCAAAGCACGGTACTGAGATGACTTCCCAGCGTACCACTTGGACTGCCAATCCTTGATGATACCCAGGCGAAATCCTATAGGATGAGTCTTCTGACCCATTAGGCACCCCCCTCTTCGTCAACCAATACCGTGATATGACTAGTACGCTTCAGAATTCGGCTAGCCCTACCCCTTGACCTTGCCCTAAATCTACGCAGGGTAACCCCGGGATCGGCGTGAATGGCGACTATCTTGAGGTCACTCTGAGACATCATGTTGTTGTTCTCTGCATTGCTGGCAGCAGATTTTACCACCTTGGCCACCTCTTTAGCAGCAGGCGTAAGCAAAAACCCTAATATCTTCAGGGCCTCTTCCACCTTCTGACCCCGAACGGTCTTTAGCACCCGACGCATCTTCTTCGGGGAAATACTTATGTTCTTGGCTACAGCTTTTACAGCCATTCTATGTTCCTTACCTTCTCACCTGGGTGGTCCGCTCTGACTTGGAGGAATGCCCTCTAAACGTCCTAGTTGCGGCAAACTCTCCCAACCGATGGCCTACCATGTTTTCCGTGAGGAAAATTGGCACATGCCTACGCCCGTCGTGCACGGCAATAGTTAAACCCAGCATATCCGGCATTATCATAGATGCCCTTGACCAAGTCTTGATTACAGCCTTGGCCCCGCTTCTCTGTAGGGCCTCGACCTTCTTCATCAGCTTGGGATGCACGTACGGCCCCTTTTTTATGGATCTAGACATCCCTTATTTCCTTTCCCGTCACGTATCTCATCTAGCTCCTGCGCCTTACGATCATGCTCATGCTCTTGCTCTTGCGCCGTGTCCTGTACCCAAGTGCAGGTTTACCCCAAGGAGTCTTGGGTCCCGGCATACCGATTCCTGAACGACCCTCACCACCACCGTGAGGATGGTCATTAGGGTTCATAGCAGATCCTCTTACTTCAGGTCTGCGGCCGATGTGCCGCTTCCTACCAGCCTTACCAAGTTTTTCGTTCTTGTGGTCAGGATTGCCAACCTGGCCTATGGTGGCCATGCATTCCGGATTAATTCTGCGTACCTCGCCGGATGGCATCCGCAACAGCACATGACTCTCTTCCCTAGCTAGGACCTGGGCAGCTGTACCGGCCCCTCTCACGAGTTGACCCCCTCTGCCGGGATGCATTTCCACGTTATGTACAGGGCTACCAGATGGTATGAGCTTCAGAGGCAGTGCGTTGCCAACAGTAATCTCAGCATCGGGGCCAGCCTCAATCTTCGCTCCTACCATCAGTCCCTGGGGTGCCAGATTGTACCTCTTATCCCCATCTACATACTGGATAAGAGCAATACGAGCAGAACGGTTCGGGTCATACTCAATGGCAACCACTTTACCTGGAACCCCCAGGTTGTCCCTTTTGAAATCTATAATCCGCAGCCTGCGTTTATGGCCACCTCCACGGTGACGAACCGTCAATCTGCCCTGAGCATTCCTCCCGCCCTTCTTGCGCAGAGGAGCCAGCAGAGATTTCTCCGGCTTGCTTTTGGTAATCTCCTCAAAAGACGGAAGTACAACGGCCCGCCTACCTGGAGATGTTGGTTTTACTTTGCGTAGTGGCACCTAAGCTCCCTCAAATAACTGAATCTTGTCGCCGGACCGCAGACTCACTACGGCCTTCTTCCAAGAGGGCTGTTGGACTAATCTTCGTCCAAATCGCTTCCTCTTGCCCTTAACCATAAGTATATTAACACCGGTCACTTTGACGCTAAAGGACTCCTCCACCGACGTTTTCACCTGAACTTTGTTGGCGCGGGAGTCCACTTCAAAAGCATATTTATTGTTACCATCCTGTAGGATGGTGCTTTTTTCCGTAATCAGTGGCCTACGAAGAACCTCAAATACGTGCAGTGCCATCTCTTCATTCTCCCCTTTGGGTCGTGGCTTCTTCTTCTGCGCTGGTGTCCACCAAGGCCCACAACTCCTCCGCACGTCGCACTGCATCAGCCGTCATGATAACACGGTCATGGTGTAGCAGATCCACGGGGTTTATCTGTGGAGCCGGTAGCGTTTTAACACGGCCAATATTGTGAGCAGCGCGGATTACATCGGCCTGTGGGCTGACTGTTACTATGAGAGTCGGAGTGGTTATTCCCAGACTTGACAGCACCTTAGTCATCTCTTTGGTCTTTGCCTCACCGAGCTGCAGCTCGTTCACTATCAACAACTTCTCTTCGCGGACTTTCTGAGAGAGCAGGCAGCGTATGGCCCCTCGGTTCATCTTTTTGGGAATGCGCTGTGAATAGTCTCGCGGGTGAGGTCCGAAGACTATGCCGCCGCCACGCCATTGTGGAGATCGGTTGCTGCCCTGGCGTGCCCTACCGGTGTGCTTCTGCTTCCATGGTTTTGCCCCTCCACCGGATACCATGCCGCGCGTTTTAGTAGAGGAGGTACCCTGACGGGCGTTCGCCATATGGGACATTGCCACTTGGTGAACCAACGCCTGGTTCATGGGCGCATCGAACAGGCTATCACTCACCTCAATGGTATCCACAGTCTCTCCAGAGGAATTCTTAATAGGAAGCTGCATTATCTACGCTCCCCCCGAGACTCTTTAATCACTAACATTCCGTTCTTGGCCCCAGGGACGGAACCTCTCACCAAAAGGAGATTACGTTCCGAGTCCACCTTTATCACTTGCAGGTTGACGGCAGTGACCCTTCGATCACCCATATGGCCTGCCATTGGAGTCCCCTTGTAAACCCTTCCGGGTGAAGTACCGGCGCCAATTGAACCGGGAGCCCTCGCTCTGTCAGACTGCCCATGCGTCTTTGGACCACCTGCAAAGTTGTGACGCTTCATACCGCCAGCGAATCCCTTACCCTTGGATATGCCGATTACATCCACCATATCTCCAGGCTGGAAAATCGAAGCATCTATCCTTTGACCTATCTGAGCATCTCCCAAATCATCCACTCTAAATTCCTTCAAATGCCGCATAAGAGCCAACCTTTTCAGATGCCCCGCTTCAGGCTCGTTGAGCTTCTTGGCCTCTTCATAGCCAAGCTGTATCGCCTGATAGCCATGCCTCTGCCTGGTTTTCACCTGTGTCACCACGCATGGCCCGACCTCAACGACACTAACAGGTTCCACCACGCCATCCTCCAAGAAGATGCGCGTCATGCCCTGTTTCCGTCCTAATATGCCTTTCATATATCTTCCTAAGCGACTAGCTTTTGATGGAAATGTCCACGCCCGCAGGCACACTGAGGCGCGTGAGAGAGTCAATGGTCTTGGAACTGGGATCCAGAATATCAATAAGACGCTTGTGAGAGCGCAATTCGAAATGCTCCCGTGAGTCCTTGTCTATGTGAGGAGAGCGTATGACGCAGAACCTCCTGATAGACGTTGGTAATGGCACGGGCCCTGCCACGCCAGCTCCTGTCCGTTCCGCAGCTTCTACTATCTGCGCTGCGGAAACATCCAGAATCTTGTGGTCAAATGCTCTTAGTACTATGCGGATCTTCTGTTGAGGCATGTCTTCTAACCTATACCTTTACCAATTCCTGGGCTACGCCCTGGGGAACTTCTTCGTAGTGATGGAACTCCATAGACTGACTAGCTCTTCCCTGCGTGAGCGAGCGAAGGATTGTGATGTATCCAAACGTTTCCGCCAATGGCACATACGCCCGCACCGTCTGCAAGTTATGCGCGGCTTCTATGTTACGAATGCGAGACCGGCGACCTCCTAGGTCGCCCAACACCTCTCCCAAGAACTCATCCGGGGTTAGTATCTCCATCTCCATCACAGGCTCTAGAAGCACGGCTTTGGCTTTCCTGACACCCTCTTTGACACCCATGGAGCCAGCCATCTTGAACGCCATCTCGGATGAGTCAACGGGATGATAGCTGCCATCCACCAGAGATATCTTTGTGT
>CAUZOU010000052.1:0-6603 GCA_963581795.1 Dehalococcoidia bacterium | reverse complement strand
TCTCCTTGAAGGCTAAACGAGGTAAAAAATGGACCCTGTAGTGGTGGGCATATCAGGCGCAAGCGGCTCCGTGCTCGCACATCGCGCCATCGAAGCGCTGCTGAACCGTGACATACCCGTTATCGCCACCTGCTCCTCGGCCGGCAGGATGGTATGGCAGGAGGAGATGGAAGAGCCATTCGGCCCGACGCTGGCACGATGGCAGGAATCGCCCCACTTCACCTATTGCCCCATAGGTGACCTCAAAGCGCCAATAGCCAGCGGCACAACACCCACCGCGGGCATGATAGTCATACCGTGCAGCACAGGGACACTGGCCGCCATCGCTCACGGCCTATCCACCAACCTGCTTCAGCGTGCCGCTGACGTGTGCATCAAAGAGAAAAAGCGTCTGGTGATAGTGCCACGTGAGACTCCTGTGTCCACAATTCATTTGGAAAATATGCTAGCACTGTCACGCATGGGAGTCACCGTTCTGCCTCCTGCCCCTGCCTTCTACCTGCACCCGACATCTGTGGATGACATCGTTTACTACATAGTGGGCAAGGCACTCGACGCCCTTGGTTTGCCGGAAGCCAAGGAATTTATGGACGGACGCCTGCGCTATCAGAGGCGCAGTGATTAAATGGTGAATACATGGTGCAATTGAAGGGCGATGAGAAGGCAAGGTATGTGGCGAACATGTTCGACCGCATTTCCAGCCGCTACGACCTACTGAACATGGTGATGAGCGGTGGAATGCACCACCTGTGGCGGCGAAGGGCGGCCCACTTGGCTGTCCCAAATCTGGCTATGCGCGAAGACATAGGCGAGGCACTTGACGTGGCTACTGGGACCGGGGATTTTGCCCTCGACATTGCAAGAAGGCCGGGGATCGCAAATGTGGTTGGTCTCGATTTTGCACCAAAGATGTTGCCACTGGCCCGGCATAAAGCCCAGAAACGTGGTCTATCGCAACAAGTGAATTGGATCCTTGGGGATGCCCACGGACTACCATTCCCTGACGACCGTTTCCTGTGCGCTACCGTCGGTTTCGGGTTGCGAAACTTCGCAGACAAAGAAGCGGCCTTGAGGGAGATAACCCGTGTTGTAAGGCCGGGAGGACATGTGGTTATTTTGGATATTGTTCCCCTTGCTGGCAGGGGAGTTTTCCAACGTTTGCTTAGGGCTGGCTTTCGGGGAGTGGTGCCACGGTTGGGGGCGCTTGTGGCCGGCAACAATGAAGCATATAAGTATCTGCCGGACTCAGTGGATAGCTATCTTACCGCTGCGGAGCTTTCGGCCGTCATGATGAGCGTCTGTCTTCAGAAGGTACGTTACGAGATGATGGGAATGGGTACGGTGGCCCTGCACGTGGGGGAAAAGGCCTCTGTGTCTGCGTAATCATGACCACTTCAGAAACGCTGGGTGCGAAATATGCTCACCTGTGGGACGAACTGTTTCAACATCCGTTTGTGGCTGGCATCGGCTCGGGCCAGCTTCCCTTGGAGAAATTCCAGTTCTACGTGAAGCAGGACTACTTCTATCTCATCCAGTACAGCCGTGTACTGGCCCTGGCGGTGGCCAAGGCCAGTGATCTGGCGGACATTGGCCGATTTGTCGACTTGCTTAAGGAAACATTGGATACGGAGATGTCTCTACACCGCGACTTTTGTTTAAAGTTCAACGTGTCCTCCAGCGAACTGGAGAGTACACGTCCCGCACCAATCACCCTGGCATACACCGATTACTTGCTTCGTGTGGCTTACGAGGGCACCTTAACTGACATTGTTGCAACTCTGTTGCCCTGCCAGTGGGGCTACAGTGAGACAGGTCTTCATTTGTCACGGACCGGCGATGCTTCGGAGAGGAACCCCTATGCGGAATGGATTTTCATGTACTCCTCTAAGGAGTTCACTGCCTTCGTTGGATGGCTACGTGAGTTATTGGACGACCTTACACGCGGGGCCGACGAGAGAGAGATGCTGCGTCTGTCAGACCACTTCCTGACCGCCACCCGTTACGAGTTCCTCTTCTGGGAGATGTCCTATAACCTGCAGGACTGGCCTGTATAGCAGGGTGAGTCTTTTACCGACTAATGGTAGGCTGTCTAATGAGCAGGCGTACGTCTAGGCGATGCACACCAGTCCTCGCTAGGAGTGAATCTCCTCGTTTATCACATACAGGAAATGGTACGCGCACATGCCGCAAGAAAACGGTCAGGACGCGACGAGGCCGGTCAACTCGGTAACAGCCTTCTTAAGGGGCACTTCTCTCTGCTCACCTTGCACCATGTCGCGGATTGTCACCGAGCCGTTCTTCATCTCATCCTCTCCCAGGATCAGTGCGTATGGTATGTCAAGGGAGTTGGCGTAGCGCATCTGGGATCGCAGGCTGCGGCCAGCCGGGGTCAGGATAGCCCCTATGCCGCCGTTCCGTAGCTCAGAGGCTAGTGATATGGCTGTCTCCTTGGCGTCGTCTCCCATGTACGCCACTACGGCTTTTACCAGGGTTTCTCCCGGTACGGGCACCTCCTGGCGCTTGAGGTTGAGCACCATGCGCTCCATGCCCGCGGCAAACCCGATGCCAGGCGTGGGAGGGCCTTCCAGCTCCTGAATAAGTCCGTCGTAACGGCCTCCGGCGCATAGGGCGCTCTGCCCGCCTTCTTCCGCAGGATGTATCTCAAAGACTGTCCGCGTATAGTAGTCAAGGCCACGTACCAGCCTTGGCTCCACCTGGAATGGGACATCCAGTTTTTTCAGGTAGCTCAACAGCTTCTGCCAGTGGTCATGGCACTCTGAGCAGAGGTGATCCACGGTTTGTGGGGCGTCCTGCTTCATTGCAATACAGGCCGGTTGCTTGCAGTCCAGCAGTCGAAGCGGATTGCGTTCCAGCCTCTCTTTACAGTCTTGGCAGAGTTGTGGAATCAGAGGTGTGTAGTAGCCCTTGAGGTGCTCCAAGTAGGAGGGTCTGCACTGTGGGTCGCCTATGCTGTTGACGAGCAGCGTTAGGTTCTTTAAGCTAAGGCCCTTCATGAGTTGCCAGGCCATTTCAATCACTTCTGCGTCCACGGAAGGATCGCCGTCTCCCAGGGCTTCCACACCAAACTGATGGTGTTGCCGAAAACGCCCTGCCTGTGGACGCTCGTAGCGGAAAGCCGGTGCGAAATAGAACAGGCGCACCGGCTGTGGCAGGTTCCGCAAGCCGTGTTCCAGGTACGCGCGGCAGACTGGGGCAGTGCCCTCTGGTCGTAGTGTCATGGAGTCGCCGCCACGGTCATCGAAGGAGTACATCTCTTTCTCGACGATATCGGTGCCTTGGCCTACACCACGCACAAATAGGCTACTTTGTTCAAATATGGGGGTGTCCAGCTGGCCGTAGCCAAATCGCTGTGCCATAGCTTTGGCGCTGGCTTCTATATAGTGCCAGTAACCCTGCTCTTCCGGCAGAATGTCTGCCGTGCCTCTTGGAGCACGGTACAATACGAGCCTCCTGTTAGTAACGGCTTTGAATAAGGATAGACTACGGCAAAGGGTTTGCCAAGAAGGAGGGCAATAAAGCCTCCAAAATCAATCGTAATGCCAGTAAAAACAGGCCTTTTTATATCTCTTGCCAGATATACGTACTTGCTGGCATGTCGTATCACAGGGTAATATGATAGGCGACTCATGTGGTCTGCCAGCGGTTTGCCACGGATGATGTAACAGTGGGAAACGTATCTCGGGGTAATGGCACTGGAGAAGGACGCTAGCGAGCGCTTTTCCTGAGGGTAGCTCATATAGTGCGCTTGTAGCTCAGTTGGATAGAGCGCAGCCCTGCGAAGGCTGAGGTCGTGGGTTCAAGTCCCACCAAGCGCACCATTCTCATTGAATTTGAACAAGTCTCGGCGGCCATTCTGCATGTGTGGGATGCTTGTTTCACACTGGTTTGTCACACAACAATCGACTTGCCCGGCCTTCCATGGTCGCTGTATACTCTGATGTAGCTGGGCGCAAGTTTTTTCTGTGAGAGCATGTAGCCGTCGGTGATTGCCTAGTGGTAGAGATCAAACTTGTTAAATGTTACTCTCTAAGAAGAAACAAGGAGTGGGCGGTTAGCTCAGTTGGTTAGAGCGCTTGCTTCACACGCAAGAGGTCACTGGTTCGAGTCCAGTATCGCCCACCATATTTTAGGCACGAAAAAGCCCCCTGACGTTATGCCAGAGGGCTTCTCTTTTGTTCAAGTACAACAATAAGTAGTTGGGGAAGTTGCCGTGGGCCATAATGCCGCAGTAATACAGTAACTCCTACTCCTTTTACAAGCCTTGGTATCTAAAAATATTCGGACTCTTATAGAACTCCTATCGACCGCCATTGAAATCAGGGTACCCAGCGACTGTGTCAAAAATGCCATCAGCCGTGGTCTCAAGCATTAATCTCTGTTCGGGACTTATCGGACGTATTTTTGCTGGCACTCCTGCGAGGAAAGATCCGTTAGGCACCTTAGTTCCGTTAAGCACAACCGCATTTGCTGCCACTAAACAATAATCTCCTAACTCCACACCCTCAAGCAATGTAGCATTATTCCCTACAAGACAATTATCTCCAATGCTCAACGCATGAATAACTACGGAATGGCCAACATTGACGTTCCTACCTATACGAAGAACCCCATCAGAGTTGTGGACTATGGAACCATCTTGTATGTGAGTGTTTGATTCTATGTTTATAGAACCCGTTTCTTCGGCTCTGATAACAGCCGCAGGCCATACCGTTGATTTGTCTCCTATGGTTACATCACCGGAAACATATGCCATTTCATTGACATAGGACCGTGGATGTAGTTTTGGTTCAATTCCATTCCAAGTACGTATCAATTCTTTATCCTTTCCTGTGTAAAATACAATACGATTATGCTAAAGCCAGCCATACGGTATCACTAATCCTATTCATAAAGTAACCAATGTCACGATTGAGGGAATCTTAGAAACTGGTCCATCTGTAGACTTAGAGTATTATTTTCGTAGCCTTACGTAGAATGGCAAAATGAGACTGAAGTAACCCTTAGGGTAATATTCATCTATGGAAGAACAAACTGAATGGCCTCTGCGCCCAATCCTAGTAACAGTACTCTTTTGGGTCATTCTTGCAAGCATCGTTGGTGGAGTACTTTGGGGTCTATATAGCATTACTGGTGGATGGACTGGGGTAATTGGCCTATTGGTCACCTTATTAATAAGTCGGTTATCTATAAGCATCGCCTTTTATAGAAAATAAACTGTCACGCGTAGCTACCCTGAAATAACCACAACTCTAAGCCCTACACCTCTACCACAACATCAACCTAAACCCTGGCCCCCTGCTTTCAAATCCCACTTAAACCCGCCAGGGGGATGCCGTGTACTGACGTGCGTCGTAACCAGAATTAGGCACTTACCGTTGTGGGCAAAAACGACAATTCTTGGAGGCTGTTTCCCTCTCCATAGCCTTACATTTGGCTAACAAGTGTAAATCGAAGGGCTAGAACTTGGCTTTAGAGCGTTGCTAACGGCGTTTATTACGTCCATATCAGCAGCATCGTGGGACTACGACATTGGTGATACTACCTACATCTGCTGTGGATTCTGTTACCAGATTCTTATGAACTGGACTCGGTGAATATAGGCCACAGAGTGTACTTTGGGCAGGTTACACCACTACACACTTTACTACACAGCCGCGTGCTAACAACAGTTTGCTGTATGATACAATACAGATAGAGTTACCAGTAGAGAGATACAGTGGCTTACTCGTGGGAACACCAAGCCCATAGTTTCACACGTAAGAGGCCAGAGGTTCTAGCTCTCTATTACCCTCCATCAATAGAGCAGACGGGCAGTACGCTAGTCCCAGGTTATGCCGAAGTGGCGGAATGGCAGACGCGCTGCGTTCAGGGCGCAGTGTCCCTTGCGGACGTGGGAGTTCAAATCTCCCCTTCGGCACCACAACCGAATTCGAGCCAGTTTTTGTATCTACTAAAGCACCTATAGCCAGACCCCGTGGCCTGGTTGCTAACATTTTGCCAACGTGAGTATTCAGTGATTGCCATCAGGTTTAGTCCGCATTGCTTGAGCAAATACGTTTGTTTGTTCTTTACTACTACCCGGTAGCATGTGTCCGTATAGGTCAGATGTAATACTAATTGAGGCGTGCTAGGCTGGTTATGGTGCTGTAGGGATTATTGGGAAGGTACTGCATCGGAGCTGTTGTCATTGATTGGGAATCCGGGGACGGCATACCGACGGTACATAACAGATTTGCAGCAGAACTAATACAGCCCTACATCACCGATGCATTAGATGCTCACGGTATAACGATACGGCGGTAACACGCATCAAAGAGGAGGACATTGAGGTTAAGTTAGAAGCGACCAGGTCACTAATGCAATGAGTGTGAAGACCGCATCCCAAAGAAGCCCTCTCACTATGTTGCCCATCGGACTCTTATTCTTCCAACGGCGATACGCATTCATATGGGTATGTTACATGAAACAGAAAGCGTTGTCTGACTATAGCGAGACCATACGACTAAATCCTGAGTGCGCTCTTGTCTATGCCTACCGATCAAAAGTAGAAAGTGACCTTGGGATGTCGAAGGAAGCGGATAC
>CAUZOU010000051.1:0-6952 GCA_963581795.1 Dehalococcoidia bacterium | reverse complement strand
TGATTCAAGAGGCATCAAGTGAAAACAACCTTGAGTCTCAGAGGAATATGGCGATGATAGAGTTGATGTATGCAACCGGCATGAGGGTTAGCGAGATGGTGTTCCTGTCCCTGGGAGACCTCAACCTGAAGGAAAAGTACGTACGTTGTTTCGGTAAGGGTTCCAAGGAGCGTCTGGTAAACCTGCACCACCAGGCTGCTCTCAGCCTCGATACGTACCTGACGGAGTCCAGGCCACGGCTACTCTCACAGCGCAAGAGTGTTGGAGCAAGGGAAGACGCACTCTTCCTCAACCGTCGTGGAGAGCGTCTGACACGCCAGGGTTTCTGGTTGATTCTAAAGGCGTGCGGCAGGAGAGCAAACATAGAAACTCCCATTACTCCCCACACTCTAAGGCACAGCTTTGCCACGCACATGCTGAGAGGGGGAGCCCCTCTGAGATACCTGCAAGAACTGCTCGGTCACGCGAGTATATCCACCACCCAGGTATATACTCATTTGGCGCAAGCGCAGGTGAAGATGGAATATGACAGGACGCATCCAAGAGCATGACAGAGAGCACAATAGGGATGAAAAAAGTTAGGCAGAACACGGTACAACGTATAATGAAGCCATATTTCATGGCGCCCCCCTTCCATCATTGCTCATGTAGCCTTATGCTATAGGGAGAGGGTCCGCCGTTTATGGCGATTAACAGGAGGCTGTCTGATGCCTAAGAACTCACATCGAGTGGCCGCAAAACAGGCCGAGCTTAGAGAGAGAAAAAGAAAAGCCGCAAAGCACTCCTCAGGAATTGAGGCCAGCATGCCCGCTGCCCAGACAGCAACGGTAGCCAGCGTCGAAACGACGGGAGCAACATCGGCCACCGAGACCAATGCCACGGATTCACCCAGAATTGCCACCCAGACGAGGCCGTCTTCGGCTGCTAACCCGCGCACACATAATCCGTACATATGGCCTGAGATTAAACGCATAGGGATTATCACGACAGCGATGATGACAATCCTGGCAGTCCTAACCATCGTATTGCGGTAGCACAGCGTCCGTCTGGCAGCTTATCACCTATAGATCAACGACTGTACCACCTGCGAGAGCCACCACTACACTGAGGGTTGCTCAGCCTGACCACGCAACACAGCATTAGGTGCGTAACACTGGTTGTCCAGGACAATAGGCTTCTCCTGATATAATACCTAACCCCACAGATCGGTGAGATTGTGTGGGTTCCACCAGTAGAGTGGCGTCTCGATAGAATCGTCTACCTGCAGGATTTCGTTGGGCAATGTCGCGCAAACCACCATTTCGTGGTCTACATCTTTGCAAAATCGTTCTCAGGCACGCCGCCCACAGAGAATGTCATAGGACTGCCGAACGAGAACGATGCCATGATCCCTGTCCAAGGAGGATATGAGAGAACTGGTGGTCTGCCATGAGGTGCTGAAGGATGGCTTCTGGGACGACCTTCAGCAGGGATTTCCAGACACCAGATACTTGGGCGTTCCAATGGCGGACTAATAATAGACGTCTTGAGTTGCCCGAGCGCAAGCTTTGCAGACCCACTATCGCAAGGCCTTGGGAAGTTGAAAGGTAACGTCCTCCTCCACTATCTCGACGTTGCGCACACTGGTAGGCTTAAGGCTCGCAACCACATCGTCAACCAAACGCTCCGGCGTAGACGCCCCTGATGTAATCCCAACCCGCTCCACGCCATCCAGCCATTCGCCCTGTATGTCTTCAGGGCCGTTTATCAGGTAGGCAGGCACTCCCTGAGCCTCGGCCACCTCCCGCAACCGGTTGCAGTTGGAGGAGTTCTGCGCACCGATGACCATAACCAAATCAACCTCATTGGTAATGGCCTTCACCGCTGCCTGACGGTTGGTGGTGGCATAGCAGATATCATTACGGCTAATCAGGTTTGGGAAACGATGTTTTAGCACCTGCATTATTTCGCTGGTGTCGTTCACGCTCAGTGTAGTCTGTGTCAACGCAACCACTCGGTCCGGGTCGGATACCTGAACGGAGTTCGCACGAGCTATGTCCTCAATCAGTATGCTTGCATCGGGAGCTTCGCCCATTGTGCCTATGACCTCGTCATGGCCCTTATGCCCTATGAGGAATATGGAGTAGCCTTCTTTAGCGTATTTTATGGCTTCTAGGTGCACCTTTGTTACCAAAGGGCACGTGGCGTCGATCACTATCAGCTCGCGCTCGCGGCTCTGCTGCCATACTAACGGCGAGACACCGTGGGCGCTGAAGACCACACGCTGCCCATCTGGCACCTCGTCCAGTTCTTCGACAAAGACGGCGCCCTTGCCCCTGAGGTCAGAGACCACATGGGGATTGTGCACTATCTCACGCCGCACGTAGACGGGACTTCCGAATCGTTCCAGGCATAACTCTACCACGTCTACGGCCCGTACGACGCCGGCGCAAAACCCTCTAGGTGCAGAAAGAACTACTTCCATTACTCTTTACTCTGTGAACTCGTGTTTCTCTTTGGATCATTATATGCAAAAAAGCCGGAAAATTAAAGCAGGCAGGGCGAGCCCTGCACCCATATTCCCGGCGGCTATGCTAAAATTCAACGGTTATGGTAAGCACCACTCTGTCCGAACAACTCAAAGCCACGCCCACCAAGCCCGGAGTATACCTGTTGAAGGATGCTCAGGGGAATGTGCTATATGTCGGCAAGGCTTCCAGCCTTCGACATCGCCTCCAGTCCTACTTTGGCTCCACAAACAACCTAGAGACCAAGATACGTCACCTGGTTAGTAGGGTAATGGATTTCGAGTTCATAGTCACCGAGTCGGAGGCTGAAGCGCTCATACTGGAGAACACGTTCATCAAGAGCCTCCGTCCCAAGTACAACGCCCGTCTCAAAGATGACAAGACCTATCCGTACCTGAAGATAGGTCTCAACGAGGATTTCCCACAAGTGTACATAACACGACGGGTGGTCAACGACGGCGCTCGCTACTTTGGCCCCTACGCCAGTGCTAGTTCTGTTCGCAAGACCATGGACCTGCTCAAAAAGCTGTTTCCATACCGTTCATGTACCCGGGACATCACGGGGAACGACGAACGTCCCTGCCTAGAACACTTCATCAACCGTTGTGTGGCCCCGTGCATAGGCGCGGCCGGAAAGGACGAGTATCGCAAGGTCATTGACCAGGTGGTGATGTTCATGGAGGGCAGGACGGAGCCGGTGGTGAAGGATTTACGAAACAAGATGGAAGCGGCGGCGGATGCCCTTGAGTTCGAAAGGGCGTCGCTATTGCGTGACCAGCTCCGGGCCATTGAGCGTGTGACCGAGGGGCAGAAGGTGGTGTCACTGGCTGAAGAGGACCAGGACGTTATCGCCCTGGCACGCGGAAGGGACGAGGCATGGGTTGAGATTTTCTTTGTTAGGCTCGGAAAGCTGATTGGAAGAGACCATTTCATCATGAGCGGCGTTCAGGACGATGGACCGACACGGATCATGGCAGATTTCGTCAAGCAGTACTACGACTCGGTGCCTCAAGTCCCGCCTCGCCTGCTGTTGCAATACCCCCTGGATGACGGCGACTTAATCCATGCGTGGTTGGAACAAAAGCGCGGCAAGAAGGTGGAGATTAGGGTGCCCGAACGGGGCGAGAAACGTAAGCTCGTAGAGATGGTGGCTGAGAACGCCATCCGCGGGTTCGAGCAACTCAAGGTGAAGTGGCTCGCCGATACCGATACGCTTGAGTCTGCGATGGAGGAGATACAGGAGAGGCTCAACCTGCCGAGGATGCCTAGACGAATGGAATGCTACGACATATCCAACATCCAGGGAAATACTCCCGTTGGAAGCATGGTGGTATTCGAGAACGGCGTGTCAAAGCCGTCGCATTACCGCCGTTTTAAGATAAAGACAGTGGAGGGCATCGACGACTACTCCATGATGAAAGAGATGCTACGCCGACGCTTTCAACGCCTTGGTCGTAATAATAACGCTGTTGAGCCGACAGATCATGAGAGTCCTGGGGAAGAAGGCAGAAAGCAGAACCAGACTTGGGGAATTATCCCCGACCTTGTCCTAATAGATGGCGGCAAGGGACACCTGCACGCTGTGGTTGAGGTCTTTCTGGAACTCGGCATAGATAACGTCCCACTGGCCAGTCTTGCCAAACAACAGGAGGAGATATTCGTGCGGGATACGCCGGAGTCCATCATGTTGCCCCGCAGTTCCCCTTCCCTGTTTCTGGTGCAACGACTACGGGACGAGGCCCACCGCTTTGCAATCACTTACCACCAAAAAAGCCGCACCAAGAAGGGAATGCAGTCGGCAATGGACCTTGTGCCGGGCATTGGTCCCAAACGCCGGCGTATACTGATACGAAAATTCGGGTCCGTAAAGGGCGTCAAAGAGGCGTCGCTAGAAGAACTGGCTGCTGTCCCCGGCATGACCACAACACTAGCCCAGAAGGTTAAAGAGTTTTTGTAGGATGACATTGGGTGTGGATTCAGAAAATTAAATTGGAAACTACAAGGCCCTGAAGAGCGTAGATATTGAACTATCCAGAAGACAGAACGTTCTTAGCCCCGCTCACACGAGAGTTTAGCTGCAGCAAGTACCTTTAACAAATTATGATTAAACACGCTTTTATAGGATTCGCAATAAGCCTGGTATGCCTACTGCCGCCACTGGTCCACTTCGTGACGGGGCCGCTTGGGCCCGTAATCGGTGGATGGATAGCAGGAAGCAAGCATAAAGCCCAGCCCGACCAGGCGCTTGGGATAGGTGTCCTGATGGGACTCTTTATGGTGGTTCCCGTCGGAGCTGTGCTGGTACTTGATAAGCTGGCTCCATCCCTGAATTCATGGGTGGACAGCCGTATCCTGACCGTCGTCGGCATAGTAGCCCTAGTCTACACAACCATGCTGGGTTCGATGGGAGCCATGATTGGCGGCTACATGGTCGGCCGTTCGCCAAACAAAGAGGAAGCATCTACCGAAACCACCGAAAGTGAATAGTCTAGATTGCACCACAAATGACGTGGCAATCCACCATGTCAATGTGATTCCGCTCCTGTGCCCGCGGCCCGTTGCATCTCCGCCTCCTCCAGCAGACATCCCAGCAACACGCTGGCCTCTTTTTCCGCAAGTCTAGGGTGGATATGCCAACAGCCACAACGTGCCGGATGATACTTCGACACTCACTTCTTCTCCCACCGGCGAAAGGTCTACTCCGAGTGCCTGTGCCATAAAGGCGGCTGTCCACAAACCCACACGAGCAGGGCCGCACCTAGCTACGACCCTACGTCTGTGCAATACTGTGACCCTGGTTTCCAACCTCTTCAGGGTCACTGATATGCGTGCCGAAGGCGACTCCAGCAGCCAGTCGGCGTACTCCTGTGCCTTATCTTCGGCTTACGGACATTGCATCAACGCGGAGGCTGGCAAAGCCTAACCGGACTAGTTAGCCGCTATGGACTCCATCAACACTTTGGCCACCTCAGGACGAGTGAACTCCACGGGAGGCATCTCTCCCTTTGCCAGCATCGCCCGCACCTGTGTGGCGCTGAGGCTGACCCTGTCGCCAATGCCATGAGGACAGGTCTTTTCAGTTGCCATTCCCTCGCACCGTTTGCAGAAGAAAGAGTTCTCGAAGAACAGTGGCGTTATACCAATGGATCCCGTCTCGAACTCTTTGAAGATATGTTGAGCGTCATATGGCCCGTAATAGTTCCCGACACCCGCGTGGTCGCGGCCTACGATGAAGTGAGTACAGCCGTAGTTCTTGCGTACAAGGGCGTGGAAAATGGCCTCTCTAGGACCGGCGTAGCGCATGAACGCTGGCAACACAGAGAGCAACACACGACCCGGAGCGTAGTAGTTCTCCAATAGTGCCTCATAGCAGCGCATTCGCACGGATGCAGGGATGTCATCGCCCTTGGTTTTCCCTACCAGTGGATGAAGCATAAGGCCGTCCACCGCCTCTAGGGCGCACTTCTGGATGTATTCGTGGGCGCGGTGCACAGGGTTGAGAGTCTGAAAACCCACCACGGTGCTCCACCCCAGCTTGGATATCGCTTCTCTTGTCTGTGCAGGAGTTCGGTAGTGAGCCTCGATACCGTTCTCTAAGGCAGGTCGCTCCTGAAACAGGGTTACCTTGCCGGACAGAACCACATCGCCATCCTGGTATAGGTTGGCAACGCCGGGATGCTGGGAATCGGTGGTACGATAGACCGCCTGTGCCTCTTCTTCCCTTTCACGCCGGAATTTCCCATCCAAGGAGAGAATTCCAACAATCTCCCCGTCTGCCTGGGCTAGGGCTATCTGTTTACCTTCCTTGAGATCAGAGGCTTGATGTGAGTCAACAGCCAGAGTCACAGGAAGGGGCCAGGATTGGCCGTTGGCCAGACGCATATCCTTGACTACGGATGTGTAATCCTCATGTCCCATGAAACCCGTCAGCGGGCTGAAGGCCCCTTGGACTATCATGTGGGCGTCTGAAAGCTGTCTCGAGTTAATTACCAGGTTTGGAAGAGACTTGGCCTCTTCCCTGAGAGCTTCAGCCTGCTCTCCTACGACTTGTCTGTTAACCAACGTTCCTCCGTGTGGAGGTATCAATTGCATATCATTTTTTTCTTCAATGGTCATGCGTTTCTCCCGGTACACACCATGACAGCGTTAATTCCATGTCAATTTGGGAATTCTCTAACCAGCACAGGAAGATGAGATTGACACTTGCTAATCTAGACCGTCTGCTTCCTTCTGCGGGGCCTTCAAATCGGCCTCGTACTTCTTGCACTCCCAGACGGGACGATGATGGGTCTCACACCAGTTATAATCTTTGTTGACCACATTGCAGTCAGACGTGGAGAAAATGGGAGGTGTCATGACTCCCGCTGGTCCGCTGGAATTGATAATACCCTTTTCAACTATGGAATCGCCTGTGCCCTCCGGGACTTGAGCGATGCCACTATTCT
>CAUZOU010000050.1:0-7484 GCA_963581795.1 Dehalococcoidia bacterium | reverse complement strand
CATGGCTCTGGGGAATGCTTTACCAATGCTCTTCTTCTCCCTCTTCGGTGGCGTCATGGCAGACAGGATTCAGAAGAAGTACGTTCTCTGGGCAGGTCAAGCGGCCTCAGCCGTCGTATCGCTGGGCATTGCCCTTACTTTGGTATTCGGCTTTTTGAGCGAGGAGCGTTCAGGCTCCTGGATTATTCTAATAGTAGCATCCCTAATTCAGGGAGTAATAATGGGTCTTATGATGCCCTCCCGCCAGGCCATGATCGCCGAGATCGTGAATCAGGACCAACTTATGAACGCCGTAGCCCTTAACACTTTCGGGATGAGTGCAATGCGACTTCTCGCTCCGATACCCGTAGGGTTCATCATCTACATTTGGGGCTTTGAGGCAGTCTACTTCGTCATGACAGCCATGTACGTTATGGCCGTCTTCTTCATCACCCTGATGCCAGAAACAGGGACCATAAGCTTGAAGGGGCGCGGTGCCATGAGGGACGCACTGGACGGACTCCAATATGTCCGTCGTGAGCCCACTCTCATCATAATCCTACTTGTTACATTCGTTGTAACACTCCTATCCATGCCATACATGATGCTGCTTCCTGCGTTGACCGAGGATATCCTCAAGGTGGACTCAAGAGGATTTGGACTGTTACTTAGCACGTCTGGAGTTGGCGCCATGCTCGGAGCCATCTTCCTAGCCTCCTTACCAGATAAAAAACGCGGTCTTATGTTCATAGTTGGAAGCCTGATTCTTGGCATAGCTCTGGTGGGACTGTTCTTCTCCAGTTCATGGTTCCCTAATATTGCTTGGCCTTTGGCCATGGGATTCATCTTCTTCGTCGGAATCGGTCAGACGGCTCGAATGACTCTTGGTAATACCCTCCTGCAGTACTACGTGCAGGACGAATACCGTGGCAGAGTGTCGAGCCTAATGATGATGGAGTTCGGCCTGACAAACTTTGGGGTATTTTTCGCCGGCGTACTGACGGACATAATCGGGATCCAGTGGGCCGTGGGCGGACTGGCCATCGTACTTATATTCTTCTCTATATACATGCTGGCCTTTATGCCTAGGATGAGAAGACTGGATTAGCGAGCATCGCCTAACTAGAATCCAAGTGGATTTATATTGATCAACTCCCTCATTGTGGGATCGGCTCCCGAGAATATGAGCGGCAGTGTCATGGGTATGCTGAGTCTGGACCACTCCACAATAGTGCTTGGAGGAGCGATAGCAGGGTTTCTATCGGACCACATTGGCATTCAAGAAGCTCACGTTTTCGGGCTGGCGTGTGTTGCCACTGCCACGGTGATGTTCGTGGCATACCCACGGCTGCGCCGTATAGATTAAGCCAAGGAAGCATTTAACATTGAGTACAGAGGAGCCAAAAAGAGAAGAGCAGGCCTCAGCTGTTACCGAAGCGGCTGATGCAAAGGGCAACGAACAACGCTTCTCAATCAAGAACACCTTCGCGTCCCTGCGATATAGGAACTTTACACTGCTCTGGATGGGACAGCTGACCCACGCCTTTGCTCTGTGGCTGGAGCAGACGGCCCGTCCTCTTCTGATTCTGGCCCTAACGGATTCTGCCGTACACCTTGGAGCAGTCATACTAGTCAGGACCATACCAGGACTGTTCCTGGGTATGATAGCAGGCGTGGTAGCAGATAATTTCAACCGTCGGACTGTGCTTGTTGTGGTCAAATTCCTCGTTCTAGCTCTAAATGTTATCTTTGCCTTTCTGGTCGTGACGAACTTGATCGAGATATGGCACATCTACGCCTTCAGTTTCCTCAGGGGAGGAATTATGGCCTTCGACCAGCCAGCTCGCAGAGCAATGATCCCAGCGTTGGTGCCTCCACATCTCGTAACCAATGCCATGGCTCTCAGCACCAGCACCATGGGCGGGATGCGCATCGCTGGGGCATCTTTGGCCGGAATCCTCATGGGAGTCTTCGGTCTGGCAGCCCCCTTCCTATTCATCGTCCCAATCTACGTAATCGCGGTCGTCGTCACGGTGATGCTTCAAGTACCAGACCATCAGCGTTCCGGCTATCAGGGCATCCGCAGTATGGGTGGCGACTTGAGCCAGGGATTCAAATACGCCTGGAATACTCCCTCTATTCGTGGCGTGCTGATCATATCCCTTGGTTACTTCACATTCGGCATGGCCTTCATGCAAGTCTTTGCTCCTCTCTTTGCCACTCGTGTCCTGGACATAGGGGCAACAGGTTTCGGCTTGCTCGTCTCAGTCATGGGTATCGGAAGTCTCGCGGGCGGTTTGGCTTTAGCTACTCTGAATCCAACCAGAAAACGGGGCATCTTGTCGCTGGCTATGATGGCCATCTTTGGATTCCTTCTGATATGCTTCTCCGCGGGCACTTATCTCCACTCAGTCCCGTTAGCTTTTGTCCTGATAGTTGCAATAGGAGCGGGGCAGTCTATCTTCATGCCCATTATCAATACAGTCATCATTCAGGCGGCACCGGATAACATGCGGGGCCGGATGATGGGTGTTCTCAGCCTGGATAGGGCCATGACAGCCTTCGGGGGATTCGTCGCTGGGATGGCCGCCGCCGCGTTGGGTGTACAGGTGGCCCAGATACTCTTCGGCATTGGCCTAATTTCCATCGCTGCAATCATGTACTTCTTCTATCCGGCTTTACGTCGTATAGAGTAGAACTCCAAGTGTGACGATTGCCCCCGCAATTTGCCAGGTCTTCTCCTTGACCAATACCATAATTCCTCTACAATCTCTGGAGACTAGGGTACAGTTCGCTGTGTTTGCTGGTCTACGAACGTGATATGGATAGGAAAGAGCACAATTGCCCGAAGATTCGTTGACTCCCAAAAACGGCTCCCTACTCCGTAATCTCCTTGCCACCCCTGCAATGCGTTTCCGGGACTTTCGCCTTCTATGGCTGGCTGGCATATTCAACTCCATGGGCTTCATCGGTGAACAGGTTGTCCTTGGATGGCTGGTGCTGGAGCTAACCGACTCCCCACTGATGGTCGGAGCGGCACTGGCATTGAGAATGGTCCCCTTTCTCTTACTGGGTGTCATAGCGGGAGCCGTCGCCGATAGAACAGACCGCCGCAAGCTCCTACGTTTGGTCAGCATCAGCATGGCCGCACTGAGCGCCACCATCGGTATCATCATCATGCTGGACATAATGGCCCTATGGCACATCCTGATGATTACCTTTGCAGGTGGATGTCTTAGAGCCATGCACCAGCCTGCACGACAGAGCTTTGCATACGACATAGTAGGGGCAAACAACCTTGTTAATGGCCTGTCGTATCTCTCTTTAGGCATGAGAGTTGGAGGCATTGGTGGTTCCCTGATGGTTGGCTTCCTGTTGGGACGTTTGGGGGCAGACGTAGCCTATATGGTCCTGGCCGCCAGCTACATAGGGTCGGCAATGGCTATCCACTTCACTCACTCTCGCGGCCAATCGACATCAAGCGCCCAACAGCCTCTCTGGCAGAACCTGAAGGAGCTTGGTAAAGAGATACGACAAAACGACACCTTACGAGTACTGCTCATATTAGCCGCGTCGGTGGAGATACTTGGCTTCTCTCACCAGGTACTCCTTCCAGTCTTAGCCAGAGACGTGCTTGAAGTTGGTGCTGAAGGCCTTGGCCTTATGAACGCCCTGCGTTCCTTAGGCGGGATTGCAGCCATACTGGCACTGTCATCCCTTGGCGAGGTGCGACGAAAGGGGCTGCTATACCTGGTGGTATTACATGTTTTCGGTATATCCCTACTATTCCTTGGAGTATCAAATACCTTCTACTTTGCCATTCTGGCCATCATAGTCATAAACGGGATGGCAGCGCTATCTGACATCCTGTCCCAGAGCCTAGTGCAGATCGTTGTACCAGATGAACTGCGAGGACGCGCGATGGGTTCCTGGGTACTGGCCGTTGGACTGGGGCCGATGGGATCCCTGCAAATAGGGGGGTTAGCCTCCGCCTTCGGTGTAAGTATGGCGCTGTTGGCACATGGCACAGGGCTCATTGTTCTTGCAGTTGGGTCACTCGCTTTCTTCCCTAAGCTCAGAAAATTATAGGGACTGAATTGCCCTCTTCTGAAAAGCACCCTGAATCCTCTATCGGAATGCAGGAATTCGTCTCAGTTTCCAGGTATGATTTCAGAATACAGTCACACAGCACACCAATCACTGGTAACACGACTGCATAGGCACAGCATACTGACGAAGTACGGCTTGACTATCCTTTTGCTTTAACCTATTCTCTCCGTGACCACAAATCTGGAATTGAGGCGAGATTTGCCCAACGCATCTCCAGTACCTGATGAGTTGACCAAGACATTCCGGCACCCTGCTAACGAGGAACGCCTCACTGCACCGCATGGAGTGCCACTCCCGACTAAATGTATGACTTGAGGAAACACTCTATATCCTCAACCTTGAGAGTCCTCACAACCAGATCAAGAGACCCAACCTAGGTTATCTGTTGCATGGACTCTGCTCTTCGGAGCCAGAATGGAGAAAGCTATGACACAGGTAGGGGATAGTACTACCCCAAAGGCCCTGTCAGGAATTCGAGTTGTGGACTTCACATGGGTGCGGGCAGGACCATGGGCTACTCGATGGCTAGGCGCGCTTGGTGCAGAGGTTATCAAAGTGGAGTGGCCCCTGCGTGAGTTCGGAAGGGCCGGAGGGCCTGCCAACACACCGCCCGGAATTCAACCAAGCCTCAACACATCCGGCCACTTCAACGACACAAATGCCAACAAACTAAGCCTCTCGCTGAACGTTCGCAGCCCACGCGGCATAGAGATCATCAAGAAACTCATCTCCGAATCGGACGTTGTGGTGGAAAATTACAGCGCTGACGTCCTGGAGAGCTGGGGGCTGGGATACGAGGAACTCAAAAAGCTGTCGCCAAACATAGTCTACGTTTCCATGTCTGGGTTTGGGCACACAGGTCGGGACAAGCACTACACTACCTTCGGCCCCTCCGCCCAGGCCCTCTCCGGCATGACATTTGCCTCCGGGTTGCCGAATCAACCGCCGGCAGGCTGGGGTTGGTCCTACCTTGATGATACCGGCGGCATGTACATCGCCTTCTACACCATGGCCGCAATATTCCACCGTAAGATGACCGGTCAGGGTCAGCACGTGGACATGGGGCAGATGGTCATGGGCGCCACACTCAACGGGCCTGCACTGTTGGACATGACCATCAATGGCCGCAAATCCCAGCGGGAGGGCTACCCGTCCGGCAATCGTGCACACTGGCCGGGAACACCACAGCTTAGTAACTACCGCGGGCAAACGGTCGCTCCCCACAATAGTTATCGCACAAAGGGCGGCGACTACAACGACTGGTGTACCATCGCCTGCTTCTCAGACCAGGAATGGCTCAATCTTGTTGGCCTCATGGGAAGCCCTGCCTGGGCTTCGAACGGGAAGTTCGCCACGGTCCAGGGGAGACTGCAACATCAGGAAGAATTGGACCAGGGGATAGAGACCTGGTCGCTGACGCTTGAGAAGTATGAGCTTATGAAGCGGTGTCAAGCGAGTGGAGTAAGAGCAATGCCAGTCCAGAGCAATGAAGACCGTGCTGAGCATGACCCGCAATTACGTGAACGAGGCATGTATCAGGAAGTTGAGCACCCAGTCCTTGGTTCTTGGCGAGTACAGAACGCCCCATTCAAGCTCTCTGAGACACCAGCCGTGAACCATCGCCACGGGCCACTGATCGGACAGGACAACCGCGAGATTTTGATGGGACTGCTGGGCATGAGTCAGGAGGAGTTGTCCTCTGGATACGAGGACGGTACGTTCTGGCCCAAGGAGATGGAACGCTATCCATACCAGGAGGAGTTGATCCGATGACGACACAGAATACGGAAAGCGGCCCCTTCAGCGGAGTCCGTGTACTGGAGCTTGCAGACGAGAAGGGCCAGTGGTGCGGCAAACTGCTCGGTGACCTTGGCGCGGACGTAATTAAGATAGAGCCGCCGGACGGAGAGGACACCCGCACTGTAGGCCCATTTTATAAGGACGTTGACGACCCGGAGCGGAGCCTAAGCTTCTGGCACTACAACACCTCAAAGCGTGGTGTTACGCTGAACCTGGAAGCCGACGACGGCCGCGCACTATTCCGCCGCCTGATAGCCACCGCAGACGTTGTGCTTGAGACATTCCGCCCAGGTTATATTGCATCACTTGGCCTGGGATATGACGACCTGAAGAAGCTTAACCCCAGCGTTATCGTGTGTTCACTGACACCATTCGGCCAGACGGGGCCGTGGCGTGACTTTGAGACCAGCGACCTACTGCACCTGGCAGCGGGAGGGCAGATGGGCTCTTGCGGTTACGACGATATACCCGATGCTCCACCCATCGCACCAGGAGGGGGACAGGCCTGGCACATGGGCAGCCACTACGCCTGTATGGCCATTACAGCCGCACTGATTCACCGCGCTAACTCAGGCTTGGGGCAGTATATCGACGTGTCAGTTCACGAGTCATGTGCCCTGACCACAGAGGGCGCCATGTCTGCGTGGATATATACGGGGAAAACAATGATCCGTCAGACAGGACGTCATGCCGGAGTCGCCCCAACACCGCCAACACAGACATTATGCAAAGACGGCAAGTACGTGAACATCCAGCTAATCGCCATGAGACTGCCACCCAGGCAACTTCGTTCACTGGCTGAATGGATGGACAAATACGACATGGCCGACGACCTTATGGACGAGAAATACCAGGATACGGCGGTAATCCAGCAGCAGGCCGATCACATTAGCCTAACAGTGCGCAAGTTCATCAACAACATGACACGGGATGAGGTGTACCGTGGCGCTCAAGAACTGGGTTTTTCCTGGGGAGCAGTCCGCACGCACGATGAACTGCTGGACGACGGCCAGTTGAACGACCGCGGCTTCTGGGTACGGGTGGACAACCCTGAACTGGGAGAGACGTTCACTTATCCTGGCACTTCTGCCATCTGGAGCGAATCACCCTGGCAAATTGCCAGACGCGCACCTCTTCTTGGAGAGCACAACCAGGAGATTTTCTGTGATGAGTTAGACCTGTCTCAAGCAGAACTGACCGCTCTGTCTGAGAACGGTGTGCTCTAGGCATCGGCGTAACTCGATCTACATAAACAACCCACAAACAAACGCAGTGCACATGGTTGCACTGCGTTCGCATCTTGGGCATTTGGTGAATACCCGACAATCCCCTCGTTTAAAACAAGCTCTTGCCGAATGATGAGAGGCTATTCCTAACGCTTGGGATATGGGGGTGTAGGCGTGGGCTTGTTATCTGCGTCGCATCCGCAACTCTCACACATAGCAGTCCCTCCTTGCTAGATTATCTGGGCGTAATTGTGGCACGTAAGCAGTTAAATTGCAACTAAAGCTTTCTATTTATGCGGTTTCGTCCAAGCGGCACGGAATACGTATGACACTGCAAGCAAAGCAATATGACGTTAAGCATTTACCACA
>CAUZOU010000049.1:0-7564 GCA_963581795.1 Dehalococcoidia bacterium | reverse complement strand
ATTACCAACGTCATCAGCGGCGCCCTTCTATTTGTTATCGACGGCCAAGACATAATGATGCGCTCGGGAGAAACCCTCACAATACCCTCATACGCGGAGCACAGCGCCGAGGCCCTTGAGGAGACCGACGAGATAGATACCTTCAGCCCAATCCGTTCCGACTGGCTGGACGGCTCTGACTCCTATCTATGGGACGACTCCCAGCAGCGTTAGCCTGAAAGAGCATCACCTAAATAAGAGACCCCGGAGAAATCCCCGAGGTCTCTTATTTAGTTACCTGTAATCTGCATGAACCGGCCTAGTGCTACTCTTCCTCACAACTGAGCCAGTCTACTGTTATATTACCCTGCTCTCTCTGAGAATCACCAACTCATCCTGGCTCAGACCCATATCCTTTGAGAAGAACTTCTCATTGTCTTCACCCAGCAGTGGAGGTCGGCGCCGCATTTGCCACGGTGTTCGGCTGAATATGACCGGTGCCCCTGGATAAGCAAATGACTTACCAAGTTCAGGGTGCTCCACGTGCGGGAAAAACCCTCTATCGTCCCGGAAGTGCTCATCGTCCAGGTTCTCCTCCGGTGAGCGAATCACAGCCCACGCAAGCCTTATCTTCTGACCACCGTGGTATATATCATCGGCTGTCTGGCTGGCTATAAATTCGGTGATGCGATCCCTCAAGAAGTCCATCTCAGGCCCGCTGCGCACACCCTGACTGATAAGCTCACGGTATTTGTCATCCTTAAGTCCCTCGGCCATACCTTTCTCGTCCATCCATGCCACCAACCTATTCCAGCGGTCCAATGACCGTGGAGGAATATCAAAGCCGTTTACCAGCTTGCCGTCGGCGCTCACATACTGCGTTGACGGAGTTGGGATCAAACCATGATGACGGCCTGTCTGCCTTATCGGCACCTTCCGGTCGAAGAACCAGTTTGGCATCGCTGCTTCAGTCGTGCATGAGAGTGATTCGTGGATAGAGACATCCACCCACTGGCCCTGACCCGTCATGTCCCGGTATACAACCGCTGTCATTGTGCCGATGACACCGAAATTACAGCCCGTCGCATATCCTATCCAACCGTCGCACCGCATTGGAGGAGAGTCAGGTAGATGGTCATAGCCTGAGCTTGCCATTGGCCCGCCCATTGCCATTGACACAAGATCAGAACCCTTTAAATCGCGGTACGGCCCTGTTTGACCAAACAACGTAACAGACGTCATGATCAACCGCGGGTTAATCTCGGAGAGGGTCTCATATCCAAGGCCCAGAGAGTCCAGATACCCAGGCTGGAAGGACTCCAGAACAACGTCAGCCGTCTTCACCATCTTCTTCAAGAGTTGGGCACCCTTTGCAGTGGTTATGTCCAGTGTAATGCTCTCCTTATTTGTGCTGTTATACCAGAAGAGCAGGCTATTATTGGGGTCTGGCTTATCTTGGTAGAAGGGGCCTATGTGCCTGGCTGGATGACCCTCAGGCGACTCGACAATGGTGACTCTGGCACCCATATCGGCCAGCATCTTACCCACATACATTCCCTTCTCATCGGTCAAGTCCAGGACCACCATATCTTCAAGAGCCATGGACTGTGCCTGTGAATTGCTTGATATAGTCATTCGACACTCCTGTATTTCGGTTTACGAGACGTCCTAAAGCTAAAATACAAGCAGTTAGAATACTGCCTGCTCAGCCAGATCGGTTATCTCCTCATCACTCATCCCCAGTATTTCCTTAAGAACGTACTCGTTATCCGCACCAAGCGGCGGAGATGCCTGGCGAATCTTGGTACCTTCCGTGTGGGAGAACTTGATTGGAAGGCTGTCCGTCTCAAAGGGCTCGTTTATCTCCCTATGAACGACCTTCTGTATGAACTCTCTTGACCTGAGCTGTGGGTCTCGAACAATCTTGTCCTCATTCGTCTGCACGGCCCCGGCTGCAATACCAACACTCTGTAGGCGGTACATAACCTCATGTGGCATCTTATCGATGGTCCACTCCTCAATGAGACGGTCCAACTCGTCCTCATTGGCAACACGGTCCGCGTTTGATGCGAATTTTGGATCGTTTGTCCAGGCAGGTGAACCGATGGCAGTGCAGAAATTCCCCCAATCCTCTTCCGTGAAGACGGATATGGCACACCAGCGCCGCCTCGGCTCGCCGTTAACAATCTCGTCGTCACCTGCACAGCGATATGTGTTGTGAGGAGCCACGCGCGGATGTGTGGAACGGTTGCCCGGCGGATTGCCGGCGCGGCGATATGGACGCCCATTTACAGTATAGTCCAACATGGCAGGGCCGGTGAGAACCATGCCGGATTCCACCTGAGAAACATCCAGCCACTGACCTTCGCCTGTACGGTTGCGGTGGTGTATGGCCATCAGAGTTGCAATTGCAGCATTATATCCCGCAGTGTGGTCAAGGAAACTGTATCCCCAGCCAGCGGGCCGCTCTCCTGGCAGTCCGGACATGAAGGTGAGGCCTGACAGTGCCTGTGCTGTGGGGCCCCACGTGCTGTAGTCACGATAGCGTCCAATGTGGCCAAACCCCGTGATGCTGACATATATGACTTTCGAATTGAGTTTTCGCTGTTCCTCGTAGGACAGACCCCAACGCTCCAGCACTCGAGAACTGAAGTTTTCGATGACGATATCGGAAACACCAACAAGGCGCTTTATGAGTTCCAATCCTGCTGGCATCAGAGCGTTCACGGTTATCCCAAGTTTGCTGCGGTTGAAATATTCGAACATTCCGCTGCGGTTTGGCCCGGGAATCCCGCCGATACCACCAAGCATCGCAGACCTAGTGACGTCCATGGCCTGTCCCTGCTCCACCTTGATTACCTGGGCACCCATGTCTCCTAAAATACGGGTGCATTGAGGACCTGCGACGATGTGCGTAAAGTCCAGTACGCGTATGCCTTCCAAAGGCAGGGGTTTGGTCATGCTCTCCTCCTATATCTCGTTTTCATGCCAGATAGAGCCGGCTACAGGCTTATCTAGAATCAGAGTCCATCAATGCAACGGAGAATCGCTCCGATTGCGAAACCAATCTTCTCTAATCTCTAGGTCGAGAGAGGACTCTCACCATACGGGTTTTGCCTGGTATCCAGCAAAATGCACATCACCGTATATGATCAGCGATGCGGTTCACCCAGCCTGTCAAAGCCCAGGTTATTAGCCAGGAATATAGCACTGCCATTTCTCCGGTGTCAATCGGAGACGAGTCAGCAGTTTTTGTAAAGTTTTGAAAAAGGGAGGCGCACCTCTCAGCAACAATGAGCAAATGCGCTCACGAATCCAGGTGACGTGCTATGAAAGAGCTGCATAGCCGAGTGGGCTCAGGTCAATAGCTCTAATTCACAAGATACAGCGTTGGATAGATGAATAACCAAGCACCGTCCTTCTATCTCGACTTCACCGAAAAATTCGTGCAGTGGTGAGTACCTTCCATATCAGTGAGCCCGGACATAATTGAGCAAACAAGAGAGATGATAGCGTGGGTGGAAAAGAAGCTGGGCAGGCTGCCATCTCAGGACAAAGAGTAGACGCCGTTTCTTCGCACTCAGCGGAAGAGGACCTGTGTCCCAGGCGCAATTCCTATGGATTCCGCTAGACCAGCGTTCATTTCCAGGGCATAGCGTGCAGGCAGAGCGGAACCATAGACCTTCAGAGCACCGTCTGAGACCCCTATCTGAGACTGCATCGTCTGGACATCCACCACAACACCCTCGGCATCAAGAAAGAGAATATCCAGTGGTATCAAGGTATTTTTCATCCAGAAGTTTCGGTACTCCTCACTCTGGTACACAAAGACCATGGCCGCGTCTTCAGGAAGGCTCAATCTGTCCATGAGGCCGTGGGCGCGCTCCGAATCCGTGCTCGCTAACTCCAGTTGGAATAAATATCCCTCTATCAGAGCCTCACGGGCATCGCCAATGCCAGTTGCGGGATCTAAGGGCACGAAATTATCTATAGGATCTGGAGTAGGGGAGGCTGTGACTGTAGGCGTAGGCTCAGGGATTATTGTAGGTATAGCAATGAGCG
This sequence comes from Dehalococcoidia bacterium, assembly GCA_963581795.1. GTDB lineage: Bacteria > Chloroflexota > Dehalococcoidia > Lucifugimonadales > UBA2985 > JASLXI01. Next base: position 3,523 of record CAUZOU010000049.1, on the reverse strand, counting down.
TTGTCTGAGTTTGAGAGTCGTATCCACCGCAGGCAACGGTCAACGCACCCGCAATGGCTAGGATAGTGATTACGAAAAGAAAGGTCTTCATGTCACTCGGTCGCTCGCGTCATTACACTTCACGAGAGGCAGACAAGCTGCCTTCATCAGAGGACTCTGAAAGCTCCTGGTCACGGAACTGGGCCTCGTAAAGCTGGGAATAGAGGCTGCCTTTTGCCAGCAGATCGTTGTGTTTCCCGCGTTCCACTATACGGCCCCCTTCTATTACCAAAATCTGGTCGGCTTTGAGGATTGTGGAAAGACGATGCGCTATTACCAGAGCTGTCCGTTCCTTCAGCAGAGGCTCCAGTGCACGCTGGATCAGTCGCTCAGAGATCGAGTCGAGGGAGGAAGTAGCCTCATCCAAAACGATGATGCGTGAGTCCTCAAGGATTACCCTGGCAATGGCTAGTCTCTGCCTTTCACCTCCGGACAGGCGGTAACCACGCTCACCAACTATGGTGTCGAACCCCCAGGGCATATTCATAATGGTATCGTAGAGTTGAGCGTCGCGGCACGCCTGCTCCAACTCTTCATCGCCTGCGTCCGGACGAGCGTACAGGAGGTTGTGCCTCACAGATTCGTGATACACAAATGTGTCCTGTGTCACCATACCTATCTGCTCCCTCAAAGACGGAAGGGTTATCTGCCTGACATCCTGATCGTCCAAAAGAACGCGTCCAGAGGTAGGATCATAGAAGCGCGGTACCAGATATGTAATGGTGGTCTTACCAGCTCCGCTTGGCCCCACAAGGGCCACGGTCTGCCCTGGCTCCACTATAAAGGATACATCCTCCAGGACAGGACGCCCCTCCCGGTAGTGGAACGAGACATCCTGGAATTCCACCTTACCATTCACCCTCGACAATACGTCTGCGTCCGGGGCATCGGCTATATCAGTATCCAAGTCAATGTACTGAAAGATACGTTCGAAGAGCGCCAAAGACGCTGTGACATCAACGTGAACGCTAGCCAGTGAAGAAGCAGGCCCATACAGCCGACTCAGGTAGGCCACAAAGGCAACCACAGTGCCGACTGTCATGGAGTCCCGCAACACCAGCCATCCTCCCATCCAGTAGACAAGCGCAGGCCCAAGCGTGCCAAAGAGACCCATGATCATGAAGTACCACCGCCCCACCAGAGCCTGGCGTATCTGGAGTCTCATGATCTCCCAGTTTTTCCTTCTGAACTTCTCTCGCTCCTCTTGCTCCTGACCGAAAATCTTCATGAGGATGTACCCTCCCACGCTGAGGGTCTCCTGAAGAATGTTGGTCAGGTCTGCACGCTGTTCCTGGATACTGCGTGTCAGGTCCTGTCGGATCCGCCCTACTCTGCGGGTTGGAATGATGAACAATGGCAATATGAGCACGGAAACGATGGCCAGAGGCCAACTCAGCCAGAATATCATGCCAAGTGTGGTGCCAAGAATCGCGACGTTGGCGACAATGCTAACCAGAGTGCCAGTCACCACGTTCTGTATACCAGCTACATCGCTGTTCAAACGCGAGATGGTTTCGCCGGTGCGTACGCTGATAAAGAAGCCAAGGTGCAAACTCTGAAGGTGCCTATAGAGATGGTTCCTCATGTCGTACATCACTCCCTGGCCTATCAGGTTGCTCAGGTAGTTCTGCGCAACGCCAATGAACCCAGTGACCAGGGAGGCAACCACCATTCCAACAGACAGTATACTGAGCAAGGACATATCCCTCTCAGGTATCGCACGGTCTATTAAACTACGGATTAGCAGCGGAGGCACAAGGCCAATGATAGCGGCAGCCAGAATCCACAGCAGTATTAAGCCTGCCTTGACCTTGTATGGCAGGAAGTAGCGGAGTACCCGTCGCACTGTGGCAGTCGTGATTGGCACAGTCAGCTTGGGAAAATCGCTGCGACCTCCCCCGTGACCGTCCATATTGCCCATTCCAGAATGATCCATCTAAACATAAACTCTCTGAGGCAGACTTCTTGCCTGCAGTTTTCGGCAGTGCCCGAAGCCAAATCCCACAAGACCGAGTGTAACGGTAATCCGCAAAGCCAGCAATCATTGATAGCTACCACGTAGTCTTAGAAAAGACTCCGTGGTAGAATGACCGAAATCGGTTTACACTCGCTCCACAACATTTATAGAATGGACAGAAAATATGAATACAGACCAGCTTAGAGAACTCCTTCCTGTTACCCGTGATCTCATATACATGAACACAGGTTGGGCTGGGCCTACGACTACTCAGGTTCTCCGCCGCATCGCGGAGACTCTGGAGCAGGAGTCCGCAGTGGGGCCTGCCAGTGCCAGAGGTGTGGCCATCGGACATGATGCCAACAACGAAGCCCGCGTTGCCGTAGCATCCATGCTCAAAGCCTCGGAAGATGACGTGACCCTCACACACAGCACCAGGGAGGGAGTGAACGTTGTTCTCTACGGCATGGACTGGAATCCGGGGGATGAGCTTCTGATATGTGACCTTGAGCACCCCGCTCTGACTTCACCAGCCGATGTTCTAGCACAGCGTATGGGAGTCAAGGTGAACTCCGTAACTATTCCCGCGCTATCCCAACAGTCTGAGATTCTCAGTCTTGTGAAATCTGCCGTGACCGAGCGTACCAAGCTGGTGGCCCTCAGCCACATCCAGTACACCTGCGGACTGCGAATTCCTATCAAGGAAATATCCAGCATGGCTCACGAAATGGGCATACCTGTACTCGTAGACGGCGCTCAGAGCTTTGGGCAGGTGGATGTGAATGTCGATGACCTTGGGTGCGACTTCTACGCCCTGTCTGGCCAGAAGTGGCTGATGGGGCCAGTGGGAACCGGTGCGCTATACGTCCGCCCTGATCGGCGGGATATGCTGGAGCCTCTATTTTCCACCAACGCTCTTGAGACAGGCCGTGAGGTGACTCAACGACGTCATCTGGCGCGTTTTGCACTTGTATCCCAGAGTCCTGGACTGGCAGCCGGGTTCTCCGAAAGTATCCGCATCGCCTCTGAGATCGGCATTGGCAAGATAGAGCAACGCGCCATGAGCCTTGCGGATATCCTGCGAGAACGTGTCTCTGCCACCGCCAATTGCAATCTTCTGAGCCCCACATTGCCGGAGTCCGCCTGCGGTCTTGTTACAGTCGGCCTTGACGGCTGGCCTCCTGAAGAGTTGTTTACCACCCTACAGGAGCGCTTCGGCATCGTCGGCAGAACAGTACACGGCCCGGACGGCGTTCGCTTCAGCACCCACTTTTTCAACACGTCCAGTGAGGTGGAAAAGGTGGGCGACACACTGGAGCGACTGGCAACCGAAGGATATAAACCAGCCTAGTTTCCGTTCAAAACCACGTCGACAAACATCATTGACTGACACGGCTGGATTATCCATGCGAATAGGGCTTATTGCCGACACCCACCTGCCGTCCTCCATACGCGAACCATGGCCTGAAGTGGTCTCTGCATTTCGTGGAGTTGACCTCATTTTGCACGCTGGGGATATTGTCGGCC
>CAUZOU010000048.1:0-7749 GCA_963581795.1 Dehalococcoidia bacterium | reverse complement strand
ATCGGCCATTGGATGGCAATGGCAACCCCATCGACGGGCTGAACCTCAGCGAGGTCATCGAGAAGGCGTTGTAGGCGAATGGCCAACGGGTTCAGGGCCTGTGCCACATCTGCCTAAGCGGTCTTCCTAAGCGGTCTTCTTATCGGTGGCTTCCAAGCTCACGGGAGTTCCGCAGTCGGAAAGCAATAGAGGCGGCTTTTGACCACGAATGGTCTCGGCGTCGATGTTGCAACGGCTCACTCCCGTCATGGAAGGCAGTTCGTACATCACATCCAGAAGTGTCTGCTCTATAATCGATCTCAGGCCCCGTGCGCCAGTCTTCTTTTGAATGGCATCTTCCGCTGTTGCTTCTAGGGCATCGCTGCTGAAGGTGAGGTCCACGTGGTCCAGGCTGAACAACCGCTGGTACTGCTTCACGACGGCATTCTTGGGTTCCGTGAGTATGCGTACCAGAGAGTCCTTATCAAGATAGTCAAGGCTTACAACCAATGGAAGTCGTCCTACAAACTCTGGAATGAACCCGTATGCTAGAAGATCCTCCGGTATGAGGTCTTTCAGAACGTTTTCCGGTGTGACGTTCTTTTCTGGGGCCAGCTTGGACTTGAACCCGATGCCCTGGTGCTCTTTGGACATTCGCCCGGCTACTATGCGGTCCAGTCCCTCGAATGCGCCACCGCAGATGAACAGAATATTGTCGGTCTTTATCTGAAGCAGTTCCTGATGCGGGTGCTTCCTTCCTCCCTGTGGAGGTACGCTGGCGGTGAAACCCTCTATTATCTTCAGAAGGGCTTGTTGCACCCCTTCACCGGAAACGTCACGTGTTATGGATGGGTTGGCGCTCTTGCGTCCGATCTTGTCTATTTCGTCGATATAAACAATACCTTGCTCGGCCCTTGCTATGTCGTAATCCGCGGCTTGAATGAGCCTCAGTAGTATGTTCTCAACGTCCTCTCCAACGTATCCTGCCTCGGTTACCGATGTGGCGTCGACAATGCAGAAGGGGACATCCAGTATTCGTGCCAACGTTTGCGCCAAGAGGGTTTTGCCGCAGCCAGTGGGACCTGCCAGCAGGATGTTGGTCTTTTGAAGTTCAACTTCACTGTCGTCTGAATAGCCGGACCAGATTCGCTTGTAGTGGTTGTATATCGCAACGGCTAAGACTTTCTTGGCCTGCTCCTGGCCAATAACGTACTCATCCAGTTTCTCGAAGATGGTTTTTGGGTGCAGGCTGGGCGGCTTTGGAGGAGGCCCAGCGGCTACCGCAGGAGCCTCCTCGTCTATGATTTGCTGGCAAAGAATAACGCACTGATCGCATATGAACGTCCGCCCGGGGCCGCCTATAAGGCGTTTCACCTGGCTCTGCTCTTTTTTGCAGAAAGAGCAAGTCACCTTGGGTAGGTTTCCATTGTGTTCAGGCATTTATTGCTCGGTGGTATTGCTATGCAGTCTTAACGGCTTCGTCTATCTGTGCCTTGGCAAGGACTTCGTCCACAATGCCGTACTCAAGTGCCTGGTCTGCGTTCAGATAGTAGTCCCTGTCAGTGTCCCTGGCGACCCTGTCATAGGCCTGTCCGGTGTGCCCTGATATGATTTGGCGAATCATGTCCTGCATGCGCAGAATCTCTCTGGCGGCAATCTCTATGTCAGTTGCCTGTCCCTGTGCTCCTCCCATGGGCTGATGCATATGGATGGTTGAGTTGGGTAGGGCGTACCTCTTGCCATGGGCACCGGCGCAAAGGAGCACTGTGCCCATGCTGGCTGCTAGGCCCACACATATGGTGGACACGTCTGGCTTTATCAATTGCATGGTGTCGTAGATGGCCAGTCCTGAGCTGATGACTCCTCCGGGGGAGTTAATGTAGAGGCTGATGTCCTTGTCAGGGTCTTCCCTCTCAAGGAACAGCAACTGAGCTACTATCAGGTTGGCTACCTGGTCACCAATGGGCGTTCCCAGGAAGATGATCCTTTCTCGAAGCAAGAGGGAGTATATGTCAAAGGCTCTCTCCCCGCGGGCTCCTGTCTCAATGACCATTGGCACGATGTTCTCAGGACGTTCAAGCATCTTTTGCTCCTTCTTCTGTTTCGCCTTGTTCTTCTTCGACTTCAGTAGTTGACTCTGCAGTTGTGGAGGCCTCAGCGATAAGCTCTCCCTTGGCAATGCTGGTGAGCAGTCCCAGAGTCTTACGGTTGAGCAGTATGCTGTTGATGGAAGTTCTTCCATTCTCAGTGTCCAGGAGTTGCCTCAAGGATGCGCCTTCGGATTGGGAGGCGTCTGCCATGGCTGTCAACTCTTCCTCAATCTCCTCTGGCGTTACCTCAATGCCTTCCTTTTCTCTTAGCGCGCTCATGACCAGGCTACTGGTGATGCGCTCAACAGCTGCTGGACGAACCTCTTCCTGAAGCTGCTCGATACTCTTACCGACTGTGCTCAGATAGTCTTCCATTCTTACCTGCTGTCTTTGCATGGCCTCGGCCTGTTCCGATAGTATGTGCTCTACTTCATGGTCCACCATCAATGGAGGCAGCTCCACGTTTGCCTCTTCCACCAAGGCCTGGACGGCCAACTCCTGATAGTGCTGGTCAGCAATTGTCTGATTGTGTTTGAGCATATCCTCTTTGAGTTTTTCCCTGAGAGCAGCAGGTGTCTCTACCTCTATCTTCAGGCTTTTTACGAACTCGTTATCGAGTTCAGGCAGGGTTTGCTCCTTCACCTCTTGTACTTTAAGCGTGAAATTGCAATCTTTTCCTGCCAAATTTGTCTGTGGGTAATCTTCTGGAAAGGGAAGTGAAAACTCTCTCAATTCGTCCCTATTGGCACCAACCAGCTGATCCGCGAATCCTGGCATGGGGTTGATGGATTCAGCCGAAAGAATATAGTCGACGCTTTCGTCTTCTATTATTACGTCCTCTTCGACTTGGCCTTTCACCTGCATGGTGATCATATCTCCCATAGCGACTGGGCGTTCCACTGGGTCCCATGTGGCTGCATCACGACGCAAGGACTCAACCACTTCATCAATTGCCTCTTCAGTCACATCTATGGATTCAGCCTCTAGGCGGTACTGGTGGTAGTCGCCAAGCTCGACAATCGGTCTCACGGCCACGATAGCCTCTATTGTCAGGGGCTCGTACTGGGTCACTTTGACCTGGGGAGCAGTCACTGCGTCCAAGCCCTGCTCTTCGATGGCCTTGGAGGTCAACTGGGGCAGAAGTGTCTCAAGGGCATCCTCTACCATGGCATCCCGTCCCAACTCTCGCTCGACCACGGACCGAGGAGCCTTGCCTCTGCGGAAGCCAGGGATATTAACACGCTGTACAGCCCTTTGATAAACCCTGTTTAGATGCTCCTCCAGTTCTGGAGGCTCCACCTCTATGCTCAGGACTAGCTGACTCTGTTCTTGTTCACCTTGGGTTACTTTCAAAAATCGCTCCTATCACGGCTCTGTCTTATAATTATAAACATACGACGACCAGTTGTGAAGCTGTCATCGTCATCGTCCGAGTGCTACTCGCCTGTTGTACGCAGGTGGAGGTCCCTGAGCTGGACGTCGTCCACGCGAGACGGCGCTCCGAAGAGTGGGTCTGCCGCGTTCTGGGTCTTTGGGAAGGCTATCACCTCGCGAATGTTCTCCTGATCAGCCACAAGCATGACGACACGGTCTATACCACTTGCAAAGCCGCCATGAGGAGGCGCCCCATATTCGAGGGCATCCAGTATCTGCCCAAACTGTTCCTGCATTGCCTCTTTCGTATGACCAAGGAGTTCGAATATCTTCTCCTGGGCGTTTCTCTGATGATTTCGTACGCTACCGCCGGCGATTTCCATTCCATTGCATACCAGGTCATACTGCTTTGCCAAAGCGCTACCCGGATACGTGTCAAGAAGGCTGATATGGTCGTCTTTTGGGGAGGAAAATGGGTTGTGCGGGGAGTCCCACCTGCCCTCCTCAGGCTTCCACTCCAAGAGAGGAAAATCCAGGATAAAGGTGAAGGCTAGTAGATCAGGGTCGGCCAATCCCAGGCGTCGGCCCATTTCGTGGCGGAGCTGGCTCAGCACTATGTTGACCACCCTGGGTGTCCCTGCCACCAACAGTAGCAAGTCTCCTCGCTTTGCGCTGAGACTGGAGGCCATTTTACGGATCTCTTCCAGAGAGAGGTGGCGGGCTACCGCCGACCGTATATCTTCCTGTTTCAGATCGTCCAAAGAACTCTTTGGGTCTCCATCAAGCGCTATGTAGATTAATCCAGACGCTCCCCGTTCCTGAGCGAAGCTCGTTAGTTCGTCAAGCTGGCGCCTGGTGTAGTCGGCACACCCGGATGCAACTAGTCCCTTCACAACACCGCCTGACTCAATGGTCTTGCTAAGAACCTGGAACTGGGATTCCGAGGCAATCTCAGAGATATCCCCCAACTCCATGCCGAAACGGAGGTCGGGTTTGTCAGTGCCAAAGCGGGCCATGACATCGTCGTAGGAAAGCCGAGGGAACGGCCTTATCAGCCTTTTGTTGGGGACTATACTCTCTATCAAGTCTATGAACAGCTCTTCCATCAAGCCCAGGATGTCTTCCTCATCGACAAAGGCCATCTCAAGGTCTAGCTGGGTGAACTCCGGTTGACGGTCGGCGCGTAGGTCTTCGTCTCGGAAGCAACGGGCAATCTGAAAATACCGTTCCATGCCTCCTATAACCAATAGTTGCTTCATCTGTTGTGGCGATTGGGGGAGGGCATAGAAATGCCCCGGATATACCCTGCTCGCCACAAGATAGTCTCTGGCTCCTTCCGGGGTGCTTTTGGTGAGTATGGGTGTCTCCACCTCTATGAATTCACGCTGGCTCAGGAAATCACGTATGAACTTCACCACTCTATGCCTGAGGACCAGATTGTCTCTGAGCGATGCTCGTCTCAGATCCAGGTAGCGGTATTTGAGCCGAAGGAGTTCGTCGGCCTCCGCCGCTCCTTCCTCCACGCTGAACGGAGGCGTCTTGGATGGGTTGAGAACTTCCATCTCAAGGCTCATCACCTCCACCTCTCCAGTGGGAATGTTTGTGTTTACCGTGCCATCAGGGCGCGGGTCTACCCTTCCCTTGATACGAAGTACCCATTCGCTACGTAAGCTCTGGGCCATGCTATGAGCCAGTGGTGCAACCTCCGGATTGAACACCACTTGTACAATGCCTGTCCAGTCTCTCAGGTCAATGAAGATAAGTCCGCCGTGGTCACGGCGTCGGTGCACCCAGCCCGCCAGGGTTACCTCCTGGCCGAGTTCCTTTTTGCGCAAGGCTCCGCAGTTAATGGATTTGAGCAAGTCTTCTCCTCATTTTCTACACCTGAGTAAATACGATTATAGGTTAGGCCACTGGGCGTTGCAAGAAATGACTGTTTTATCATGTACAAATTGGCATCCTCAGGGGTGATTATGGGCTGTCTCAGCTTGACAACACATTTGCTCTGAAGTACCATCAGACTCTGTTAGGCACATTCAGAGTTAGAAGTTAAGGGAGGCCTGTCCTTATTGGGCCGGCCTCTTTTGCGTACTGACTATATAGTGGCTAGTGGAGGACTAAATAGGTGAGTTACATAAAAGGCTTGTTTTGTAAGGAGTGCGGCCGCGAATATCCCGCGGAGCCTCTCAACGTTTGTGACTTCTGTTTTGGCCCTCTTGAGGTAACCTACGACTATGATGCCATATCCAAGGTGATCAGTCGTGAGAAAATAGCTCATGGACCTCATACCCTGTGGCGTTATCATGACCTGCTTCCAGCGGATGTCGATAATGCGGTGGACATCAATGCCGGCTTCACTCCTCTGATAAAAGCCAAGAACTTGGCTAAATCTCTTGGTTTGGATGAGTTATATATCAAGAACGACTCGGTAAACCCCTCTTTTTCATTCAAGGATCGTGTCGTAGCTATAGCCAGTACCAAGGCGCTTGAATTTGGATTCGATACCCTTGCGTGCGCGTCTACCGGTAACTTGGCTGGCAGCGTAGCTGCGCATGCTGCTAGGGCTGGAATGAGGGCATTCGTCTTTATCCCATCCGACTTGGAGCGTGGCAAGATACTGGGGGCAGCGGTGTACGGCTCCAACTTGATAGCTGTGGACGGCAGCTATGACGATGTGAATCGTCTGTGCAGTGAGCTTTCCGATAACTACAACTGGGCCTTCGTCAACATTAATATGAGGCCGTACTACGCCGAAGGGAGCAAGACCCTTGGGTTTGAGGTGGCGGAACAGTTGGGATGGAAGGCTCCTGACAACTGTATCGTGCCTGGGGCGTCTGGGTCTCTATTCACCAAAATATGGAAGGGCCTAAACGAGTTCTCGTCCATTGGCCTCATTGACTCTGTAAGCACGCGGATGTTTCTGGGTCAGGCGCAGGGATGTTCTCCAATTGTGACTGCATTTGACGGTAACGACTTTGCGATCAGGCCAGTGAAACCGAATACCATTGCCAAGTCTCTTGCTATAGGCAATCCCGCAGATGGATACTATGCCCTCAAAGTTTTGGAGGAAACCAAAGGCTCTGCTTATGCCGTCCCGGAAGAGGATGTGGTGCAGGGCATTAAGGACCTTGCCGAGATGGAAGGGATATTTACTGAGCCGGCAGGTGGAGTGGTGGTGGCAACCCTGAAACATCTTGCCAAAACGGGGCAGATAAAGCCGGGGGAAACAACGGTCGCTTTCATTACAGGGAACGGCTACAAGACTCAAGAGGTGATTGAAGATGTGGCCAGGCCGATCCTAATAAAGCCCACATTTGCCGCCTTTGAAGAAGCTGTAAGCGTCAGGCCATAAGCGGATTATAATTCCCTAGCTTGTCCATAACTTGTTCATGGAAGGGGCAGACAATGCCGAAGCGACGTACTAGATTCACATTCCCGACAGGCCTTATCACACAGCCTGTGATTTTTGACCTGGGACGCACGTTTCAGTTGATTACAAACATTCGCAGGGCGGACGTGAGGGAAGACATGGGTTGGGTTATTCTGGAGCTTGAAGGTGAGGAAGATGAGATACAGAGAGGACTGGATTGGGTCACCTCTCTAGGCGTTAGGGTAGACCCAGTGGATGGAGATGTGGTTGAACATTAATGGTATCTGAAGGATACCCGCACTGCGGTCAGTGCTTGTGGAGCAAAAAGGTTATAATACACAACCGAAATACTAAAAGGTCCAGGAGGTTCACGAAATGAGTGTAGTGGTTAGAATTCCTACCCCATTACGTCGGGTAACAAATGGTCAGGATAAAGCCTCGGTAGACGGGGACAATCTGGTTCAGATTATAGATTCACTGGAGAGCCAGTATCCAGGCATCAGGGAGCGTCTGTGCGATGAGGCGGGGGATCTACGACATTTTGTGAATATCTACATCAATGGTGAAGATGTGCGCTTCTTGGAGGGTCTGGAGACAGGCATCAAGACAGGGGATGAGATAAGCATTGTGCCCGCAGTAGCAGGTGGAGCCTGGTAACGGAAAAATCCAAGAGCCTGTGTCAGCTGGCTCTTGCGTTGGGTTCACCTTCGCTGGAACCATTTCTCTTTTTGCGAACGTCTCACGTTTTCATTGGTGATTCTGTATTCGCTTAAAAAGCGATTCCTGAATGCATCGAACGTTCCACATTCAATGGCGCGGCGGGCTTCTTCCATCAGTCGTATTACAAATCTCAAGTTGTGAATGCTCGCAAGTCGGTAGGCCAGAAGTTCCTTTGCCTTGAAGAGATGGTGTAAGTAGGCTGCTGAAAAGCTCAGG
>CAUZOU010000047.1:0-7773 GCA_963581795.1 Dehalococcoidia bacterium | reverse complement strand
ATCAAGGGGGCCACTGGTGTACCGGTTCGGTCCCTTGTTAATCTAGCCATGGCCTTGGCGGAGGGTTAAAGCAGCCTGACTGGACTGACGCAAAGCTAAACGCAAAGCGGCTTCGAAGTCTTACATCGATATATGGAATGTTATGTATCATAGTTTTAAGAACAAGACCAGTTGGTAAATCGATACAAGAAATTCTCCTTGCCCTGCCACCTAGGAGATGCTAGAATTTCCCTCGTCTGTTGGCCATCACTGTGGTGGGCGTGGCCAAGTTTGGTCTAAGGCGCCAGGTTGTGGCCCTGGAGATCGAGGGTTCGAATCCCTCCGCTCACCCCAATCCCGTTGTTCTGCGAAGCAAAGCAAAGCGAGGACTGTAATTTGGCTAATGAGACCGCTTCCACATCCTGGAATGGGTCCACAAACCCACATCTTGAAGGCATGGAGGTTGTCAGAGAGGGAGATAAGAGCGGGTATGGCATGGTTATCCGTTTTACCCTCTTGGGAGGTAGAGAGGTCAGCGCCATTGCCCTGCCCCATCAGTTCCCGACAAGGACTGGCCCTACTTGGGCGTACCTTGTTGACTGCGAGGGATTGACGCTTGTGGACGCCGGCCCAAGGGGCGCTCTAAATGCCCTAGAGGACGGGCTGAAGGTACTTGGCAGAAAGCTGGTGGACCTCAAACGCGTCATCATCACCCACGGCCATCAGGACCACGATGGCAATGTTTACGACCTGGTAAAGGCTAGCGGCGCGGAGCTATGGGCACATGAGTTGTATTTCCACTTTCTTCCCTACGAGTACGCACGTACTGGTCTTGATAAGGAATCAGCCCTGCACAGGTCTATATTCGAGGTGAGGAGACGCGAAGAGGAGTCGTTTAGGAGCCGTGCGGTTCCATCTGATGACTCGCCTTGGCGTGACCATTACAGCGGTTACATAGCGGGACATCGCAACATCCTTGAGGAGAAACTGCCCATCCATGCTATTAGCGATGGTGAAGAGCTAGGTGATCTGCGGTTCCTGTACACACCGGGCCATGCCGTAGACGAGATATGCATCACAATGAATGGAGCCATGTTCACCGGCGACCACATTTTGCCGCAGATAACTCCCCACCCAACGATAAAACGTACCTACCCTGAGGCCATGCTGGGTCTGATAATAGCCCCGGAACACCAGGAGGCAGGCGAACACTACGGACTAGCCCGCTACCTGAAGTCTCTTGGCAAGGCACTGAGCCTTGACTACCATACTACGTTGTTCCCCGCACACAGGCTTTTTAACCACGGCCGTTTCAACATTCGCAACCTTCAGAGAGGTCGTGAAATCGTGCGGCACCACGTGCGGCGGTTGGAGCAGGTCATGGAGGTCATGGGTGAGGGGGCGGACACACCAGTAAAAGTAACGGAAGAGCTATTCCCTCCACGGAAACTCACAGGCGGTGGGTTCTTTGCAGCCGTTTCAGAGGTTGTCAGTCATCTTGAGTTGCTGGCTGATACGGGGGATATTCAAGTTTCTCAAGACGGCCAAATAAAAAGAAACGGAACGGACATCTTCCATTCCGAGATCAACGCCATGATTACTCGTGGCTAGAGTACGTCACGAGCCTATCGTTTATGTACACTACTGGCGTAATATTTTCATGTAAGCTAGGTTAGGCTAAGACTAGAGGAGGGAACAGCAATGGTTGAATCTACCAACGAAAATTCAAAGCGAGTCATGGTTATTGTGGCTCACCCGGATGATGCAGACTTCATGGCCTCTGGCACGTTGGCAAAGTGGGCGCGCGAGGGCAGCGAAGTCTATTACGTCCTCTGCACCAGTGGAGATAAGGGGACTTCCGACCCTGATATCAAGCCGGAAGATCTGGCGGTCACCCGCGAGAAAGAGCAACGTGCTGCGGCCGCGGTTGTTGGTGCCAAGGACGTGGTATTTCTACGCTATCCCGACGGTATGCTTCAGAACACCATTGAGCTACGCAAAGACATGGTTCGCCAGATTCGTCGTTTAAAGCCAGATGTGCTGGTGTGTCAGGACCCAACCAACCGCTACAGTGATAGCTACATCAATCACCCGGACCATCGTGCGGCTGGAGACACTGCACTGGATGCCGTCTTCCCTTCGGCGCGTGACTACCACATGTTCCCTGAGCTTGTTACCGAAGAAGGACTCATGCCCCACAAGATCTTGGAAATATACCTAGGTGCGCAGGGATCCAACGCTACCGTATGGGTGGATATTGCCGACACAATAGACGTAAAAGTTGCTGCGTTGCGTGAACACAAGTCACAGGTGGGAGAAGACCAGGAGCGGCTAGATGGCATGGAGAAACGGATCAAGGAGCGATCGGCAGAGGTGGGATCGGCTCACGCATTGAGTTATGCCGAGTCCTTCAAGTACATACGCCTGCGATAAACCAGGTTTATGTGAGCGTGAGTCACATTAAAAGCGGAGAATGAGTCACCTGACGTAAGTTCAAATAGCAGGTGGCTACCGTTCGATAACCGATTCTGTTGGTCGTCTATTTATCAAAGCCACCCTCACAGAGGCTCTGGCTGTGGTAGTCTTCCCTTTACATTGGATGTTTCTCTCAACCACCGTAGAATGCCCTCAGCACCAGATAGGCCACGAACTAGGGTATGATGAGTCATCTTATCTGGCCTTTCCAATGATAATGCTCATGTATATGTACGCGTGTGGTGACCTATACATGTGGCTCGTGGAAGATCAGACGCTATATGATTACGGGGTTACTTGGTAATTGGAAGTGAGGCGGAATTCGGGTGGCTTTTAGTTCGCCTATGCCTTTTACAAAACGCATGCCTCAATCCTCTTGTATGAACTCTATTCGTATGTTTTGGATCATCAAAGGGCACTGTGGAGCGCAGATATCACCACATGTCACTCTCTACAGGCTTCAGGGTCTGTACTGCTTGTCCTGGATGGCAGCACCACCTCAGCGGTACCCTGGATGAGATGCTCCCCTTTCTGGTTTTCCATAAAGGCGTCCATTACGACTCTGTTATGACCGTCGCTAGTTATCTTGTCCGTAACTATGGCGTGGCATTCCAGAAGGTCGCCGGGGCCCACAACGCGTCGGAAGAAGACTTGAAATTTTGAGAGTGAACCGTCCTGCCCCATCCAGTTGGTTATGACTTGTGCCAGGTAACCCATACTCTGCCAGGCGGATAATATCCAGGTATCGTATCCCTCACCATGGGCTGCCTCATCGCTGGTGAAACGTCCGCCCAGCCGAGATACTTTGGCAAAGGCGGTTACCTCTTCCCTGCTTGGTTGCTTTATCAGTGGGCCAATCTCGTCTCCTGGCTCCACATCTTCAAAATATGGTTGATTCATTTCACCGTCCCCCGGCGTACGGTTGAACCGTCTACAATCATGACAGTGCGTCCGTGCTGGTTGCTGTAGGTCGTGCGGCGGACTATGAAGACAAGTGTCCCGGTTCTGCCGGTTTTGGCGTAAACGTTTGCCACCTGGGCCGTTGCGGAGATGGTGTCCCCTGCCCGTACTGGTTCGAAGTATTCGATGCTCTGTCCGCCTATGAAGCCAGAGTTGCGGTCTCCAAACTTCAACTTGATGTCGGGCATCTGTTTGAGACGGATTGAGTGGTAGAAACCGGGCGGGGCTATGATGGTACCATAGGGGCCGTTCTTAGCAGCCTCCTCATCTAGATAGAGCGGGTTGGTTTCGCCCATTGCTTCTGCGTAGGCCACTATTTCCCTTTTGGTTACTTTATGGGAGCCAACGGGCACGTCGACACCTATGACGCTCCTGTCGAATTCTATGTTGTCTAATACATCGCCGGTAGACATTGTTGTGTCCCTCGACCGGATGCTCAAGGCATCCGATATATGAGTATATATGGCAGGCCGTTGTCGATATACGGTCGTGAGTTTCCCAAGAAATGTCCAACGGGCTGAGGGTGAAAGGAAGCTATGTTTTCTTTGTTTGCAGTCAACCAAATCAGTTGTGTCTGATATACGGCTAAATTTACCATGTTATCCTGAATAATAACAGCCCAGACCAATGTTGGAGCATCCAAGTTCTCAGGGCATACCCGTGGTATTAGATTGGCAAAGTGTACAAAGGACTTCCCTGACAGGTCAAGCAAATATATAATCAAAAGATGTCATTCGGAGTCCAGCAAAAAACCTCTGGGTCCTGGACGGCTCGGTTCCCATTTTTCTATGGATGGGTAATGCTGGGAGTTGCCGGGATGGGCATGTTCGCGTCCGGTCCGGGGCAGACCTACACGGTCTCGCTTTTCGTGAACCCAATAATCGATGAACTCGGCTGGTCTAGGACCACGGTATCTGGGCTGTACACTGCAGGTTCATTAACGGCGGCTGCCACCATGTTTCTGGTGGGTCGTCTTCTCGACAGGTACGGTGCGAGGGTCATGCTGCCTGTTGTTGTCGCTCTATTTGGTATTGCTCTGATATTTATGAGCAATGCATCTCAGCAATGGCATCTTTACGTGGGGTTTGCTGCCATCCGCACTCTGGGCCAAGGTTCTCTAACGCTCATTCCTACCACCGTAATCGCTTTTTGGTTCGTGCGCCTTAGAGGTAGGGTCATGGCGCTAAACACCCTGGGAGGTGTGGCCAGTCAGGCTGCATTTCCTCCGCTGATTCACGTTCTTATCTCTGCCTTTGGCTGGCGCAGTGCGTGGGTAGCTCTGGCGTTTATTGTCTGGGGATTGCTGTTGGTACCTGCGATTCTACTGGTCCGTAGAAGTCCAGAATCGGTGGGCCTTCTTCCGGACGGAGACGACGCGCCTCCCGAGCAACAGTCGGCCTCACCCGTAGCGCGGGAAATCAATTTCACAGTTCCGGAAGCACTTAAGACACGAGCGTTCTGGTTACTGATACTCGCAGGGTCTTCCCAGTCGCTGATTGGGACGGCGCTGGTGTTCCATCATGTGTCAGTGATGGACAGCCGCGGTCTAGATGCGGTGGTGGCGGCTTCTGCGCTAAGTGTAATCGCACCGGGAGCCTTGGCGGGAACGTTTCTGGCGGGATTTCTGTGCGACAGATTTCCAAACAGGTTCGTACTGGCCGGGGGGCCGTTAATCCTAATCTTCTCCATGCTGCTTACTCTTGTGATGGCGCATTCGTGGCAGGCCATCGTCTACGGAGTCTCACTTGGACTTGGCGGCGGCATCATGATGACCACCTCAGCGGTCATCTGGCCCAACTACTATGGACGCAAGCACCTGGGGTCTATACGGGGGGTGGTCACATCTGGGATGGTGGCTGCAGCGGCCCTTGGCCCTCTACCATTCGGTTTCCTTTTCGATATCTCCAGCAGCTACACGTTGGCCGTATTGATATTCTTGACCCTACCTGTGACGTGCGCCATAGCAGCATTCATGGCGACTCCACCACAGTTGGCAAGTCGGGCATAGGGAGTCTCTCTGAGTGGTGTAGGGGCCTGAGATAGTAAGTGGACGTGCCGATTCTCTTATCGAATATCATTCCAACGGGAATAAGCGGTCTTTCCGATATGGATCGGCCCTCCCTCAAAGGTTGAGAGAGGGCCGACAGCAGGTGTTTTCTTTGACGATACTCTGCTAATGGGCTGTGGCTACACAGTCCCTCCCTCGGCCAGAATAGCCAACTCCACCCGTGAGAGGTTCATCTCCCCACACAATATCTCCTCATTGTGCTCTCCGATGAGTGGAGCACGCCGTGAGATTTGCCAAGGAGAATCGTTGAAGATACCAGCTGGTCCTGGGTGACGGAACGTCTTGCCTATCTCAGGATACTCCACCTCTGCCCAGAACCCTCTGTCTTCCAGATGGGGGTCCTGCATAACCTCATCGGGAGCCCGAATTGCCCCCATGTTGAAACCTCGCTTTTGCCCGCCGTGGTAAGCTTCATCTCTGGTGATGTTGACGAAAAAGTTGGATGTTTGCTGGTAGATGTGCGACCGGTTTTCGGCAATCACCGCTGGATCGTTGTATTTTTCATCTGACAGATCATCTGCAAGCCCATATCCGCCCATCCACTCTGCCAGCACACGCAACTGAGCTGGGCTCAGACGGTTCAGGATGCCGGCGTTGACATACTTGCCGTCTTTGCAGAGGAACTGGGCCTTTGGGCCAGGGTTTATCCCTCCGCCGCGTCCAGTCCCGCGAAGTGCCACCTTGCCGGTGTAGATATATATGTTCACATGCATCTCTGTGGTGAGGGCACATGCATCATGCACCGAGGCATCTATGTACTGCCCATTTTGGCTTGAAGCGCGGTGGTTCAGGGCTGCCATGATGGCAATGCATGCGAAGTGACTCCCAATATGCCACGCCTGACCTCCGCCGGGCGCAATCGGCGGCGCGTTGGGTACGTCATCGTCGTCATATCCGCACTTGGCCATCTGCCCGCCTGCTGCAAGGTGAAGAAGGTCGCTGGTCAGGTAGTTCTTCCAGGGGCCTGTCTGACCAAAGTCGGTGAGTGAGCACATGATGAGGCCGGGGTTGGTTTCTTTCATGTCCTCATATCCCAGTCCCAATGAGGACATGTAACCTGGCTTGAATGTCTCCAGTATTACGTCTGCCTTCTCAGCCATCCGTCTGAACAACTGTCGTCCGTCTTCCGTCTCCAGGTCAAGAGTGATACCACGTTTGGATGTGTTGTAATTCCAGAAGGATAGACTCCGTTCCCTATTGGGAACGTCCTGGTAGAACGGCCCAACCGTCCTGGCCGTTTCACCACCGGGAGGCTCTATCTTGATGACGTCCGCCCCCAAATCGCCCATCAGCTTGCCAGCCCACTGACCCTTCTCGTCAGCAAGCTCAAGGATACGGATTCCGGCGAATGGGCCGGCTGGTGTTGCACCCTGAGGGTTTGTTGATACTGGCCTGCCGTCCGTCGCAGTCCCGATGCCGGTCCACTGTATGGGCGATGCATCCTCTATCATCCCTTGGAGGTACGGATAGGAGCTTCTGTCTAACTCTTTGGGCCAGAAGGTGCCATCCTCGAAGCCTGCCACCAACTCATCGTGGTCGATGCCCAACAGCCCTTCGAACACCTCGCGGTTGTGCTGGCCTATCAGCGACCCGGGCCGACTGTTGAACGCGGGAGTCTCTGACATCTTGAAGGGAGCATTTTGGAGTCTCCAGTTGCCCATAGCCAGATGTTCCATTTCCATGTACATCTCTCGATGCTGCAACTGTGGGTCGTTGTCCACCCTGTTCTCACTGCTCTGCACTGGCATTGAGCGTACTCCCGCTGCCTGGCACAGTTCCATGATCTCGTACTTGCCAAGGGTCTTCGTCCATACTTCTATCCCCTGATCCATCTCTTCTTGATGCTCCAGACGGCCTGCCAGGGTTGTGAACTTCTCATCGGTTGCCCAGGCTGGTGAGGCCATGATTCCCGTCAACTTTTGCCACTCCTCGTCTGAGAAGCAGGCTATGGTGCACCAGTCGTTGTACTCGCCAGGACTGGTCCTGTATGCGTTGTGGGGTGCTACTGTCCGACCACGGTAGTTACTCACCAGGGGGGTGTTGGGCCAGTGGGTTCGGTTGCCCGCGGGGTAACCTTCGCGTATGGTGGAGCGTCCGTTGGCCTGTATGTCCAGGAATGCTGCCCCGTTGAGGGCCACGCCGCTGATCCATTGGGACTTGTCCACGTGTTGGCCTTGCCCAGTCATCTTACGATGGTATATGGCACTCAAAGCATACATGGCACCGTACATACCGCCTGTATCGTCCATGTATGACCAGCCCCAGCCGGCTGGCTGCTCTCCCGGAAGGCC
>CAUZOU010000046.1:0-7813 GCA_963581795.1 Dehalococcoidia bacterium | reverse complement strand
CGCGGCGACCCATTCCTGATGGTAATGTGGGCACCTCACTGGTCCCACACCAAGTACGACATGATTGAAATCCAACTGCCTGAGTGGACTGAAGAGTGCTATCCGTCAGGGGAAAACTTTGACTGTGGATGGCCTGTTGATAACGTCGCCAAGCTGGCGTGGCCGGAACTGAAGGATAAATTCCCCAAGGCACATGAATTCTTACAGAACTTCACCATCACAAACGAACAGCAGAACGAAATGGTCCTAGATGTCACCGACAACGGCAAGGATTACAACGAGGCTGCACAGGATTGGGTGGACACCAACGAGGACATTTGGAAGAACTGGATTCCTTAAACTACTGTAAATAGAACACTCAACGCACATTTTGGCGGGCGTGAGAAGACGCTGAGTCCTTCTCACGCCCGATGCACTGGACACGATTGAGATAAGGAGTGAGAATGGTTCTCAAGGATCAAGTTGCTCTCATTACAGGAGCCAGCAGAGGCATTGGAAGAGGCATTGCCAAGAGATTTGCTGAAGAAGGTGCTATGGTGGCCGTCGGGGCCCGTACTCCGGAGGGCTATGACCGGGTAGTAAACGAGATTACCAACGCTGGGGGAGTCGCCACCGGGTTCAAATTAGACGTGACCAATGACCAGCAGGTTGCAGATGTTGTCCAGCAGATTATCGCAACCTGGGGAAAGATAAACATACTGGTCAATAGTGCAGGCATCATGCTCTATGATACCCCTACTTGGACGACGACCATTGAGCAGTGGGATGAGATGATGGCTATCAACCTGCGCGGCACCTTCCTGACTTGCAATGCAGTAGCACCGCACATGGTTGAGCGTAGAGCAGGCGCAATCGTCAACATTGGGTCATCATCGGCAAGGGCAGCTGACGACGACTCCGGGCCATACACCACAACCAAGTGGGCAGTCGTGGGATATACGTCTTCCCTGGCACGTTCTCTGAGGCCCCATGGGGTTCGGGTCAACGGGATGAACCCTGGGTGGGTGGATTCCGACATGACCAGGTTAGTTAAACCTGAAGGTGATCCTGAGTGGAGCACGGTGGAGGAGATTGCCGGGGTTGCACTGTTCCTAGTCGCTCAGTCTCCAAGGGACATGACAGGACAGTTTGTGGATATATTCGGAGGCCAACCTGGCCCTTAATATCGAGGTTCTCGTATTGGTTCGGACTATTCATTAAGCAATACATTAACAAAGGAGCATTATGCATCAAGCGTCAGATGCGTTCTATCACAGCAATAGCAGACGGTATGCCGAAGTTTCCAACGATGCCTTACAAATTCCCTATGACAACGTATCGCACCCAAAACTTACGGGAGATCAGGACCTAATAGCACGAATGAAAGAACTGATCCCGCAAAATGCCAAGGGACTGGATGCGGGATGCGGAGCCGGAGCACGAGACGTGTTTCTTTATTGGTCGGCAGGCTATGACATATCAGGAGTAG
This sequence comes from Dehalococcoidia bacterium, assembly GCA_963581795.1. Classification (GTDB taxonomy): domain Bacteria; phylum Chloroflexota; class Dehalococcoidia; order Lucifugimonadales; family UBA2985; genus JASLXI01. The sequence goes on along the minus strand of CAUZOU010000046.1, from coordinate 6,345 downwards.
ACGCCGTACCTGAGAACATCCTCGTTGCCAAGGAGACACATCCTGAGATCTCAGACCGGGTGTCCGTGGCAGATCTGAGTCAGCCACTCCCTCTGCCCAGCGGCGAGTTGGATTTTGTTATGTGCAACGCAGTCATTCAACACATCTTCCCCGCACTGGTGAAGGATGTGACCCTGCCTGAGCTAGCTCGTGTTCTCAAGGTGGGCGGCGTCCTGCAACTGATGTTCAAAGTTGGCGATGGGATGACCACTGTCTATGATGGGGCATACGACTTGAACCGCACATTCCAGTTGTATGGCGCAGATGCCATCACCTCTATTCTGTCCGGCCTTGGACTGGAAGTACTTCCTCTGGACGAGAATAAGCTGTCCGGGCTCATGTATTTTACAGACCCCAAGCCCATGGACCACTGCGTTCTCTTTGCACACAAAATCAAGTAGAGGGAATATGGTGAACCAATGAGCATTCCGAGTAGCTTCTACGAGATTACGCCCTCATGGCTAACCGAAGCACTTCATCACAAGCTGCCCTCAAACGGCTCTTCCGTTACGTCTTACACCGTAGAGGGTATAAGCGAAGGCAAAGGGTTTATGAATCAAATCGCGCGCCTGAGACTTGACTATGACGATGAACCGCAAGACTTGCCTCGCACAACCATAATCAAAATCCCTTCCACAGACCCCGAAGTAAAGGGCATCGCAGACAAGCTGGGAGACAACCAACGTGAAGTAAGATTCTACGAGGAAGTGGCAGCCAATGCCAGCATTCATATTCCTTACAGCTACTACGGCGCTATCGATCCTGTGAACGGGCAAACAGTCCTTCTTCTAGAGGACCTGGGTGACGCCCAGCAGGGCGACAGCGTGGTCGGATGCTCACAAGCAGAATCTGAACATGCCATGAGCCTAATGGCCAAGTTCCATGCCTCATTGTGGGAAAGCCCCAGGCTGGAGAACTTGGATTGGATGCCTCTAAAGAGCGACGAGAGCAACGTTTATCAAGAGGTCTACCCCGACGCATGGAAGACTTTCCTTCAGAAGTACAGCAGCGGTATGCCTCGTACACTGCGTAAAATCGGGGATGGGCTGAGCCAACATATCCCAGCCATAAAGGCTAGGCTCACGGACCGCCCCCGCACCATAATTCATGGAGACTATCGTCTCGACAATTGCTTTCTCGGCTCGTCGTCTAACTCGCAGTCCCTGGTTGTTTTTGACTGGGAGTTTTGTGCAATTGGCAGAGGCACCTACGATGCCGCGAGCTTCATTCAGGAGGCATTCACACCGCAACAGCGAAGAGAGGTGGAAATGGGCCTCCTGCACATATACCACTCCGCACTTGTAGAAAACGGGGTTCAGGGCTACTCCTTTGAGGAGTGCCTACTGGACTACAGACTTTCAATGCTGGAAGTCTTTGTTTTCTGGGTCGTTGTGGGAGGGTATTGCGATTTTGAGGGGGACAGAGCCACCACCTTCCTACACAACGCTTTGGACCGCTTTAACGCTTCAATAGCCGATCTCAACTGCACCGAGTTGCTCTAAGCCGCCTAAAGACGGCTTACCCTGAGGACATCAGAGGAAGCTGTTAAGTTGTAGTACGGATCTGAACTGAGTGCGTCTTCGAACATTCGGCATTTCAGGTCAACGTGGTAATGCTGACCGCTATTTCTAATGAGGATATCTTTATTCTCAAAGTACCGGTCGGCACTTCTGCTCGGCAAAGTCGTTCCGAGCATCCTGTTCCGCAATCGGTCTATCAACCTGAATGCCACATTCATTTTATTGCCGCTTGTTGTCTATCTGAGGTGAGAGATAAGAATACTGGTGTGATCCGTATTCAACTATACGTCGGTATGTACGTGACGACAAGCCAACGATTATCATCTCTCATAATCTAAAAATATCACCGCAAGTTAATTGGGACGTTGAAGTAATCATACAGAGGCACGACTATTATCGAGCGCCATCGGCCTAAACTTAGGATTGTGATTATGCTCTTCGCTATACGAAGAAAGATGATAAAATACCTTCACCTCACCTAGAGTTTTTAGATGTATCACGGGGCTGGGGGCTGTTTCCAGGATAAAGCTATGATTAACCCAAACATCAGGGAAAGGGCAGAGTACCTCCGCAAGGAGATAAACCGTCACACCCACCTTTACCACGTCCTCGACCAGCCAGAGATAGGCGATGCCGCGTATGACAGGCTCATGAGGGAGCTTGGTGGGCTGGAGGAGCAGCACCCAGTTCTCATCACTACGGATTCGCCAACACAGAGGGTGGGTGCAGCCCCAGCGGATGGCTTCGCAGAGGTTGAGCACCCCGTCCCTCTCCTAAGCCTCGGTAATGCCTTTAACGACGAGGAGCTTGAGGCATGGCATCGACGAGCCACCAGTCTCCTCGATGGCGCTACTTTCGACATGGTATGCGAGTTAAAGATGGACGGCCTGGCTGTGGCGCTCACATATGAAAACGGCGTGCTTATCCACGGCGCTACCCGCGGAGATGGCCTTCGCGGCGAGGATGTCACCCAGAACCTCCGTACCATACGCTCCATACCCCTTTCTATAGCCAGGGAGTCCCCCGAGCGGTTCGAAGTTCGCGGAGAGGTCTATTTTCCTCGCTCACGCTTCGCCAGACTCAATGAACAGCGAGTCATAGAAGGCCTGCCCCCCTTCGCCAACCCACGGAACTCAGCCGCAGGCTCCCTTCGTCAACTGGACCCCAGGAACACGACACAGCGCCCCCTGGACATCTTCATATACGGCCTTGGGTACGCTCAGGGAGCCCAGATGGTCGACAATCACTGGGACACCATGCTGTACCTCAAGTCCCTGGGATTCAGGATTAACTCCAATAACGTCCTGTGCCATAACTTGGATGACGTGAAGGACTACTATCGGCATTGGCTGGAGTACAGAGAAGATTTGGACTACGATGCAGACGGTGTCGTGGTAAAAGTGAACCCACTTGCCCATCAAAGAAATCTTGGACAGATTGGGAGAGAACCTAGATGGGCTATGGCCTACAAGTTCCCAGCTACTCAAGCGGTCACCCGCCTTCTGGACATCGGCATCAACGTTGGGCGCACAGGCAGCTTGAACCCATATGCTATTCTGGAGCCGGTCAATGTTGGTGGTGTGACGGTAAAGACGGCTACCCTCCACAACGAGGACGACATTCTTCGGAAAGACCTCCGCCTCGGCGACTGGGTGGTAGTGGAGCGGGCGGGTGACGTGATCCCACAGGTGGTAGCCCCGGTGATGGGACGTCGCACAGGGGAGGAACGTGAGTTCGTCATGCCGGAACACTGCCCCATATGCAACACGTTCGTAGTGCGAACGATGGGGGGAGCAATGTCCCGCTGTCCCAACACTGCCTGTCGTGCTCAACTCTATGAGTTGCTCAAACATTTCGTCTCCAGGGGTGCAATGGACATAGAGGGAATGGGTGAAAAACTGTGCGCGAACGTCCTGGATGCAGGCCTTATTGAGGACATTGCAGATGTGTATTCCATCACCAGGGACGACCTGATAAAAATGGAACGCATGGCTGACATCAGTGCAGGCAACATCATTAACGCCATCGAAAAGAGCAAGAGACGCCCCCTGGCCCGAGTTATTTTTGCACTCGGTATTCTACACGTGGGCTCTGAAACAGCAGAACTTTTGAGCTCTCACTTCTGGAGCATAGACCGTTTGTCCCATGCCACCGAAGAGAAGCTTTTGGAGATTCCCGGCATCGGGCCGATAATTGCGCAAAATTTAGCTGTTTATTTTCGTGACCAGAGCAACTTGAAAGTTATCGAGAAGTTGCACAATGCTCACGTTCGCCTGAAGGAAGATGCCCCGAAAGAAGAACGTTACTTAACACTGGCTGGTATGCAGCTGGTAGTCACAGGCAGGATGGAGAGCCTCACAAGGGCAATAGCGGAGGCACGCATCAAGGAGCTTGGGGGTTCCGTAGGAAGCAGCGTCAGCCGCAAGACCAACTATCTTGTGGCAGGAGAGGACGCAGGCTCAAAGCTGGAACAGGCGAAAACACTGGGCACGCCAATTCTCTCAGAAGACGAGTTTCTCAAGATGGTTGGCGGAGATTAGGAAATCATGGTCTCATACTCGGCCAACAAGGACGGTTTAGACCTGTCTTCGCTGTTCTCTCCACAGCTTGCCGGCCAGTCGCAGCCATGGGGCGCTACACACATGGGACTTCAGTATTCTGGAGAGTCTATCGTGGTATCTCGCTGGAACGATCCCTTGGTCCAGTATCTGCTGGATACCGTCGAGGCTGAGACGCCGATTCTGCTCCAGGATACATTGTTTAACGTCCAGCAGATACTGGGCCAAGGGAGACGAAGTGATGGTGGATAAAATTATAAAGATAGGCCACATTGCAGTACCTGAGTCCCATGGCCAATGCCATGAGCCCTCAGGCACTGACCTTTTTGCGGGCATCCCTTGCTAACCAATGAGAGTTAACATATGAAACTGATAGTTGGCCTAGGAAACCCTGGGCAAAAGTATGCCAATTCAAGGCACAACGTTGGGTTTGAGTGTATTAATGCCATCAGCCTCAATACGGGTATAGCAATGTCAGACCGGCGACAGTTGGCTGTCATAGGCCAGGGCCGTTTGGACGGGGAAGAGGTAGTTCTGGCTAAACCTCGCACGTTTATGAACCACAGTGGGGAGGCATTCTCGTATCTGATGAGTCGCTTCCCGGCAGCGCTTGATGACCTGATTGTCATCTACGATGATATGGATCTGCCAGTAGGAGAAATGCGTATTCGCCCATCAGGAAGCGCAGGTGGGCACAGAGGAATGGAGTCCATTATTAGCTCTCTGACAAGTCGCACTTTCCCTCGCATACGTGTGGGCATAGGTCATCCACCGTCGGAAATGAGCACAATTGCATTCGTTCTGGGGACATTCAACGCACAGGAAAGTCCACTGATTAAAGAAACGGTTGTATCAGTGCGGAACGCGGTAGCGGACGTCATTGGTCATGGCCTTGATTGGGCTATGAGTCAGTACAATTAAGCAACGGGCTTGGGCGATGTTTCCGGCTCAGCAATCGGCTCTTCTTCCTGAGCCTCAACGCGTCGCAGCGATGGGACTGCCATCAGTATTGCCAACGCTAGGACCAGTGCTATGGCACCCATGACTGCGGTGGCCCTTGGTGCGCCGAAAACCTCTGCGGCGGCTCCCAGCGAGAACATACCAATCGGGCCAAGTCCAAGGGCTATCATGCGCAGGCTCAGGACACGTCCACGAATATAGTCTGGAGCGATAACCTGCACAAGCGTAAAATTGCTGGTCATGAATATCTGGAACAAGAAGCCTGTGGAAAAGAGCAGCAGTAACGAAAGTGGGTAGATGGTAGAAAACGCGAAGATAACAATGGTGGGGCCCAGGCCAATGCCTCCGATGAGCATCAGTCGTCTTAGCTGGCTCGGGCTACTGAAGACGGCCACAGTCAGCGATCCCGCAATAGCCCCCGCTCCTGTCACTCCGCCCATCACGCCAAGGCCTCCGGCACCCACCTGAAGAACGTCTCGAGCAAACACAGGCAACATCACCTGGTATGGCAGAGCGAATACCGTCGCAGAAAGGCCAAGTACCAGTAGCCCCGTGAGTACGGGGCTATGCCTCACGTATGCTATTCCCTGACCAATGCTTTCCATCACAGACACGGAACTCCCCGCTCCATGATCACCTGATGGATCGGATATTTTGAGAGTACTTACCAGGGCTATAGCCGGGATTAGAAGCATGAACGCAACAACAAATGGTACTCCCATATCAAAGGCGTTGATAAGGTATCCGGCTAGGGCAGGCCCCAGTAGCTGTGCCGAGCTGAAGATAGTGGTGAAAAGTGCCACTCCGCTTGGCAGGTCCTGTCTGCTCAGGATACTGCCTACGGACGCAGCACGGGATGGCATCCCCAAGGCGAACCCAGTGCCATGAAGCACAGTTAGGAAGAACACCTGCCACACCTGCACAACATCGCTGGCGACCAGTGCGGCGAGGACCAATACCACAACGATACTGAAAACATCGCTGGAGATGAGGATAACCTTGCGGCTCATGCGGTCAGCGATGACGCCACCGAAGGCAGAGAAAACCAGCATTGGGAGCATACCCACGCCGTTGATGGCCGTCACCATAAACGGCGAATCCGTCATATCTAAGATGAGCCATCCACGGGCTATATTGGTCATAAAGAAGCTGATCATGGACATCAACGATGCAGCCCAGAATATGCGGAACTGGGGATAAGACAAAGCGCGTAGCGGACTTCTGACGAAAGAGGTCGTGGTATAGCCAGGAGATGCCTGCGTATCGTT
>CAUZOU010000045.1:0-7858 GCA_963581795.1 Dehalococcoidia bacterium | reverse complement strand
CGCTTGGGATATGGGGGTGTAGGCGTGGGCTTGTTATCTGCGTCGCATCCGCAACTCTCACACATAGCAGTCCCTCCTTGCTAGATTATCTGAGCGTAATTGTGGCACGTAAGCAGTTAAATTGCAACTAAAGCTTTCTATTTATGCGGTTTCGTCCAAGCGGCACGGAATACGTATGACACTGCAAGCAAAGCAATATGACGTTAAGCATTTACCACATCTGCCATATGCATTACGCAACAGAACTAACGCGCGCAAACTGAAAACGCAACAAATTGTGCTGAGATTACGCGGCTACGACAGAATATGCTTTATGTGATATGCTTTGCTACCAAGAAGCAGACCCTTTGAATTACCTTTGCAATACAAGGAGGTCGGATCAATGACAACATATAAGACAACCAGGAAATTAATGTCGCTGTTGGCTCTGTTATTGATGTCCCTCATAGTTGGTTGCGGTGGAGGAAGCGGTATTATCGACATGAAAGAGGGACGCGGAGACCATGCGGCAACACTTCTACCTGACGGACGCCTGTTGGTAGTTGGTGGCCGGAGTTCATCCATTATCGGATCCACGGAAGTGTACGACACATCAACAGCGGAGTGGTCATCGGCCAGTGCCATGACCGAGGCGCGATATGGACATACTCTCACGCAGCTGACCGATGGCAAAGTGTTCATTGTGGGTGGTTCTCAGGCCTCGACGGCAGAAATATACGACCCCACGAATGACACGTGGATCTCCGCCGGTAGCATGACATACGAACGCGGCGTAGGACACACTGCTACTCTACTGGAGGACGGTGCGGTACTCGTAACCGGCGGCCCAACCCTTATTGAAGGTACCAAACGGGTCGCCGCCTTTGCTGAGATTTACGACCCCTCGGACGGCACATGGTCCCTCACCGGCAATATGATGGAGAAACGCGAGGGTCACAGAGCGGTTCTGCTGCAGGATGGCAGCGTTCTAGTTGTGGGAGGGGCATCTGCAGAACTGTACGACCGCGCCACTGGGACATGGTCTACAGCTGGACAATTCACCAAAAGTCATGATGAGTTATTCACGGCCACGCTCCTAAATGACGGCAGGGTTATGGTAGCAGGTGGCGGAGCCAGAAAGGTAAGAACACTTACAACTCTTGCGCACGTGGACATATACGATCCCTCCACTGGGGAGTGGTCGTCCGCCAATGAGATGACTGCCAAGCGCTGGGGCCATACTGCCACAGTTCTGAAGGACGGCAAGGTGCTGATTGTTGGTTTGAAGTCTGTAGATCTGTACAACCCGGGCACAGATACGTGGATCGCCGTTGGTGATATGCCCGATGGGCGCGGCCTGGCTCACACGGCTACGTTAATGGAAAACGGCACTGTCTTCATAGTGGGTGGCAGCGATCTTACCACGGATAGAAATGCCTTTGTGACCGCCCGTGAAGGCATGAATACGGTGGACGTCTACGATGCAGCCGTAGAGTGGTAGTCAGGCATAATTCAGAGAACGACTATTGAGCACGTCGTCGCCAGCCCGCGTCTTTCACATATTGCATTGCCCTTAAATCTACAAGAAGGTAGTAGCTATGGGGCGCTGCTGGAAAGGCAGAGGTACGCCGCGCTATTGCCGGGAGCAAACGCGCAGATCGCCGTCTCGGCCTTGACCGTCACCTGACGACGTCCTGCCGTTCCCCGCAACTGCTCTATGCTGTCAATGTACATGGCAGTGCGGGTGCGTCCGTTACCAAGATTCCCGCCGCCTGAGCAGAATGGGTGCGGCCCCTCCACGCTTATATCCCCTTTGAGGAAATCTGCGGCGTCCCCCTTCTTCACTCCATGCCATTCGAAAGCCTCCAGTGTTGTCGGCATAAAGGTGGAGTAGCCATCGTAAGGGTTGAAGATATCTACGTCCCTTGGGCTAAGCCCCGAGCCCTCGTACACCATACGAGCCACCCGTGCTTTAGCTTCCTCAGTGTCCTCCAATACCTCCTGGGTGCTTCGCGCCGCACCTCCACTTCCTTGGTTATGGTTGAGGACGTAAACCGGCTTATGCCTCATGTCCTTGGCACGCTCGGCTGAGGCGAAAACAAATGCACCAACCGCGTTGACCGGACGGTCGCAGTCCCACAACCTGAGGGGATAAATTATTGGACGTGAGTTCACATAGTCCTCATACGTGAGTCCTGAGGCACCGTGCAGAGAGTAAAAGCCCCATTCATTCATAAGCCCGTTTCTATGTTGGTTAACGACGAAAGGACCCAGCAACTCTTCCCAGGTCGTACCGTACTTGGCACAGTACTCGTGCAATGGGATGTTGGTGGAGTACATCAACCCGCCGTGGCTGCCCCATGGAGCGGACCATTGACGATTGCCGCCAACGTAATCGTCCTCATTTTCGCCCCCCTGACGATACCGACCTTCCAGATTGTTAGCCGTATACACAACCAGCGCGACATCACACATACCGTCGGCTACCGCCTGGGCCGCCATACCCATTTGCTCTCCTATGGCAGGGACGTGTTCAGGGGCATATTTGACGTTCGGCAGATTCATGTTCTTGAGCATCCACTCCCCAGATACAACCGTAAGGCCGTCCTCAGAGTCGTATGGGGAATCAAAATATGGCCTCGGCGCCCAGATGGCGGAACTGCCTCCACCGACTGCTCCAGCCATGTTCTCCTCACAACATAGGAGTCCATCGACCTCTTCAGGCTTTACGCCTGCGTCCTCCAACGCCAGTTGGGACGCAAGGATGGCGTAAGCGCCAAGTGTCTTATTCATGGAAATACCGTCCCAGCGTCTATCAACCGGAGACATACCCCATCCCGTGATTGCGACCTTGCCCTGGTGCGGCCAGAGTCCAAGCCCTTCCTTATCTCTTCTCCATCCAGTTTCCTGTGTCGTCATGGTTGAATCCTTCCTGTGAATGACCATTCAACTCGTTGTTTACACCAAAGTTAGCTCACAAGCTTCCACTCATGAATTAACTGTCCTGGCCCGACCTCTTCAAACATCACTTCTACGGGAGATCCAACCGGAGCCCTCCAAGCCGGGACACCAGGGAGGTTGGAGTAGAAGTTGATACGCGGGTCTTCGTCCAAGGTTATTACCGCCAAGTTGAATGGTTGATCTGGTCTTGTGCGAGCGAGCCTGCCGTCTGCCACAACCATGAACGCCAAGATGTGGCCTCGTCCGCTGGTCTCTTTCCATTCAAGCTTCTCGGAGCCGCAGTTTCGGCAGGCTGGTCGAGGCGGGTACTGCAATGTTTTGCAGTCAGTGCAGTTCTGCACTTCAAGCCGCTTTTCATTCACTGCGGTCCAGAATGGACTGCTCAATTCATTGGGCAGGGGAATAGGCTTTGGCAAGGCTGATCTCCTCTCCATATTGACTGGACGAAAACATGATATGCCTCCTCGTTTCACTCGTCAAGAGTTACGCGAAAGTATTGATGCAGCCTTGCGCTATTCCATATATACAAGCGCCATTCTTTATCCAGTTATGCACCAAGACGTGTTGAAAGAGTGTGCTTTCCTCCAGAAACACACTAGGCCGACGGGATACATCGCATAGCCCTTATCTATACGCGTGTTTCCAGCGATATACAGAATACGAGACAATATCCGGAAACGGTTTGCACGGCGGTAATTGGCTTCGAGTGCATCATCACTCTTTATAGATGCTCGACCGCATTGTCCTAGTTGTTTGCCCATGTAGCACATGGCAAACTGAAGTTGATGGTGTGCCAATATCCTGGCATATCCCGCGTTAGGTCTACAAAAACATCTGAAATAATTTTAAGTGACGTGTTCTTGTCATATTTTCATGCATGAACCCGGGAGTAACTAGCACTCAACGGAGAACCAGCAACGTAGGCCCATGACCACCGCAGACACGTGCCAGTTACAGAAACAATCGGAGCGCAAGATAATATCCACACATTGCATATCTGCCGTGGCTGATTTGCAAATGGTGAATCACCCCCAAATTGCGAGAGTGAATGTGAGCAAGGGAACTAATCTCACTTTACCAATAGCCACCCCAGAACTGAACACGAAAATGAGAACCTTATCGTAGTCCAGCCAGGAATGTCTTAGAGAGTCTAGCCAATGCAATATCTATAACAAGCTGTTCACTTATCGCATGGCCTCACTCTTCAAAACATCTGAAGTATTGGTACCTAGTGCCCTGCCTCTTCATCCCACTTGGTAGGCTCCTCAGAATCGACCACCTGCTTCTGGTACAACTCTTCTATTTGTGCCTCAGAGTAGCCGATTTCTTTGAGAAGACTCCGTGTGTGTTGGCCTCGCAGTGGGCCTGAACCCACCCTAGCAGGCGTACGGGACAGATTAACCACTGGCCCGTATCTCCAGTACTTACCAATGCGAAGTCCCTCAGCCGGTTGTATAAAATCGTTCTCAGCAACGTGTGGATCCTGTGAGTAGAAGTTAAACATGCCACTTTCTTCCACCTCAACGCAGGCCACATCGACGCCTACCAGTATCCGCTCCCATTCTCCTGGTTCTCTTGCGTTAAAGACCTTCTCCAACTCTTCGACAAGTGCATCGTCGTTCTTGAGCCGAGCAGCCGCGTTCTCAAAACGTGGATCATTCAGTAGATCGTTTTTATTTATCGCTCCACAGAGGGCACGCCACTCCTCTTCAAAAAGACATGCTAGGAACACCCACCCACGCCCTGCCTCGTAGAGACGATAGAGAGCATGAGGCCCATGGCCGTCGCTGTCCGATATCAAACGCTCCGGCTTTCCTTCGTAAGAAAAGAAGTCCTCCACGTTAGCGTATGCGTTGGCCCCGATCATGGTGGAAAGGACGTATTGAGAAACTCCAAATCTTTCCCTGGCGCAGAGGCCAAGCAGCGCCCCGGTGGATATAACCATGGACGAGTTGGGGTCTGGGTTTGTCTCGTTGGCGCGACCCAAACGACGTGCCATTTCTTTGATTTCATCTATACTCATAGGCTGCTCCGGAGGTGGCATTATACCCCTGCCAAGTTGGTTCATTACACCGCCAAGTACCGCACCGCCGATTGGGTGCATCGCTGGTCTGTGTGAGTGGGGCCCTGAATCACCATATCCACCCGCGTAAACATACACAATTCCGGGATTGAATTTCCTGACCTGCTCGTACCCAATCCCAAGACGCTCCGGTGCTCCCGGGCGCATGTTATGCACCAGAATGTCGGCCTTGGCTGCCAGGCCGTCGAATATCTCTTTACCCTCAGGCGTTTGCAGGTTAATGGATATATTCTCTGCGCCTGCCTGGGTACGATTGGCACCAAGGCCATCGAAGTTGCGGCGCATCGTGTCACCATCTAGGGTCTCTATGCGAATTACCCTTGCCCCCAACTCGTAGTTGAGAGAAGTGGAAAGCGGACCGGCTATAACGGTCGAGAGGTCCAGCACCGTGTAACCAGTAAGCGGATGAGTTGGCAAAGCTGTCGTGGGTTGCGCGGTTCCTCTCTCTACGGGAGCCGTCTCCAAGAGACGAAGCACCTCCTCATTGTGCTCTCCAAGCCTGGGAGCAGGCCCTTTAATACTGCCGGGAGTCTCGCTCAGGCGCACCAGCGCACCAACCTGACGCATCTTGCCCACTGTTGGATCGTCCACCTCTTCTACGTGGTGATTGTGCAGTATCTGAGGATGGCTCATTCCCTCTTGGGTGGTCATAAACGGCTCAGCAGCCACGTTGGAAGTCTGATTAACAAATATGTCCATCCACTCATCGAGAGTCTTCTCCTGCGCCCTCTTCAGAACCATCTCACGCAACTCTTCACGTTCTTCCGGCATGAGGGTCGGAGCACGCTCAAACCGTGGATCTTTCAGAACATCTCCAAGCCCCATAACATCAATTCCTTCTCGGAAGAGCCGTACTATGATGTTTGCCATCTGAATCCATTGGCCGTCCTTGGTGCGAATCGGCTGGTAGCCGACTCCTGGTTGGCGGTTGGGGTCTGACTGGGGATCATCCTGGAACCTGTCAGGGAAATTGATCATCATCTGCCAGACGAGCCAGTTGTTGACGTCAAAGGGGCTGATTCCCTGCATAAGGCTGGTTTCAACCCTTTGGCCCTGGCCAGTTTTCTCCCGCACAATGATCGCCGACAGAATACCTCGTACGGCAGCCATGGCCGTTCCATGGTTGGCAACTTCAACTGCTGCATAATGAGGGCCCGGACGCCCTGACTGACCTGTAAATACCGAAAACCGTCCGACTTTCGCGGCTACTACCGCATCGTATGGCTTGTACTGAGCGTAAGGCCCTTTGGGTCCGAATGCGGTGATTGAGCAATATACTATATCAGGCCGTTGAGCGCTCACATCGTCGTACCCGATACCCAGCGCGTCGGCCTCACCCGGACGGAAGCTCTCCACAACCACATCCGCATGCATCATCAGCCTGCGCACGCTCTCCTTACCTTCCGCCGTCTTAAGGTCAAAGTTTACGCTCTTCTTACCGCGGTTCCACAGCAGAGCTTGCGGAAAAACCCTATACGGGTCTCCCTCAGGGGGCTCTACCTTGATAACTTCCGCCCCAAAGTCAGACAGAACCATGGTGGCAACGGAGCCAGCACGTCCTGATGAAAAATCCAACACAACTAGATTATCCAGTGGTTGCGTCATCGGTTTCCTCCTAAACGACTACGTCGTCACTCAGCGACGACGATAATCATAGCGTATCCTGAGTTCATTGGTAAGCCTTCCTACGAAGATGACCCACTGGCGTCGTCCATCATCCACGGCTCGTCAGTTGTTGTATCAACCGGAAGGAATATAAAGCCCGTTTTGAGAGAGTAGTCACCGGTATCCCTGCGACTTATAAGATAACATTCGTCAGCCTGGAACTGAGAGGGCAACTCCCCCATATTGTGCTTGAGAACCATGAAATCGACCTCTACCCCATGCTTCTCCCACATGAGGCGTTGCATGGGCACAGGTATATCAGAGCAACTGCCTATGACATACCCCAAATCCCTGGCACGTTTCACCATCTCCAAGGTGATCGGGCCTGGTTCACCCGCGACATCCAAGACTCCGTCGATATCGAAGCTAATCAACTTCTTCAATCGCACTTCTCCTTATACGTATTCACCACAAGCACTCAGGGGGTTTCTGAGGTGCCTCCCCAAGCATCTGGTTGATTTTTTGAAGGCTGTGGCGGTAATTGGTCAACGTAGCCCCTCCCCTGGGGACCCCAGTACGTTTCGCCGTCTGGGGATTGCATCCACGGCAATGGATCCATCATCTGTACTGCAAGGAATTCAAACCCCGCCAAACCGGCATAATGTTGGTCTAGATCGGTATCGCCGATGTGAACGTACTCATCAGCCTCAAACTGGCCTTTAACGCCGTCCAACATATGCTTCAGTACGGTAAACTCGACCGTTATCCCTGCCCTTTCCCACATGGCCTTCTGGTCCCCAACAGGCCGGTCTGAGCAACTGCCAATAATGTACCCCAATTCCTTGGCTTGCCTAACCATATCCAAGGTAATTGGACCAGGCCCATTACCAGTCTCTAGGGTGCCATCAATATCAAAACTTATGAGCTTCCCGTTGTTTGAGCCTGACCCTTCCACCGTCTCCGAAGTACCGCCGTTGTCGGCATTGTTATCCCTATTCAAGTACGTCTCCCCTCAATCATTTGAACATCTCTGCCAATTTCAGGGACAACAAGTTCAGTACATATCTGGGCTGGGCTAACCACACCCAGATATGTACTGACGGCATCCCTATTAAGCCAATATCAACCGACCAACGGGTTATATGCTCGGGTTCACGCTGAGGAAGATATGGCCATTACCGCCTGGTGTCACCTGACCACAGGCGCCGGTCTCATGTTTTATCTGTACTT
>CAUZOU010000044.1:0-8075 GCA_963581795.1 Dehalococcoidia bacterium | reverse complement strand
TGCCCAGGAAGAGGTCATGGAACTAGATCGCGTCCTGCTCATCTCCAGGGACGGAGCTGTAAAAATAGGCAAGCCATTGCTGGAAGGTGCCAAAGTAAGGGCAGAGGTCGTTGAACATGGAAAAGCACCTAAGGTAACCGTCTTCAAGTTCAAAGCCAAGGTTCGCTACAAGAAAAAAGTGGGCCACCGTCAGCAGTACACAGAACTCAAAATCGTTGAAATAATCGGCGGTTAACACGCCCCAACGCCCCAGCGCCCAAAACGCGCACCAAGGGCACGAAAGGTGACGTCAGATGGCTCATAAAAAAGGCGGAGGAAGTAGCCGCAACGGGAGAGACAGCAACTCCCAACGGCTGGGTGTCAAGCGATACGATGGACAGCTGGTTACAGCCGGCACAATCATCGTGAGGCAGCGAGGCACTCGAATCCAGTCAGGAACTAACGTTGGAGTTGGAAGAGACCACACCCTGTTTGCCCTAACCGACGGCAAGGTCAAGTTCGAGCACGCAACCAAATTCAAGAAACAAGCCAGTGTTTACCCACTTGAAGTAACAGCCTAGGAGCGCCCGTGAAAACCGAGATACACCCAACATATTACCCGGATGCAGAGGTGACCTGTTCCTGCGGGAATACCTTCACAGTGGGGTCAAGCAAGTCCTCACTCAAAGTGGAGATATGTAGCCAGTGCCATCCGTATTTCACTGGAGAACAGCGCATCATTGACACCGAAGGACGCGTCGAGCGCATGAAGAGGCGTTTCAACCTCGCGTAAGCCCGCCTCTCCCACAATGCGGAATCGGGGGGTGGAATAAAGCCACCCCTTTTGCATATCCAGCCCTGAGCGTATCGACATTCAGAAAGGCCAGGCGCCAGTGGAAAAGCGGATTAGTTACGGTGGGCAGGCAGTGATCGAAGGGGTGATGATTCGCGGACGTGACCATTACTCCCTAGCGGTCCGCCGTCCCAGCGGGGAAATTACCACCAGATCATCCAAACTGAGCACACTCTACACAGGACGTCTCAGAAACATTCCGCTTGTACGCGGAGTCATAGTCCTCATAGAGACCCTTGTAATCGGCATCGAGGCGTTGAGCCGCTCCGCCAACATCGCCCTCGAAGAAGAGGGCCAAGAGATATCACGTCTGTCCATGGCATCTATGTTGCTCGTCTCATTGAGCCTAGGCATTGGACTGTTCTTCATTGCGCCGCTCCTAGCCATCCGTTCCCTAGACAGCTTCATAGCCTCGGACCAAGCCAGCAGCCTGGTCGAAGGAATACTGCGGCTCAGTATGTTCCTCGCCTACATATTCTCCATTGGACGCCTACCTGACATCAAGCGTGTCTTCGCATACCACGGTGCTGAGCACATGACCGTCCATGCTCAAGAACACGACCTGCCCCTGGACGTGGACAACGTCCGCGGTTTCTCAACAGCCCACAACCGTTGCGGCACAGCCTTCCTGCTTGTGGTAATGGTGGTAGCAATTGCCGTCTTCACATTCGTAGGCAGGCCATCCCTGCCAGTGAGCATCGCGTCCAGGATTGTCCTTGTTCCGGTAATCGCGGCCATAAGCTACGAGATTATCCGGTTCAGCGGCGCTCACTCAGGGCATCCCCTTGTGAAGTTGATCGTCTACCCGAGCCTGGCCCTCCAGACACTCACCACACGCCAGCCGGATGACGACCAGATAGAGGTTGCCATACACGCAATGAAGCACGCCATAGCCGTTGACCAGGGTAGAATAGACGCGGAGGACAATACCTCGAAGAAGGACCCCACTGGCGAGTGAGAACTCCCAAGCCCCAGTTGATAGATACGTGCTACGACTGGGAAATGTCACAAAGGCAAATCACCCCCGCCTCCGCCTCAACTCTTTCCACACCTCTTCCGGGCTAACGTCCGTAGCCGACAGCAGAACCAGCGTGTGGTACAGCATATCGGCTACTTCCTTTGGTAGGTTCTCACGGTTCATCGTTGCCCCCGCCAGCGCCGACTCCCCAGCCTCCTCAATTACCTTCTGTGCAATGCGCTCCACGCCGCTCTCCAGGAGCCGGACCGTGTAGCTGTCTTCGGGCTTATCTGACTTCCTTTCCTGTATCACAGAGAACAACTCCTCGAGTATGCCTGAGCCTTTGTCCTCACCTTCGTACTCCTGTTCAGCCTCAATAAGCTGAAAGAAGCAGTGCTCATTGCCAGTGTGGCATACCGGACCCGTGGGTTCCACCTGCAGAAGCAACGTATCTCCATCGCAGTCAACGTGAGCCGCTTTGAAGTTAAGGAAGCTACCAGATAACTCGCCCTTGTGCCACAACTCCTCACGACTGCGACTGTAGAACCATACCTGGCCTTGCTCCAGCGTGCGCTTTATTGAACTGGGGTTCATGTACCCGAGCATCAGGACATGCCCCGTATTGGCATCCTGGACAATCGCTGGCACAAGGCCCCTTCCATCCAGCTTGATCATGAGATAACCTCTTTTTCCAAAATATCCAGGACCCCCACCAGCTCCCTCAGTTCAGTCACCTCGTAGTCAGGTGCAAGCAAGCCTGTGTCTCTATCGGCCTCGTTACGGTTTATCCACGCTGCTGACATACCAGCCAGCTTGGCACCATGAACATCGTCCAGTAACGTATCTCCGACGTACAATGCTTCTTCAGGCAATACCCCCGTCTCCCTCAAGACCCGCTGAAACACCCGCGGGTCAGGCTTATATGCACGCGCCATCTCGGAAGTGACCACGGCATCAAAGAACAGGTTGTGTCGTTGCAGCAACGGCTCTATGAAATCGTTATCGGCATTGGTTAGCAATGAACGCTTCCAGCGGTGCCCCACGTAGTCCAGAAATGAGATGGTGTCCTCATATGGCTCCCGGTTGGCCATGCCGTTCACAGATATCTGTGCCGCTTGTTCAGGGTCACCCTTGATGCCGAGGCTATCGAAAGCCTTCACAAATGCCTCTCCCCATGCCATCTGATAAGTCTTGAATAGAGGCGACTCCTCAGGATTCTCCATATTTGTCCTAGTCTGACGGAACTGCACCTCAAAGGTTTTCCAGCGTACCCAGAGGTCCTCCGGGGATACGGCAAGCTCCTGAATGCGACATATGTCCCCAAATACGTCTGTCCAGCAGGACGTATCGTTGCGGAACAGCGTATTGTAAACGTCGAAGATGACGGCTTTCATAGTCATGGAATCATCTCACGTCAGCCGTACAGGAACGCCCTGTTTGGCCAAATACTCCTTCGCCTGTGCTATACGATATGTCCCAAAGTGAAAAATGCTTGCGGCCAGAACAGCATCAGCCTTCCCTTCCTCCACAACCTGATACAGGTGCTCCAGTGTTCCTGCACCCCCGCTTGCGACCACAGGTACGTTGACCGCCTCGGAAATGGCTCGCATTAACTCAAGATCGTAGCCCTCCTTGGTGCCATCGGCATCAATGCTGTTCACCACTATCTCCCCCACTCCCAAATCAGCGGCACGTACGGCCCACTCCAGAGCGTCCATATCCCTTGCGCGGCCTCCGTCACTTCCGGTGTGTGTATACACCTGCCAGCGGGGTTCAGGGCCGTCCTCCACCCGTTTAACGTCCATTCCAAGCACAATGCACTGGTTGCCGAAGGCCTCAGCACCCTGCCGGATGAGGTCAGGGTGCTGAACAGCCGACGTATTTATTGATACCTTATCTGCCCCTGCATTCAGCATGGCGCTCATGTCTGCGACGCTGCGCAGCCCTCCACCGACGGTCAGGGGAATGAACAACACCTCCGCCGTCCTGGATACCACGTCCAGAATAATACCCCTACCCTCAGCCGAGGCGGTGATGTCATAGAACACCAATTCATCCGCTCCCTCCGCGTCGTAGAACGCGGCCAATTCCACAGGATCACCTGCGTCCCTATGTTCAAGGAACTTGACTCCCTTTATCACTCGGCCGCGCGCAACGTCCAGACAGGGTATAATCCGTTTGGTGAGCATATCGTGCCTATTGTATCATAAGAAGGCCTGCCGATATCGCTCAGTAACCATATCATTAGACTAACTGGCCTCGGATGAAAAGGTTCACAAAGGATTCACTTCCACACTCGTCCACATCACTGTTCCTTCACATCGACCTGCTACCATCAGACCTAATTGGCAGATACACACCTGAGAATCCGCCGACATGTTTTGCTATAGATCTGTAAACATTACATCAGGCCGTATATCATTAAGGACTACTGAGAATGAAAGAGGATGCCATTGGAGCAATGCTGTGTATCTCACACCACTAAGACCCACAGGCAATATCAGCCTGACATCTGATGGCTGATTCCAAGCAGTGAACGCCCTCTACGGGAGAAATGTAGAGGGCGTTCACTATTGCTACCATCTCACGGTTTCTGACTTCCATACTTTCCATGCATAGTTTACAATGAAAGCTCTTTCCATAGACAACGAGCCTTGCGATTAGGCTCCTTAATATGGTAGGAAGTACGCCTTTACAATGCACTTGCAAAACTTAGGAGGATAGAATGCCAACAGTACGTGTAAACAACTTAGACGTCGCCTATAACGATCATGGGGACGGCGACATACCCATTGTCCTGCTACACGGCTTTCCACTGGACAAGAGGATGTGGGAGTCACAGGTTCAGGCACTATCAGGAGAGTTCCGCATTATAACCCCTGACCTGCGAGGCCACGGGGAATCCCAAGTCACACCAGGCCCCTACACCATGGAACTACTCGCCGAAGACGTCAAGAGTTTTCTGGATGCCATGAACCTTCAGCAGGTGGTTCTGGGAGGATTTTCCATGGCTGGCTACGTGGCCTTCTCCTTCTACCGCAAGTACCCTGAGCGGGTAAACTCACTCATGCTACTCGACACAAGGCCACAGCCAGACTCAGAAGACGGCAAAAAAGGTCGCGAGGATATGGCACAACTCGCGGAACGGGAGGGAGCCGGCCCCATAGCCGAGCGGTTGATACCGCGGCTACTGTCAGCCGACACCGTCGCCAACAGGCAGGACATCGTTAACACTGTCAGCGCCATGATTAACCAGTGCCCTGTAGATGGCATCGCCGGGGATCTTCGCGGCATGGCACTGCGCGGAGACTCCTCCGACCTACTGTCCCAAATCAGCGTACCAACCCTTATTGTAGTCGGCGATCAGGACGCCATCACACCGCCCGCAGAATCACAGAACATGGCCTCCATAATCCCCTCATCAACATTGGTGGAGATATCCGGCGCAGGCCATCTATCCAACCTTGAGAACCCGGACGAGTTCAACAAGGGCATCCACGACTTCCTGCACAATCACTAAAGCATACGGCGCTAGCATTCCTGGGCTTACCGACTGATCCATTGTATCCTTGCCTTTGGAGGACCGGTCCTCCAAAGGTAGATTTTCATGACAAATCAGAACAAAATCCAGTGGGTTTACTCCTCCAAGGACAACCAGGAACTTGAGGAGCGTTACGACCAGTGGGCCAAGGACTACAACAACGACCTTGCGGTAGAATTCCTCTACCTGGCTCCGCAGCGAGCTGCCAGGGTCTTTGCCAGCCATGTTCCAAGGCACGCTCACGTTCTTGACGCAGGCGCGGGCACTGGCCTTGTTGGCGAGGCACTCTCAGAGATGGGCTATCACCAGATGTCGGCCATGGACATGTCTCGGGGCATGCTGGAAGAAGCGCGTAAGAAAGACATATACAGAGATCTGTGCCAGATGGTCATGGGCGAACCTCTGGACTATCCCACCGACTCCTTCGATGCAGTCATAAGCGTCGGTGTGTTCACCGTGGGCCACGCTCCGGCCAGTTCCTTCAACGAACTCATACGCATCACCAAGCCTGGCGGACACATCGCCTTCTCCCTTCGGCCGGATGTATACGAGAACAACGGGTTCAGGGACAAGCAGACAAGCCTGGAACTGGAAGACAACTGGAGGCTCGTCGAGGTGAGCACCGAGTTCCAGCCGATGCCCAAGGGCGAGCCTGACATATACCACCAAGTCTGGGTTTATCAGGTCACTCCGGAATAAAGAGAGGCATATCCATACATAACACATAAACTCGGCCCGCACTTCCAAAAGACTCGACAGCACAGCGCTCATAAAGTAATATTGAGTGCATTCTGATAGTGAGGTTTATCCTTAATCCCCGTGCCATTAGGTAAGCGGATAATGCTCCTGACCTCTCCGGATGAGAGAACCAACTTTATTCCTTTAGAGGATGACGGGTATGTTCTCTCCTTCTCCCAAAATCCCGAGGATATAGACGCCATATCCCTGGAGGATTCTCCCAATCTGCTCATAGTGGATCTTGCCATTATCCCCAAAGAAGAAAGAGTAGCCTTTGTTCAGCGATGCAAGAACGTTGAAATACCGATTCTAGCCCTGGTTTCTGAAGAGGACTCCTCCGTTTTTGACCCATTTCTGGGAGTGGAAGACTTCATCTTCATGCCATTCAAAGACACAGAACTTGACTCGCGGATCAGAAGGGCCCTGTGGCGTACGGGAAGCTGGGATAGCGGACAGCTTATCCGAACTGGTGACATCATCATCGACCAGGAGCGCTACGAAGTCTCCGTAGCAGGCAGAAAGATAATCCTCACCTTCAAAGAGTACCAGCTGTTGTGCCTCCTAGCCGCCAACCCGGGACGTGTCTATACCCGTGAGACCCTCCTCAACCGTGTCTGGGAATACGACTACTTCGGCGGCACACGCACCGTGGACGTTCACATCCGCAGACTGCGAAGCAAGGTTGAGGATGCCAACCACCTCTTCATCGAGACCGTACGTAACGTGGGATACCGCTTCCGGGCGGCCTGAGCACGACGAGCGCAACCCTAGACACTGTGTTAGATGTGCGTACAAGTAAAGATTTAACAAAGCTGTAACACCACAGCAATAACTGGTTAACAAACAGGTGTTACCATCATGAATATGAGTTCAATCTCTGAGAAAGTGAGGCTTCCTTATACTTTGACCTCATGATTGGTAAGTTACCTACTTTATGTGTTAGATATATTGGCTAATGTAGAGACTATTTAGTCCATATCTGTGCAAATTAAAGGCATACCAAAAGCATTGATACGAAACCTAAGTGGAGGGAATAAGATGGTTTATAAAGCGGAATATATATGGTTGGACGGTAGCACTCCCTCAGCGAAGCTGAGGTCAAAAACAAAGGTCATTGCCGAGGGAGAACTCCCTCCAGTCTGGGGGTTCGATGGGTCAAGTACTCAACAGGCGTCAGGAGATCAATCTGACGTTGTTCTAAACCCAGTACTCACAGTACCCGACCCAATTAGGGGTGGGAATAACGTAATAGTTATGACGGAAACCTTGTTAACAGATATGAGCCCACATCCAACAAACACCAGATTCGCGTGTGCATCAGTGTCGGAGAAATACGGATCCTTCGAGACTTGGTTTGGCATAGAGCAAGAATATGTATTTTTCCAAGGTGACAAACCGTTGGGGTGGCCGGCAAACGGATATCCTGCTCCTCAGGGAGATTATTACTGTGGGGTCGGAGCCGATATGATGTTTGGACGAGACATTGTCGAAGAGCATATGGATGCTTGTATTACGGCAGGGTTACACATAGCGGGTATAAATGCTGAAGTCATGCCAGGGCAATGGGAATTCCAGATAGGGGCAATAACTACACCCAAGGTTGGAGACGAACTATGGATTGCAAGATGGCTACTCTCTAGAATAGCTGAGGAATTTGACGCCACTGTATCCCTAGACGCAAAGCCTGTTCCTGGAGACTGGAACGGATCAGGGGCACACACAAACTTCTCTACAAAACAAATGCGTGCAAACTATGATGCCTGTGTTGCCGCAGCTGAAGCATTGGGAACGAATGCAGACGACCACATTGCCAACTACGGAGCTGGTATAGAGCAACGCCTTACAGGTCAACATGAAACTGCTAGCTATAAAGACTTCTCTTATGGAGTATCAGATAGGGGTGCATCAGTACGTATCCCATGGCAAGTGGCCAGAGATAAGAAAGGCTACATAGAAGATAGAAGGCCAAATGCAAACATGGATCCTTATAAAGTTACAAGAATTAT
>CAUZOU010000043.1:0-8553 GCA_963581795.1 Dehalococcoidia bacterium | reverse complement strand
TCAGTCGATATTTTGAACGGGTCTCCATGGCGTATCTCCGGGCGTGCATCGCTGATTGATGAGCACAACGAGGAGGTTCTGTGCGGTGAATTTGGCCTGCCAAAAACGGAACTGATTGTACTTTCCGAAGGGGGAACAGTATAGTCAGGAACCCTCTGATAGTCTTTGCGGCACACGTATATTCTGAGGGGATCTGGGCCACGTGAGTGCTATGACAAGAGCGCCCAATATTGACAGCATAACTTAGTCGCTAGGATTTTGCTGATTGGAGGTCAAATTGAAGCAGCAAAAGCCGAAAATTTTCTATGGCTGGTGGATTGTTCTGGCGGCTTTTGTGGCCCTGACATTTGCCAGCATGACGGTTGGCTATGGCTTCAGCGTATTCTACAAACGGCTCATAGACCATTTTGGCTGGAGCAGAACGGCACTCGCCGGAGCTATCTCCCTCTCGAGGCTGGAAGCAGGGTTCATGGGTGGACTCGGAGGATTTCTGGTCGATAAATTTGGTCCACGGGCTGTAATACTGATTGGTGTTGTTATTGCGTCTGTGGGTTTGATATTGCTTTCCATGATTGACTCCCTACTGGAGTTCTACCTGATTTTCATATTTATGGTGATGGTGGGACGTAGCTTGAGTTCCATGATAGCCATAGATACCACGGTGGCGAACTGGTTCATCAGGAGGCGAGGTACTGCATTCGGATTGATACGAGCAGCGGTGGCAGTGGGAGCTGCTGGAGTGATTATTGTGTCCTGGTTTATCGACGCGTTCGGCTGGCGGGCGGCCTTTGTAGCGATTGGCATTGGTACCTTTGTGATAGGGATACCAACCGCCTTTGTCATGAAACGCAGGCCAGAGTATTATGGCTTGCTCCCAGACGGGGATACTCCAAAGGCAAGACGACAGCCTGAGAAGCAAATTGCAGGAGGTTCCGAGGATCTCGCAAAGTTGGCAGCTGATGGCACTGCGGTGCAGGAGGAGCCAGAGATTGGTATGACGGTAACGGAAGCCCTGAGATCCCAAGCCTTCTGGACCTTGTCATTCGGATTCGCGATTCGCCTTTTGGTAACAGGGGCAGCCACCCTACACGCCATACCATTGGTGGAAGACTTGGGATATTCCCGGGCCACCGCTGCTGGAGTCCTGGGTTCTATGGGTATGGTTAGCATAATTGGGAGATTGGGAGGCGGTTTCCTCAACGACATGTTTGGGACCAAGCCTGTGGCCGTGGTCAGCGTGTGCTCCCTGGCCGTGTCCTGTCTCGTGATCGCTTACGCCCAGAACCTGTGGCACATAATGATTTTTGTCGCCCTCTATGGCCCGTCCTATGGTTCCTCCGCTGCCACTATGCCCGCCATAAAAGGCGATTACTTTGGGCGAAAGTCCTATGGCACCATCCTTGGCCTTTCCGGTATGGTTCAGATGGTCGGCTCTGTCCTAGGACCGGTTTATGCAGCGTATGTGTACGACGTGTCCGGTAGCTATCGCATTGCATTCATAAGCTTCGCCGCGCTTCTTATGATTTCCGCGGCGCTTTTCTGGTCCCTGAAACGCCCTGGGTACCGCTAGAACAGCATTGATTTATGAATCGGTAACTGCGGATGGCGCTAAGGCGCAGATAGATGTTGTGGGCGTTGAGAGCGATTAGGCAAATGCGAGGAGGATCATCAAGATGCCAACTGCACAAATAAATGGGGCTGAAATCTACTACGAGCAGGCTGGAAACGGACCGTCTATTATATTATCGTCTGGAGGCTTGCAGGGGCTGGCCAGCGGTTACCACTCTGTTATGGAGCCCCTCTCGTCAAGGTATCAGGTTATTGCCTACGATCGTCGCTTTGGTGGACGATCTCGCAGTCCACTGGTTGTGCAATCGTGGGATTTGGTCTGTGAGGACCTATTTGGCCTTATGGACCACTTGGAGATAGACGAGGCTTACTTGGGAGGAGGGTCTTTTGGTGCGGCCATATCTTTAGGTTGCGCGGTTAGGCGACCCGAGAGGGTTCGGGCCATATTCCCATCTAATATTGCAGGAGGGGTCATCTGCGACTCTTACTTATCGATGAAGCTATATAAAAGTGCTGATATAGCGATCAACCATGGCATCAACGCGGTTGTATCGGCGTTCGATTCTGGGGACCAATTTTCCCCATTTAGCCCGGAAATTGCCCAGCATGATCGCAAATATCGACTGGATCTGGAGGGAATGGCTACAGAGGATTTCGCCCAGGTGATGAAGGACACGATATACGCACTATTCGATGCCCCCTTTCTGACATTGGGAATGACCGAGAACATGCTAAGGAGTATACGCGTTCCAACGATGGTCATGCCAGGTGAAAACGACATACACCCCAGGAGACTAGCTGAGTTAGTTCATAGATTGGTGCCTAACTGCCAGTGGGCTGAGGTACCCACACATGGGAAGGCTCCCGATCAATACTCTCAAAGAGTCCTGCAATTCTTAGATGGAGTGGCAGGGAAACCTCGATAAACGTAAGCGGCAAGCGTTTCATAGAGTCAAGTGCCGCCCGCTAGCTCCTCGCTACAGCAGGAGAAGCAGGAGAGCTTAGAAATGGCGATCAAACAATGGGAGAGGAGATACTATGGTTGATATTCAGATTCCCGATGAGGATCAAGTCGTCGATTATGTACAGTCTGTAAGCAACTGGGGTCGTTGGGGACAGGATGATGAATTAGGTACAATTAATCATATAGGCCCAGAGCAGCGTAAAAAAGCTGCGGCACTAGTCCTTGATGGCGTAGCAGTCTCATGCGCTCGGCCGATTACCACGGAAACGGCGCCTGACACTGGATCTCCGCCTCTTCACTATATGACCAATTCTGGGGAGGGTTATGCCATTAGTGATGAGGTACTGCCTCAACCGGGGCAGGGGAGCGGTGACTTTATCGGCATGAGATTTCATGGGTACAGTATCACGCATCTGGACTCGCTCTGTCACATATTTTGGAATGGACGAATGTATAACGGTCGGCCGTCATCTATGGTTACTACACGAGATGGTGCCACAGTGAATTCCATCGAAGCAGTGCAGGATGGCGTTGTCGGTCGAGGAGTGTTGTTGGATGCGGCCCGCCATCGTGGGGTGGATTGGATGCAGCCTGGTGAGGCCATCATGCCAGACGAGCTAAATAGAATTGCAACTGATCAGGGAACCATGTTGCAGCAAGGCGATATTCTGATGGTGCGTACAGGACATTACCAACGCCGCCGAAAAGAAGGCCCGCGTCCGCTAGCCGAAGGTTGGCCGGGACTTCATGCAACCTGCATACCTTGGCTACAAGAACATAATGTGGCTGTACTCGGAGGTGACATTAACAGTGAGGTAGCCCCCAGCGGTTATCCGAATATACGAGAACCGATTCACCAGATTGCGCTACCTTACATGGGCCTGTGGCTGATGGACAATTGCAATCTTGAGGAGTTATCTGAGGCATGTGCCGAGAGGAATCGCTGGGAGTTCTTGCTGACGATCGCGCCATTGCGGATTCGATATGGCACGGGCTCACCTGTCAATCCAATTGCAATGTTCTAGAGACATGAAGATGCAGACTTCGCTTGAGAGGGTTCTGAAACACAGGGAGATTCTGAGGACGCAGGAGCCCTATGCTCCAAAATGTGTGCCTGATCGTTCAGACTAGCGGATTGCTTTAGAGAGTAGCTCCGAAAGGATTAGTTTTTGGCGCTCCTGGGCTTCTTCCAAAATAGTGAGCTCGAGAGATCGATGGGTTCGTCAACCCGTTAGCCACCATAATCTTGTTCTGACCTCATCGTCGGATGACACGATAGCAGCCACAATTACGTGAGGCGTGGTGTTTCAACGCAGAGAATCATGGAGCGAGGGCATGATGACGAAAGCCATCTGGTAACGCGCCATTAATACCTGGAAACGTAGGCTGCATCGGTGATAAGTAGGGTTGTGTGGCATATATCTGCTGGTTTATAATGCAACCCAAGCGTGGGCCACCTCTAACGCTAACACTGGGGCTGATGAATACGGGGAAAAGTCCCAGGCACATAGCAGAGAAGGAGTGTTATGGCAGGACCTTGCAGTGGACTGACGGTGTTGGATTTTAGCTTTGGAATGCCTGGCGCACTGGCCACGGCAGTGTTTGCCGATTTCGGTGCTGAGGTCATCAAAGTGGAGCCGCCGACCGGTGATCCCTTCCGTTCCAATCCAAGCTGGCTCGCTTGGAATCGTGGTAAGAAGAGCATTGTGCTGGACTTGGAAACCCCTAAGGGCCAGGAGGATGCTCTAGCCTTGGCCCGGCGAGCAGATATTCTAGTGGAATCCTTTCGCCCTGGCGAAAGCCAGCGACTTGGCATTGATTACGAATCGCTCTCGCAAATAAGTCCTCGCTTGGTGTACTGCTCTGTCACTGGCTTTGGACAGAAAGGGCGGCTCAGGAATCTGAAAGACTACGAAGGGATAATTGCCGCTAAATGTGGGCGTATGTCCACCTGGGGCGGCCAGTTGGATAGGCAGGGTCCAGTGTATGCCGCCGTTCAGACTGCTACTTGGGCTGCTAGTCAAGGGGCCGTACGGGGTATTCTTGGAGCACTCCGTATCCGGGATCGTTTGGGACGAGGCCAGTGGGTACAGACCAGTGTTCTGCAGGGCATGATCCCATACTACGGCGGAAGGCAGATCACCACCTTCTTTTCTCGAAAGGACCCGGATAAGTTTCCGCCTGTGGCCCAGAATGCACAGACGTTGCCAAATCTAGGATACATCCCTGTCCGCACCAAGGATGGTCGCTGGCTTCAGCATGCCAACATCCAGTTCAGCCCACGACTATTACACGCCCATCTCAGGGCGATTGGCCTGGGTTGGGTCTTGGAGGATGAACGCTTCAAGAATACGTCCTCACTGACAGCAGAGAATCAGGAAATTCTGCGGGAGCTAATCCTAGAAAAAATGCAGGAGAAGACCGTCGACGAGTGGATGGACATTTATGTAAAGGACGGTGACATTGCTGCGGAGCCTTTTCTTCACACTGTTGAGGCAATGAAGCACGAGCAGTTCGTGCACAATCGTCACGTGCTGGAGATCAACGATCCACGGGTGGGTCCAATGAAAATTGTGGGATTGCTAGCGGACTTGGCGGATACGCCCGGGGAGGTCGGCGGGCCAGCGCCGAATTTGGGTCAGGACACTCACGAAGTATTGAACAGGATGGTCGAGCAGGAGCCATTACCCGTAGGGAACGGCAGCAATGACCACGGTCTGCTTCATCCGTTGGGAGACATCACCGTCCTCGATCTCTCCACGGTCATAGCTGGACCATACGGTGCTGTGATGATAGCTGACATGGGCGCTCGGGTTATAAAGATAGATGCTACACCAGGACGTGGAATGCCGGGAGTTGGCGCTGTGAATCTCAACAACATTAGGACATATTCAGGCAAGGAGTGCATCCGGGCTGACCTTCAGACCGAGGAAGGCAGGGATTTGATCCACAAGTTGATTGCCAAGGCTGACGTGCTGTTACACAACTTTCGGCCCGGGGTGCCCGAGCGATTGGGGATAGATTACGAGACGTGTCGGAAGATCAACCCGCGCCTGGTTCATGTGTACGTGGGGGCCTATGGAGCTACTGGCCCACAGAGCCGACGACCTGGGGCTCATCCCCTTCCCGGCGCACTCTTTGGCGGAGCGTTGCGCCAGGCGGGTCGTGCAATGCCACCACCCGCATATCAGCCCATGGACATGAGCGAAATCAAAGATACATCTCGTCGCATGATGCGGGCCAATGAGGGCAATCCTGACCCCAACTCGTCCCAATCCGTCGGAACCGCGATCATGCTTGGTCTCTGGGATAGAGAGCGTACCGGTCGCGGGCAAGCCATTCAAGTGACAATGATGTGTGCCAACGCCTGGGCCAACCATGACGAAGCCTATGATTATGCCGGCCGCCCCCCATATGCCATCCCGGATGCCGAATGTTACGGCCTTCACGCTCTCTACAGGTTGTATGAAGCAAAGGAGGGATGGGTGTTTCTCGCTTGTCTGTTTGAGGAGGAGTGGGCGAAATTCTGTCAAACCGTGGGGAAGACGGATCTGATGGGTGATCCTCGCTTTGCGTCAGCTGCTCGCTTGTCTCATGACGAAGAGCTGATATCGCAATTGTCGGTTCTTTTTGCCTCCCGTACGGCGACGGAGTGGGAGGATCTGCTTACCGGCGAGGATGTAGCATGCGTCCGGGTTGCAGATGATAGTGAGGAGTTCTTCCTCGACGATTCCCATTCTAAGGACAATGATCTCGCGGTAGATGTCGAGGACGAGAGTCCGCGGTTTGGTAAGTACGTTAGGAATGGAGGTATAGTGCACTTTGCAGGTATGGCAGGGCGCTACATGACGGCTCCATATCCTGGGCAACATACACGTGCTATCATGGGCGAGGTGGGGTATAGCGACGAACAAATCGACGACTATCGAGAGCGCCATATTGTTGATTGGGAAGAGGTAAACCCGATATTTGCTAGCTAATGACAACCGTAATCCGCGTGCAATGTGAGATAGGAGTCATGAGCAGCCTAAAGTAGCAGGATTGGAGATACGATATGCCGAAGCTTATACCGGTACCTGATGAATTGAGCAAGCCCTTTTGGGATGCCGTGAATGAAAAGCGACTGATTGTTCAGAACTGTAGAGGCTGCAACACATTGCAGCATCCGCCGCGAGAGGCCTGCCGAGACTGTGGCTCGGAGAACCTGGAATGGAAAGAGACAAGTGGTCGCGGTCACATCTCTGCATGTGTGGTTATGATGGACATACATTTAGCGCGGCGCGTTCCCGATCAACCCTTCAACCTGGCCGTGATAACCCTGGACGATGACCCGCGAGTTAACTTCTTTTCTAACCTCCCGGGAGTACCCGTGAGGGAGGTTCAAATAGGAGCGGCGGTAGAGGCCACGTTTGAGGAGGTTGCTCCGGACCAACTGATCAACGAGTGGCAACTTGTAGGCTAGGACAACCGTGCGGATCAGTTTCAGTATCCTTGAAACGAGATGGGAGCGATATGACATCACAATTTACCGGGCCGTACACTGGTTGGGAAAGAAATAAGGAAGGCCTTGGTGCGTGGCCTGATCAGGGCAAGGTCGCGATCATGGGTTGGGGAATGTCCTCAGTTGATCGGCGATGGGACGGCGTTTCCATGGATAGGACTCTGGGGGCCTACTGTATACTCGCGGCCCAGCGGGCCATGGAGGATGCAGGCATAACACCTGACCAGATTGATGGTCTGTTCACATGTCCCGATAACATGGCGGGGGCCGGCACCGGCGGCTCCGCGGGGTCATGGGGGCCGATGCGGCCCTATTTCGAACCACCGTACGATTCTGAGGAAGGACTGACCATTGTGACCCAGAGGTGGATGCTTAACAACATGGGCCTGCCGAACGTTAAGTTTGCTCCAGAATATGTCCCCGCTATTGGGGCGGGATTGGGTATGGCTGCTCAGGCGGTTGCTGACGGCAAGTGCACTGTTGCTCTGTACATCTACACAGCGAACAACTTGGAGGGCAGGTATCGCCGGGGAGGGGAGGCAGCGTCGGACGAAGCAAGTGGTGCCCTCCAATGGACAAATCCCTGGGGTGCCAACACAATAGACATTCAGATGGGCGGTACCATCGCCATCCAGCAGTATTGCCAAAAGTATGGTACGACATGGGAAGAGCTCATGGCGCCTTTGATCATCAACGAGCACCGGAACGGCCTAATGAATTCGTGGGGATTCTACTCTACCAATGGTCCATCTGGACTTACTCTGGAGGACTACTTGAACTCGAGGCCGATCGCCTCGCCTGCCAGGATATGGGACTACGATCGGCCGGTCAATGCGGGTGCGGCCTTCATCATTACCACGGCTGAGCGCGCCAGGGACATGAGGCAGAAGCCGGTCTACGTCCTGAACCATAACCAGGGGAGTGGCGGGTCAGCCCGGAGTAGCAGTATGACCCTAGACGATTGGATGGATGGTAAGGCTCGGGTGGCCCGCATGGTGTATGAAGGATCTGGGTTCCATCCAGAGGATGTCGATATATTTAACCCGTACGATGGTTTTTCGCCATTTCTTCCGCTTGCTCTGGAGGCCTTCCAGTGGCATGGGGTGAAGGAAGGCGATGCGAAGGATTTCGTCAAGGGCGATATCAGCGTTGAGGGGCCGCATCCCTTCGTTTCCGGTGGCGGAAACCTGGGGAATGGACGCACACGGACTGCGATGTACATTGACGGCATAGAACAGCTTCGGGGAACGGCTGGAAATCGGCAGGTCACGGTCAAGGCCGAGACGGCGATATGTGCCTATGCACCGGGTCTCAGTGCGAACTACCTTTGCCTCTCAAACTCTCTTCCCTAGTATTGCGGTTGAGGATATAGATCAAGCCTGCGAAACCACCAAAAGGATTACCTTTTTCAGCTGCTCGCTTGTCTCATGACGAAGAGCTGATATCGCAATTGTCGGTTCTTTTTGCCTCCCGTACGGCGACGGAGTGGGAGGATCTGCTTACCGGCGAGAATGTAGCA
>CAUZOU010000042.1:0-8584 GCA_963581795.1 Dehalococcoidia bacterium | reverse complement strand
ACCTGTTGAAGAACCACCTCTCACACCTGCGCCAGTAGCGGCGGCGGCTTCTTCTGCGGAGGGCGCGCCGTCTGTGGAAGAAGTGACGTCACAGAGCAACGGAGTCATTCAATCCGAGCAAAAGTCGTCGGTGATGCCGGAGATTTTGGATGGGAGCTTTTCGGATTCCCAGTGGGATGCAATTCGCAAGGCCACCAAGGGCCTGAAGCACAATAAGTTCAACATAGCCGCGCTACTATTGGACTGCGTGAAAAGGTACACGGAAGATGGTACCCTTGTGTTGGTGTTCAAGACACGTCCTAACATGGAACGGTTGCAAGGTGAGATGGAGAACCCGGATACACGTAGGCTCATAGAAGAGACTGTTGAACAGGTGACCGGCACGGCTTATAAACTTCGATTGAGTCTTGTAGACCAATCAAGCCCTGTGGGGAGCGCTCCTAGGGGCCATCTTGTAAGGGCTGCCCGAGCCATGGGCGCTCACATTGTAGATGAAGTCGAATCAGAGGAGAAGTCCAATGAATAAGAACATGCTACGCCAAGCCCAGCAGATTCAAGCCAAGCTGGCCAAAGCCCAGGAGGAACTGGATGTCGCGGTGGTGGAGGCCAGCGCCGGTGGAGGTGTTGTGAAGGTGGTTGTCACAGGGAAGCTGAAGATAGTGTCCATTGAGATATCCCCGGAGGCTGTGAACCCGGAGGACGTGGAGATGCTACAGGACCTTGTTCTGGCTGCCACCAACGAGGCGCTGGACAAGGCACAGGAGCTGGCACAGAGCAGCCTCAGCGCCATAACCGGTGGTATGAAAATTCCTGGGTTGATGTGACTTTAATCAGAAATCCAAGAAACCAGAAAACCGAGTTTTAATCAACCAATGACCTACGACTTTCTTCCATCGGTGGCTGCGCCCCTTGCACGTGTGATACAGGAGTTTCACAAGCTCCCTGGCATAGGCCCAAAGAGCGCCCAGCGCCTAGCCTACTACCTCATACGTATGCCGGCAGATGAGGCACAGTCCTTGGCCGAGTCCATTCTTGCGGTGAAGGAAAAGGTGATTTTCTGTGGAGTGTGCCAGAATATCACCGAGAGCAGTCCGTGCTACCTTTGCTCCCATGAGAGTAGGGACAGATCGCGCATATGCGTGGTGGAGGAACCACTTGACGTCCTTTCCCTGGAGAGGACACAGGCATACAAGGGGCTGTATCACGTGCTCCACGGCGTCATATCACCGGCGAGCGGCATTGGGCCTGAGAACTTGAAGATACGTGAGTTGCTGGAACGTCTGAAGGACAACAACGTCGACGAGATCATCCTTGCCACCAACCCCAGCTTGGAGGGAGAGAGTACCGCTATGTATGTCCACCGGCTTCTTTCGCCGCTGGTCTCCCGTGTTACGCGCTTGGCCCGCGGACTCCCGGTTGGGAGCGACCTGGAATATGCAGATGAGGTTACACTGAGCCGTGCCCTGGAAGGTCGTCAGGAGGTATAGCCAGCTCATGACGGTACAACAGAAGATATATAAAACTGAAGCCGTTGTTCTCAAACACTTTGCATTTGGCGAGGCGGACTACCTGCTGACCCTGTACACTCCCAACGCGGGCAGGCTAAAGGCGGTTGCCAAGGGTGCGAGGCGGGTTAAAAGCAAGCTGGGTGGTCACCTGGAACCCCTCATGCGTACCTCTTTTCTCATCACCAGTGGGTATAATTTGGACACAATTAATCAGGCAGAGGTGCTGGAGGGTCATCGCTCCGTGCGGGAAGACCTGGACAAGCTGTCCCTTGCCATTTATATGATGGAGTTGGTGGATGCAATTACACCTGAAGAGCAGGCCAACTATCCAATATATCGGCTT
The DNA here is from genome assembly GCA_963581795.1 of Dehalococcoidia bacterium. Taxonomy (GTDB): domain Bacteria; phylum Chloroflexota; class Dehalococcoidia; order Lucifugimonadales; family UBA2985; genus JASLXI01. Next base: position 6,733 of record CAUZOU010000042.1, on the reverse strand, counting down.
CTCACCGAAACTATGCGATCTCTGGCCGATGACGATTCGCCATTGCTGATGTCCTACTTTCAGCTTCGTCTGCTGGGCTACAGCGGATTTATGCCGGAGCTTTACAGGTGCGTGGAGTGTGCTGCAGTCTTGGAAGCAGGGCATCATCGTTTTGCCCCGAACCAAGGAGGAAGCCTCTGCGACTCATGCCATCCACTCAACGTAGCAGTTATACCGCTCTCTGTGGACACCCTCAAGGTGTTACGCTTCCTTCAGAAGGAGGAGTACACTGGTATGGTAGAGAGACTTCACTTGGAGCAGGGAACTCTGGTAGAGTTGGAACGGCTCCTGGAGACTATGTTGAGGCATGTCCTGGACAGAGAGGTCAAGGGATCCCGGTTTCGAGACCAGGTAGCTCAGGGTGTGAATTGGGACAGCGCTCCAACGTTAACCGCAATAAACGCCAAGAGGTAGGCATTTGACCGAAGAGTTGGGAGAGGGACTTTATCTTGCCACTGTAGGGATGGGCCTGGTGTTTCTTACCCTTGTGGCCTTCATGCTGATACTGTTTGCCCTTGGGAAGCTCTTTCCTGGCGAAGAGGTGGCCGAGGATTCCGAAACCGATGAAGCTGCCGCGGGTGCCGATGCAACAGAGCAAGCCGGACATGTCAGTGTACAACCGGTTTTTGTTGCTGCTCAGCAACCGGCAAGGATATCTGTAGGTTCGGGAGACGGCAGAATACCCGGTGCGAAAATAGCTGCAATGGCCGTTGCCATGTATCTGGCAACGGAGCAAGGCGAAAGCGTCGTGAATACCACTGCTCCGGCCGCGACGATGAATCAATTCCGGGGATCCAGCGTTTGGGCAATTCAGGGCAGGGAATCCCTCAAGGAGAGTCAGGGGCACAGGCCACAGTCATACGGCCATAAGAGTCACAGCGCATATTCTCCAAGAGACGGATTGAGGTAGTAAACGATGTCCGACCAGTTGTTGGGAGCCTTTCCAGACATTACAGTAAGCGGCGTTGCCATGATTGTGATTGCCCTTGGCGTGATATATCTGGGAGTGGCCAGGAAATACGAACCACTGCTCCTTTTGCCCATAGGTATTGGTGTTCTGCTGGCCAATCTCCCGGCCACTGGAATTGCCGAAGACGATGGCTTCCTGGGGCTGCTGAGGCAGGCCGGGTTGGACAATGAGCTGTTCCCACTGCTGATGTTCCTAGGTGTGGGCGCTCTCACTGACTTTACCCCGATGCTTCAGAAGCCGGTTACGGTATTGCTGGGGGCTGCTGCGCAGGTCGGTATCTTCGCCGCGCTCATAGCTGCGCTGCTGTTGGGATGGGATATCAATAACGCGGGAGCGATCGGCATTATAGGTTCCGCGGATGGTCCGACCACCATTTTTGTTTCTACTCAGTTGGCCGACGTGGACCTGTGGGGGCCCATAGCCGTAGCCGCCTACTCCTACATGGCAATGGTACCCCTCATACAGCCTCCAATAATGCGCCTGTTGACTACAAAGAAGGAGAGGCTTGTTAAGATGGATTATCCATCACGTGCGGCTTCCTACAAGGCACGTGTTCTTTTCCCAATAATTGTCATTATTCTGGCCAGTCTTATAGCTCCAGAAGCCGCACCACTGGTGGGTATGCTTATGTTCGGCAACCTCCTGAGGGAGGTTGGAGTAGTGGACCGTCTTGCGAAGGCTGCACAGAATGAACTGATAAATGTCACCACTGTCTTTCTGGGCTTGACTGTCGGTTCTACCATGACTGCCGACCGATTTCTGGAGACCCGGACACTTGGCATATTTGCCATTGGGTTATTTGCGTTCTGCATTGCGACGGTCGCGGGAGTCCTGTTTGGGAAGGTCATGTACTATGCTTCCAGGGGAAAGATAAACCCACTCATAGGGGCTGCAGGAGTGTCGGCAGTACCCATGGCCGCCAGAGTGGCGCACAAGGTGGGTCGTGATGAAGACCCAGATACATGGCTGATAATGCACGCCATGGGGCCAAACGTGGCAGGTGTGCTTGGCTCGGCCATTGCTGGAGGAGTGATACTGGGAACGCTCCTTTAGTTGCATCGTGGTTAGATGGCTGACTCATTCCGATACCACAGAGGCATGAGTGGTTAATCTGGCACGACTGATAGACATTACCAATGAATTTCGCCGAGTTGTACAACACCGGACGCCCGGCCATCTCCTTCGAGTTGTTTCCTCCGAGGACTGAGAGGACATTGGCAGAACTCGAAGAGCGGCTACCAAGGCTCATTGCTCTTGGCCCCTCACTCATGACCGTGACCTATGGAGCGCTCGGTAGCACTCAGGGACGCACTCTGGAAATTGCCTCCAAGCTAAAAACCGAATACGGAATTGAGACCGCCCATCATCTCACATGTGTGGGGTCGAGCCGCGATGAGATTGAACTCATACTGGATGATATTCGAAAGCACAACATCGAGAATATCGTGGCACTTCGCGGTGATCCTCCAAGAGGCGAGACGGACTTTACACCGCCCAAAGACGGTTACAGCAACGGCAACCAGCTTGTAGAGCACATAAGCCGTTATGGAGGGTTTGGTATCGCCGTGGCCGGCTATCCGGAGAAACATCTGGAAGCTGTAGATTTTGAGACGGATCTCCGGAATCTCAAACGCAAGGTGGATAACGGTGCTGATGTGGTTATTACCCAGCTATACTACGACAACCGCAACTTCTATGACTTCGTGGAGCGGTGTAGGGCAATTGGTATTGATAAGCCGATCATTCCTGGTCTCATGCCAATATTGAACGTGGGTCAGATCAAGCGTATCACGAGCATGTGCGGGGCGACCATGCCGGGGGGGCTTCTACGACAACTTGAGGACGCGGGGGATGATGAGAATCGTGTCCATGAAATCGGTATAACACATACTGCAAACCAGGCTCTTGACCTGTTGCAGCAGGGTGTCCTTGGCATTCACTTCTACGTGCTGAACCGCCATTTCCATATTGCCGAGATTATGGAGCGCATCAAGCCTGAGTTGAAGTGAATCAGGGGATAAGCGATGCCTACACCGTGGCAGGTCTTGGAATTCCATCAGTCGCTACGTACTGATAGAGCGTTTATCAGACCTACGATGGGCATGATTGAACCGGCAGCGGCCGCACCGATAGACCTGATGTAGACCACGGAACTCCCTCGATACGCAACAACGCTGCTCAGAGAAGGAAATTATCCATCCCAGTCCTCCCTGTGCACCGTGTCTACATATATAGACACGGGAGAGGTGAGAAAAGCTCCTAGTCCAACTTGGAAAGGTCTACGAGCCTGACATTCTTGCTGCCAGGAGATAGGTCAAGCACAGCGACAGTGCCCGGCATCACCCTTTGATTGGGCCATGTTGCGCTTCCCGGGTTGACGAAGAGTATGCCGGCATGCTCTTCTATTAGGCTGATGTGGGAGAAGCCATAGACCACTATATCAACGGGCTTGCCGAATATCTGTGCTATGGCTTCCGGCAGAGAGGCGTCAGATGGAAACTTAGAGTCGATAACTCCGGGAACGATCTCCAACGCTTTTATGTGTGGAATAGATAACTCCTGTACGAGGCCGATAGTAAATCCATCTGCTTCCACCACACGGTCGTGTTCTGTGACCCTGGAGTCCCCTGTGAACTGTCTCTCAGCACCCGTCTCAACAGCCATCACCGGTGCTATTTCCTCCAGGTAGTCCAGGCAAGAGGGAATGAGGATGTCTCCAGCATGGAGTATGAGGTCTACACCCTCAAAAGCCACCTTTATCTTAGGGGAGAGTTCTGCCGATGGAACCTGTGTGTCTGCGATGAGACCGATTTTCATAGGGGGATGTCCTTTCTGCGTCTGGTGAACTGAATGTCCAATGTGCGCGTATGCCAAGAGCATGTCTGCATTGGACTAACGGGATTGTAGTGTCATACCATAGCCTCGTCAACCGATAAGTATCCCCAAACTTGGAGGAACTATGGCATACATTGAGCAATGGCCACTGCGTTTTGTTGCTTTCCACAGGTCTGACACCATGCCTGAGATAACAGTTGAGACTTCTCTGGATGAGACAATAGAGAGTATGTCTGAAGGAAACAGCGTAGTCCAAGAAATGATGGAGACTGCCACGGGTAGGTACGGGGCTAATGTGGTTTACATAGAGTTGCAGTAGCTTGGAGAAGACGGAACATGGAGCGCTATGGGCCGGTTCTATCCGGAAGGTGCTGCATAGGATTGTAGTCAACATCTGGTGCCAATAGGCACGTGTTATTGAAGTTACGCTGGGGCACTGATACAATCCAGAGCGTACGGACAATCGGGGATATAGCTCAACTGGGAGAGCGCGGCGTTCGCAACGCCGAGGTTGGGGGTTCGAGCCCCCCTATCTCCACCACCATAGTCGCAATACAACCATCGCCTGGGTGTCAGATTGGTCATATGAAAGTCATCGTCGCTCCTCAGGCATTCAAGGGTACGGCATCTGCTTCCGTAGTTGCCGATTCCATGTGCCGTGGCGTTCTTTTGTCCATGCCACATGCCGATGTTATCACCATACCAGTCGCTGACGGCGGAAGCGGCACTGTCGAAGCTCTGGTAACCGCCACGGGTGGCCGTTATATCACTTCTTCCGCTTACGACCCATTGGGTCGTCCCATTACCGCTCGCTGGGGCGTGTTAGGTGATGGCGAGACGGCGGTCATCGAGTCTTCGGCTGCTTCCGGCTTGGGGCTTCTCGAAGTATCAGAACGCGACCCGACAAAGACGACTACCAGAGGGACAGGATATCTTCTTAAGGCTGCGCTTGATGCAGGTTATAGACATATATTGATTGGACTCGGCGACAGCGCCACCAACGATGCCGGAGTCGGCATGGCTCAAGCTATTGGAATCAAGGCTCTGGATGGTGATGGAGTTGATATTCCCGATGGCGGAGCGGCATTGATGAGACTCTATTCCCTGGATATGAAGGACGCCCATCGGGGCCTCTCCTCTTCCACAATAACGGTGCTTTGCGACGTCACCAACTCCCTCTATGGACTGGACGGAGCGTCGGCCATTTTCGCTCCACAGAAGGGAGCGAATGTCCGCCAGGTCTCGCTCCTGGATGCCGCATTACACCACTTCTCCGACGTGGTTGAAGCGCAACTTGGACTCAGTGTGCAAGATATTCCTGGTGCAGGCGCGGCCGGGGGTCTGGGGGCTGGGCTTGTGGTCTTCTGCGGAGCGGTGTTGAGGCCGGGTTTCGAGGTCATCAGCAATACTCTTCACCTTGCGGAGTTGTTGGATGACGCAGACATTGTCCTAACAGGGGAGGGTCGCATAGATTCACAGACCGCCGGAGGCAAGGGAGTTTCCGGTGTTGCGGCTCTTGCAAAGGAGCAGGGTGTGCCTTTGGTTGCCGCGATTGTAGGCAGAAATGGACTGGGCGCGAATGAAGCGGCTACTCTTGGGATTGATGCAGTGTTTGTATTGGCAGGGCAATCGGCGAAGGCAACTGCCGACGCGGAGGCCACGCCACATTTAATTGAGGACGCGACTGCTAGCGCTGTTGCCAGTCTCCTTAATAAGGTAAACAATGATTTCTGAAAAACCGCGCGTATTTGTCACACGGAGATTGCCGCAGGAAATCCTGGATAGGCTAAATTCTCACTTTGAGGTTGACCTCTGGGACAGCGATTTTCCTCCCGACGCGTATAACCTGCGTGAGGGTGTGGCGAATGCTGACGGTATTTTCTGTCTACTTACGGATAGGATAGATGCTGTCGTTCTATCCACCGCGCCTTCCCTGCGCGTTGTTAGCAACATGGCCGTTGGTACCGATAACATAGACCTTGCCGCAGCGACCGTGCGGGGAATACCAGTTGGAAATACCCCGGGTGTCCTGACGGAAACTACGGCGGACTTTGCGTTTGCGCTTCTCATGGCCGCCGCACGTCGTATTGTCGACGGTGATAATTATATCCGCGCAGGTCATTGGAAGACTTGGGGGCCGAATGTGCTGTTGGGCCGCGACCTGTTTGGTGCAACCCTTGGAATTGTCGGGTTCGGGGCCATTGGGCAGGCAGTGGCACGCAGAGCGCAGGGCTTTTCCATGCGTGTCATCTATACGCGCCGCTCTGATGCACCTCAGCCACTCGGCATTGAGGCCACATCCGTGTCGCTAGAAAACCTGCTTCGAGAAGCGGACTTTATCTCTCTTCACGTTCCGCTCACCGACGAGACGCGGCGGATGATCGGCTCGCGCGAGATGGCGATGATGAAGGAGACTGCCATTATAGTGAATACGGCGCGTGGCGGGGTAGTGGACCAAACGGCTCTTGTGGCCGCGCTCAAAAGGGGACGGCCTGCAATGGCTGCGTTGGATGTAACGGTTGTTGAGCCAATAGATTCGCAGGATGAGCTTCTCACACTGTCGAACGTCCTAATCACCCCACACATTGCCAGTGCCAGTGTGGTTACCCGGCTTCGGATGGCGAATATGGCAATTGATAACTTGGTGGCTGGCCTATCTGGAGTGCCACTACCCAACTGTGCTAACCTGAATGTTTATCAGAGGTGAAAGAACCGCAGTTCACCTGCACTTGAGGGAAAGTCGGAACGGGTTGAATGAGGCCCATTGGTTACAGTTGTAACATTAATAAAACGGAGGAAAGAAAAGTGCCGAGACAAAACATACTCAGGCAGAAACTGGAAGCCGGAAAGCCCACTCTGAGCACACACATCAACAGTGTCTGGCCTGCG
>CAUZOU010000041.1:0-8712 GCA_963581795.1 Dehalococcoidia bacterium | reverse complement strand
GCGAGTGGACTGGTTCTTCACCAAGAGATGGAGCGGTGCAGCGTATTGACGGACGGGTTGCATGTTCGGGCACTTGCATCTGTTAGAGTACGCTCCGGACCCAAAGCCTGGGAGGTACACTGCCTCAACGTGCCCCCTGAAATGGAGCAAGAGGGCACAGAACTTCTGGAGAGGCAGTGCATGCTGGTTGGAGAAGAAGGAGGAGAGAGGGTGTTTCTCAGATTACCCAATTTCAGCCCTATTGCTAAACTGGCAAGGCAGGCAGGATTTCTGTTCTGTACGCATGAGACGCTCTATCGACGGGAAATATCGTTGCCTCGCTCTCCCATTACTACAAAGTTCATCCGTCCATTCCTACCGCTCGATGAGTATCCTGTCTTTCGCCTTTATAATGAGTGTGTCCCATCCGAGGTCAAGTCGGAATATGCCCTGTCTTTCGATGAGTGGAGCGATGCGCTGGAGGCCTGCGGCAATGGGGAGCAGCAGGGTATATATGAAGCACAGGGATGCGTTCGAGGTTGGGTCAGGATCGGATATGGCAAGCGTTCCGCCAACCGGTTGGAAATCATGGTTCATCCTGAGGAGGAGCTGGGCGTTTGGGATGACCTGGTATCCTGGGGACTTCAACAAGGCAGAGCAATGACTCCATTCCTGTCCCTGGTCCCAGACTATCAACACTCGTTGGCCCTGGCGTTGGAGAAAAAGGGATTCATGCCCACGGTCCAATATCAACTGATGGTGAAGCCAATAACGGTGCGTGTGAAGGACTCAGCCTTTGCTGCTGTTGGCGCATAGACGCATTCTCAGAGGAGACAGTAACTGATAAGAGAGCACGTTGGTAAGTATATTCATGATGACCTTGAGGCTCTGATTGGGGCTCTCCCGCCCCACATTCAGACACCGCTGAGGCAACGCGATAATTTGGGAGACCTGCTGGAGGTTGTCATGGACTTGGGACGCCCTCCGGAGGCCAGGTTCTTGGGAGCAGAGGTGGTGCTGACCCCCCAAGAAATCACAGAACAGGATATACAGCACGTGGTGGAAAGGATTGGAGGCTTCGGGGATGATAACCGTGCTGGCATAGAGTCCACCCTGCACCGTTTTTCCGCCATACGTAACCGTGGGGCTAGGATAGTGGGCTTGACTTGCCGTGTTGGTCGAGCCGTTTACGGCACCATCCAAATCATTGAAGACTTGGTACGTTCAGGGAAGAGCATCCTTCTGTTGGGCCGTCCCGGAGTTGGAAAGACAACCATGCTAAGAGAGGTTGCGCGCGTACTTGCTGACGATGCCCACAAACGAGTGATTATCGTTGACACCTCCAACGAGATAGCCGGTGACGGTGATATTCCACATCCTGCAATAGGACATGCGCGGCGGATGCAGGTGGTCACCCCTTCCCGCCAGCACGCTGTAATGATAGAGGCGGTGGAGAACCATATGCCGGAGGTTATCATCATCGATGAGATGGGTACGGAGCAAGAGGCTGCCGCGGCGCGTACCATCGCCGAGAGAGGGGTGCAGCTAATCGCCACGGCCCATGGAAATACTCTGAATAACCTGATCCTGAATCCCACCCTATCTGACCTGATAGGTGGTATACAGACAGTTACCCTGGGAGACGACGAAGCTCGACGGAGACGTTCTCTGAAGTCCGTTCAGGAGCGTAAATCCCCCCCTACTTTTGACGTTGTGGTTGAAATCCAAAACTGGGACAAAGTGGCCGTCCACGACGATGTGACCAAGGTGGTGGACTCCATCCTTCGAGGAATGCCTCTCTCCCCGGAAATTCGGTGGCCTGACGAAGAAGGAAGAGTAAACAAATCAAGGGAAAGTCAGCCCAAAGCGATTGCCATAGAAGAGGCATATGAGATTGAGGAGTCTCCACAGACCCCTGTGGGCATGACTAGGGTACTCCCGTTTGGAGTGAGCAAGGGCCGAGTAGCCCAGATAGTCCAGACAACCAGAATGCCCATACAGTTGGTGGAGAATCTGGAACGCGCGGACATCATTCTTACCACAAAACAGTTCTTCCGCAAGATGCCAAAGCTGCTCAAGACTGCAGAAGAAATGGGTAAGTCGATCTTCGTACTAAGACGGAACACCCTGCCTCAGATAAGAGAGTTCCTCTGGTCTCTGTCACGGGGAAAGGGATGGGAAGACCCCGTTGATAAGGCTGTGAGAGAGACGGAGGTGGCGGCAAAGCAGGTGCACGACGGTCAGGAAACTGTGACCCTGACTCCCCAGGTTGCCTATATTCGGCGACTTCAGCACCAGATTGCCCAGGAACTCAGCCTAACATCAATCAGCGTTGGGGTGGATCCCAACCGTCGCGTAACCATCTCCAGCAGGTAGTTCTGTATTTTGTAAATGCCATGCCAACAGGTCTATTCATTACTATGGAAGGCGGCGAGGGTAGTGGTAAGAGCACCCAGGTCAGGTCTCTTGCAAGGCGTATACAGAAGCGCAATGTCCCTGTAACAACAGTTAGAGAACCCGGCGGGACTCCGCTGGGAAACCGGCTAAGACGGCTCCTGAAATTCTCAACCGTTTCCTTGACCCCTGAGGCAGAGCTTCTACTATTCAACGCCTCACGCTCTCAACTGGTGACGGATGTCATGCGGCCTGCCCTTGATAGGGGCGAGGTAGTCCTCTGCGACCGCTTCACCGACTCCACCCTAGCATACCAGGGATTCGGGCGCGGCATTGCTACGGACAGTGTGGAAGCTGTGAATAATCTTGCTACCGGCGGTCTTGTTCCAGACCTGACTATATTTTTAGACTTATCTCCGGAAGAAGGAATGGGAAGACGTTCCACCACCAGGGATCGTTTTGAACAGGGATTTGAAAAAAAGGACGTTACCGACTTTCATCAGATGGTGCGAAAGGGATACTTGGAACTGGCAGGCAAGGAGCCACAACGTTGGCTGACCATTGACGCTAGTTTGTCCTCGCGACAGGTGACACGTCTCATCTGGCAGCGAGTTGAGCCTCTGATGGAAAGTATGAGGCTTGCGAATAAAGCGCCATGATCATCGATTTCCACACCCATATCTTCCCTCCATACATTAGAAATCACAGGGAAGAGTTACTTCCCATGGACCAGACTATGTCGACCCTGTATGCCAGCCCCACGGCTCAGATGGCTTCCGCGGAGGAACTGGTGGCTACTATGGACGGGGCCAGCATAGATCTATCGGTAGCTGTGGGCATCGGGTGGAACGACCAGGAGTTATGTCGCATTGCTAACGACTATGTGATAGAGGCGGTGCAGCGATTCCCTCTACGGCTCAAAGGTTTCTGCGCTGTTAACCCACGATGGGGTGATGCCGCAATCGCGGAGGTCGAGCGTTGTGCTAAGGCAGGGCTCATTGGCATAGGGGAGCTGCACCCAGATACACAGGGATTCGACCTTGGCGATAGCGCTGTCATGGCACACCTTGTGGAGACAGCCATGAGTCTGGGCATGCCAATCCTCACCCATGCCTCGGAGCCGGTGGGACATCCCTATGCCGGCAAAGGCCACACCACACCCGCAGTGTTGAGCCGGTTTATAGACAACTTCCCGGAAGCGACCATTATATGTGCCCATTGGGGTGGGGGTCTTCCCTTCTACGCACTTATGCCGGAGGTGTCAGGCGCCTTGCGTAACGTCTACTTCGACACCGCCGCGTCCCCATTCCTCTATCGGCCGGAGGTCTTCCCTGTTGTTATAGGGCTGGTGGGCGAGGATAAGGTGCTTCTGGGTACAGACTACCCACTCATGAAACAGAACGGCCTGATACGGCAGGTAGTCGATGCGCCAATTTCCGACGAGGCCAAAGAAGGCATCCTCTATAACAACGCTGCCGGACTCCTGGGGATACCAGATTGGAACAACTCCGAGCGTTCATAGCAGTTGAACTTTCTACAAGTGCCGTGGCTGTCTTGAGAGTCATTACAAAAGACCTTCTGGTGCTGATTGCTGAAGATGTGCGGTGGTTGCTCCCTGAGGGCATCCACCTTCCTCTGAAATTTCGTGTCAACATTGGGTCAGACTCTGTAGTACCTATTCCCCGGGCGATGAGTCGCTGCGCCACTTCATTTGCTCCATTCCACCTGTGCCTGCGTGAACTTGGAGCCTTTCCAAATATGACGGCCCTCAGGGTAATCTGGATTGGCCCACATCGCACACAGAGCGGGGGGCGGGATGGATTCCTGAGCCTTCAGGTATCGATGGAGTATGAGATGGAGAGCTTGGTGTACATTAGAGAAGAGCGCTCCTTCAGCCCACACCTGACCATTGGTAGAACCACGGATGGAATCCCTGCTTCCAGGCGAAGGGAAATTGGAGAAAACCTTGACGCCTTCCAATGAATATGAGTATAGATATGTCGGTTAGATAAGTGGTGCTCATACAGAGCACCCGTGCACATTCAGGCACGGTGCATAAGCATCTGTTCTTTACGTCATTGGGCCCCGTCCCCTAGCCGAAAAGACTGCCTGAAAACGGCAATAATCTTTAGTGAGAAAGCACCAAGAAAGAGTGACAATCACTGCGTCATAATATGCTAGAAAGTCTTGTCACAGGCGAAGTAATGGTGCTATACTTCGCAAAGTTTTTGTATCGGCAGGGAGGAGGATTCAGTGGAAAACTTGTCATTCCCCAAGTGTAAGAAATGCAACGAAGGTGACTTGGTGCCATTGTCGGACTTTGGGAGCCAGGGAGCCCCCATCCACTACAAGGCATGGGTGTGCACCAACCCAGATTGCGGCTTCAACATCAAGATTCGCAATGGGGACGTGTATCTGAATGAGCCCATAGCCAGCGGTGCAATGCATGCGCCCAGGGCCCGTTCCTAACCCCTAGAAATCAAACGCACCTAGCAGCGACGCGCAATGAATCGCTGCTAGGTGCGTTTTTTCAGTCATGACTGCCGTGCAAGCGAAGCGGCTAATTGGGTTCACTCCATGTTCAGCGTTCTTGGCGTGCCGTGCCACAAGCTGTGGTAGCTGCTTTCCGTTCCCACTTGACGCTTACGCATGCCTAGCCTAGACTGTAGACTGACTAGTCGGTCTGGAGGGAAGGCATGACGGACACGGATAGCCGGGTTCAATCCGCTCCGGAGGGCAAGGAGTCCACCCGTCAGCGCATCCTCGACGCTGCCACTGATGTCTTTTCGGAAAAGGGATATCACGGTGCGGCTGTGGACGACATTGTAAAGGCATCCCAGACATCCAAGGGCTCTTTTTATTTCCACTTCCCCAGCAAGCAGGACATCTTTTTCTCCTTGGTGGACCGGTTCATTGCTTCCCTGGCAAGGTCTGCGGAAACGGCCATAGCCCAGGAAAAAGGGGCGTTGGCAAAGGTGAATGCCGCCCTTGAGACTGTATTTAACATTTTTTCCCGCCATCGCAACCTGGCCAAGATACTCCTTGTTGGAGGCGTTGGCCTTGGCAAAGTCTTTGATGAGCGGCTCCTCGGCATACATGCAAGGTTCGCCTATCTCATCAAGGAACACCTAGATGAGGCGGTAATCGAAGGCTCAATACCGCCGTTGAATACGGAGATAACAGCGTATGCCTGGCTCGGCGCTGTGAACGAGGTTATAGTCCACTGGCTGTATACAGGCCAGCCCGATCCTCTTGAGGAGAACATGGACGCGTTGAGGAAGCTTCTTCTAAATAGTATTTGCGCTGAGCCGGAGAGGTAGGACAAAATCGTGAAATTTAAAGACGTGCGTGAGTTCATAACCTTCCTGGAAGGCAAGGGGGAACTCCTCCGCATCAAGACCCCGGTTAGTTCCGAGCTGGAGATTACGGAGATAGCCGACCGAGTTGTGAAGCGTGGAGGGCCAGCCCTCCTCTTTGAGAACGTGGATGGCTACGATATGCCCGTTCTCATCAACGCCTACGGGTCGGCACAGCGTACTGCGTGGGCACTGGGAGTCGAAACGCTCGATGAACTTGGGGATCGTATACGGAAGCTCCTTGGCATGGTGCAAGGACCGCCTCCCAGCCTTGTTGGCAAGCTACGCACCCTGGTGGACTTAGTCAAGATGGCAGGGTATCAGCCCAAGCTGGTGCGGAGCGCCCCCTGTCAGGAGGTCGTTCTCACAGGCCCGGACGCAGATCTGAACCTCATCCCAGTTCTCAAGTGCTGGCCAATGGACGCAGGACGCTTCATTACCCTGCCACTGGTTATCACAAGGGATCCGGAAACCGGCACTCGCAACGTCGGGATGTACCGCATGCAGGTCTACGATGGCCAGACCGCTGGGATGCACTGGCAGACCCACAAAGTCGGCACCCACCACGAACGTGTGGCGCTTGAACGCGGGCAGGAGAGAATGGAGGTGGCCGTGGCGCTTGGTGGAGACCCTGCTACTGTGTGGACAGGCTCAGCTCCTCTGCCGCCCGATTTGGATGAGCTTGTCATGGCTGGCTTCCTTCGTGAAGAGGGCGTGGAAGTCGTCAAGTGTAAGACAGTGAACATTGAGGTGCCTGCCAACGCTGAGATTATTCTGGAAGGTTATGTAGTTCCCGGCGAGGTACGCACCGAGGGACCATTCGGCGACCATACCGGCTACTACTCACTGGCAGACCAGTACCCGGTGTTCCACCTAACCGCTATCACGCATCGTCAGAATCCTATCTACCCGACCATCGTGGTTGGGAGGCCCGTTCAAGAAGACTATTACATGGGCAAGGCTACGGAGCGCCTCTTCATGCCCATCATCCGCATGGTGCTGCCTGAGATAGTGGACATAAACATGCCCGCGGAGGGGGTGTTCCACAACCTTGTCATCGTCTCCATCAAGAAAGAGTACCCTGGTCAAGCCCAGAAGGTAATGTACGCCCTTTGGGGCCTTGGGTTGATGATGCTGGCGAAGGCCATCATTGTGGTGGACGATTTTGTGAATGTCCAAGACGTGTCTGAGGTGGCATGGCGTGTCACCAACAATCTGGACGCCACACAGGATATTGTCATTGCATCTGGCCCCGTGGACGACCTAGACCACGCCTCGCCGACGCCTAGGCTAGGTAGCAAGGTCGGGATAGATGCCACGGCCAAAGGTACTCTCGATGGCCGTACTAGGGAATGGCCCCCGGACATAGCTATGAGCGACGATATGAAAGCCCTAGTTGATGGGAAATGGCAGGAATACGGGCTGTGATATAAGGCTTATGGAAATTGTAATCGGAGCGCGGACATTGATGGACTGGTCTCTGAGTGATGTTCCTGCATTGTCAAAGTATGTTAACAACCGCAATGTTTGGATCAATCTTCGTGACACCCCTATTCTGAGGAGGATGCGATAAGCTGGATCAGCAGGAAGTCAGATCAGAGCCCGATAACGAATTTTGCCATTGCCTCAGCTAGAGAGGTAATTGGTAGTATAGGGATTGTCTTACAAAGTGACGTGAAGCTAAATCTGTCGAGGTTGTCTACTGGCGTGGCGAGCCTTTTTGGGAGAGGGGCATTGCTTACGAGCGCAGTAAGAGCTATCTCTGAATATGCCGAATATGCCTTTGCCGCGTTTGACATAGTGCGTCCTCTTTGCCGGAATCTACGAATGGATCCAAGCATCGGCGTGGGTGCTGGATAAGTGTGGATTCACCTTTGAGGGTCGGCTGAGGAAAAGTGTGGTCCAAGGACAGAAAGACCATCGGCACGTTAATGTACGCGCTGGTCAAAGAGGAGACTTAGAACGTCATGAGCACCCTAACAGCCATACCAGTCAAACTTAAGCTCATTCTGGACTCCATCCGGTTTGAGCACACGGTCTTCGCTTTGCCATTCGCATACTTGGGCATGGTGCTGGCCGCGGACGGCCTGCCAACCCTCGCCCAATTCACCTGGATAACGCTTGCGATGGCCTCTGCGCGCACCCTGGCAATGTCTGCCAACCGCATCATCGACCGACAACTGGACGCTGAGAACCCGCGTACCGCCTCTCGACCCCTGCCTGCAGGCCGTCTTAAGCTGTGGGAGATGATGGCCATGTCCATCGTGTCCCTGGGGATCTTCCTGGTGGCCGCGGCCATGCTCAATACTATGACCCTTATCTTGGCCCCTGTTGCCGTTGTAGTGGTGGTTGGTTACCCGTACACAAAACGCTTAACATGGACTTCGCACTTCATTCTTGGTTGGGCTGACGGTATTGCCCCCGCTGGCGCTTGGATAGCAGTGACAGGCTCTCTTAGCTGGGAGCCTGTGCTGATGGCCTTTGCAGTCGCAACCTGGATTGGAGGCTTCGATATGCTGTACTCCTGTCAGGATCGTGACTTCGACGTACAACGCGGTCTGCACTCCATACCACAGAAATGGGGCATCCCCGCGGCGATGAGGTGGGCTAAGGGTATGCACATACTGACCGTTCTTTCCCTGTTGGCTTTGGGTCTGTCGCTTGGCCTTGGATTTACACACTACATAGGCTGGGCACTGGCGGCGGGGCTGCTGGTGTATGAGCATCGACTTGTGTCACCAACGGACTTATCCAAGCTCAACATGGCATTCTTCAACGTCAATGGCTATATAGCAGTAATTGTGTTTGCATTTACCTTTGCATCAGTTTATGTGTAGAGTGTGGGGAGGCGAATCTTCTTGAAGGCTAAACGAGGTAAAAAATGGACCCTGTAGTGGTGGGCATATCAGGCGCAAGCGGCTCCGTGCTCGCACATCGCGCCATCGAAGCGCTGCTGAACCGTGACATACCCGTTATCGCCACC
>CAUZOU010000040.1:0-9298 GCA_963581795.1 Dehalococcoidia bacterium | reverse complement strand
CGTTGACGACATGACCGAGAAGGGTGGAATGAAGATAAACCCATTCTTCATTCCGATGATGCTGCCAAACATGGCGGCGGCGAACGTCGCAAGGGTCTTTGGGGCCAAAGGCTACAACTCCACGGTGGTCACGGCATGCGCGGCCTCCAATCAAGCCATCGGCGAAGCAGCCGAAGCCATCCGACGCGGGGCCGTTGATATTGTCCTTACAGGTGGCTCGGAAGCGAGCATAAGTCCGATCGGACTGGCAGGCTTCTGCATCCTCAAGGCGCTGAGCACACACAACGAAGAACCGACCAAAGCCAGCCGTCCCTTCGATTCGCAGAGAGACGGTTTTGTGCCAGCAGAAGGGGCAGGCATCCTGATCCTTGAGAACATGAACCATGCTATGAACCGCGGTGCACCTATACTCGCAGAGCTAGTCGGCTATGGAGCCTCCTCCGACGCCTTTCACCTCGTGCAACCAGAAGAAACTGGAGAAGGGGCTGCCAGAGCCATGCGTTGGGCGCTAGCCGACGCAGGCATCGATCCTGAAAACGTCGACTACATCAACGCCCACGGCACATCCACCCCACTCAACGACGCAATGGAGACCAAAGCCATCAAGAGAGTGTTCGGAGACATAGCCTACAAGGTACCTATAAGCTCCACCAAGTCCATGACCGGACACGCCCTTGGAGGCGCCGGAGCACTGGAGGCCGTTGCGTGTATCAAGACCATCCAGGACCATATCATACATCCCACAATAAATCAGGAACACGCTGACCCGAGCTGCGACCTAGACTACGTGCCCAACGTGGCACGCCGCCAGAACGTGGATATTGTTCTATCCAACAGCTTCGGATTCGGAGGGCAGAACACCTGCATCGTACTGCGTCGTTTCATGGAATAGCCGCTCTAGGCTGGTGCGTCCGTAGAGCCGATCTCAGACAAGGCGGGTGCATTGTGGGCGCTCCACGGTTACCCTTGGGTCCAGTTTCCTGGAGAAACGCGGCTACAAAATAGCTGTAAGAGGAACTATCGACAACACAGACATACTTGACACGTAGGAGATGAGCATGTCTGTAGTCACACCGACAAAGAGTGGCGACACGACGGTGGACGCATTGCCAAGAGTGAGTATGGTAGCCTCCCCTAGGTGTTGCCGATAGCTGTATTTAAGATTTCACGTAGTGACACCGCCGATGCCCAGGCTACACCACACCGTTTTCAGCCAGAACAACCAGTTCCGCACGACTCAGTCCCAGTTCCTCACAGATGACCTCTTCGTTATGCTCACCTATCAGAGGCGCACGCCTGGAGATGTGCCACGGCGAACCGTTGTATATCCCGGCAGGGCCGGGGTATGTGAAGCTGCGGCCAAGTTCAGGGTGCTCGACAGGCGTCCAGAACCCTCTGTCATGAAGGTGCTCGTCGTCTACAAGGACGTCTGGACTTCGAATGGCGCCCCAGGTAAAGCCACGCTCCTGGCCACCATGATACACCTCATCCTGGGTGCGGCTCGCGACGAATTCGACAAATAGCTGATGGATGTGTGTACCGCTCTCCCGGATAACCTGAACATCCATATACTTGTCGTCCATCATGTCACCCGCCATGCCATATCCGTCCATCCACTCTGCCAGCGATCGCAGTTGCTGGGGCGTAAGCCTAATCGGCGCTATGGATGCGTTCACGTATTTGCCGTCTACGCAACGCAACTGGCTCTTAAGCTGGTTGAAGCCGTTTGGTGAAGAGGAGTGGCGTCCGGTATTTCGGCGGACCTCATCCCCCGTATAGATGTATGTGATTACATGCATTTCCGTGGTGAGTGCGCAAGCTTCATGAACAGAGGCGTCAATGTACTGCCCCTTGCCTGTAACGTTCCGGTAGTTCAGTGCAGACATGATGCCTATGTAAGCATAGTGGCATCCCATGTGCCAGGCCTGCCCACCGCCCCCAGCTATAGGTGGCGGGTCGGCTACATCAGCTACGTCAGCCTCGTTGTAACCGCAACAACCCATCTGGCCTCCAGCGGCAAGTTGCACAAGGTCGCTGGTGATGAAATCCTTCCAGGGGCCTGTCTGCCCGAAGGGCGTCAGTGAGCACATGATCAGGCCAGGGTTGTCCTTCTTCAAGTCATCGTATCCAAGGCCAAGTGAGGTCATGTACCCTGGCTTGAATGTCTCCAATATCACGTCAGCCTTCTCCGCCATCCGTCTGAACAGACGGCGTCCGTCTTCCGACTCAATATTCAATGTGATACCACGCTTGGAGGTGTTGTAGTGCCAGAAGGACAGGCTACGTTCCCGGTGCGGCAAGTCTTCGTAGAATGGCCCCACTGTCCGAGTTGTCTCGCCGCCTGGAGGCTCAATCTTAATCAGGTCGGCATCAAGGTCGGCCATGAGTTTGCCTGCCCACTGGCCCTTTTCGTCGGAAAGCTCTAGGACTCGCAGGCCAGCCAGCGGGCCGTGTTCAGTGCTAACCGGGCTTCCTTGGCGGGCACCTGAGACACTTGCAGGAGCCAGTTGCTGGCCCTCGCCGGGCTTTAGAGGGCCAGCCTGAATGATCGCTTCAACGTAGGCGTAGCGATCCACAGATGGCGGCCAGAAAGTGCCGTCCTCGTAACCAGCTGTCAGTTCCTCATGGGAAAGGCCAAGGAGTCCCTCGAACACCTCCCTGTTATGTTGCCCTATCATGGGAGCAGGCATGTGATTTAATGCTGGCGACTCAGAGAGTTTGAATGGGGCGTTTTGAAATTTGTGACGACCCAGGATAGGATGTTCTAGCTCGGTGTACATGCCGCGATGCCCAAGTTGTGGGTCGTTCTCAACACGATCCTTATTACTCTGGACCGGCATAGCACGGACACCTGACGCCTGGCAGCGTTCCATCAATTCGTACCTCTCCATGGTAACGGTCCAGCCCTCGATTCCCATGTCCAGTTCTTCCTGATGTTGAAGGCGTCCGCTTAAGGCTGCAAACTTACCGTCGAGAGCCCAGGCAGGACATCCCATGAGACCAACGAGGTTACCCCACTCCTGGTCTGAAAAACAGGCAATGGTACACCAGTCGTAATACCCACCACCCTTGGTGCGGTATGTATTGTGAGGAGCAACAGTGGCACCACGGTAGTTATTGAGGAGAGGTGTGCCGGGCCAGTGTGCGCGGTTGCCAGGCGGAAACCCCTCTCGGCTCAGACTTCTGTTGTTGATGGTGAGATCAAGGAGAGATGACCCGTTGAGAGGTATGCCGAGCATCATCTGTGAGAGATCTACGTGCTGACCCATGCCCGTCATGTTTCGATGATTGAGGGCGGTTAGGGCGGCCATGGCAGTATACATACCTCCAGTATCGTCCAGATATGACCAACCCCAGCCAGCAGGCTCCTCACCGGGCAGGCCGGAGAGGTGGGTCAATCCTGACAGCGCCTGAGCCACGGGGCCCATTGTCTGATAGTGGTGGTTGCGTCCTGTATGACCAAACCCGGCCTGTGATACGTAGATTATCCCAGGATTTATCCTGCTCATCTCCTCGTATGGCAATCCCCAGTCGTGAAGGACACGGGAACTGTAGTTCTCCACGACGATATCAGATACTGCGATCAGGCGTTTGACGAGTTCCAGCCCTTTTGTAGAACGGAGGTTGAGTGTTATGCCCAGCTTGTTGGCATTGGTATCGTTGAACATATAGTTGGAGTTCAGGCTTGGCTCGACGCCTTTGAGAGTGCCTATGCCGGGGTTCCTTATCATGTCCGGGGTCTGAGGCCATTCTATCTTGATAACTTCAGCGCCAAGGGTACCAAGCCAGCGGCATCCCCAGGGACCAGCGCGCACCCATGTGAAATCCAGAACTCGGATTCCAGCCAGGGCTTTAGGCTTGGAAATCGTCTCTGCTTGTACCTGTGTCATGATTTACCTCCTACATATTTAGAAGCAATATAGCAGGATACAGTCATCGCCACCGAACATAGCACCATTATAGTCGCGAGGCTTGAACCAGTCAATTTACCAATGTGCTAAAGGCAAGAACTGCAAGCCTGCACGGGAGGCCATCGCAATTGAGAATTAGAAGATTAAAGGAGTTATACGGGGTTCCTGATGTAGTACAGAGTTTCAGCCCTCGAGCGCACTCTTAAGCGAAGACCTCAACCCGTCCTCCTCACCTGGAAGCACGGTGCGTGGATCAATCACGACCCTGTCTTCCTCTATACGGGCAACGACCGGCGGCTCTGCCTTCCGCAGGCGGCTCACAAGACCTTGAGCACCTCCCAACAAGCCGCCGGTCGTCAAGGCCAAGAGCCACGTTGAAAGAGTCTCGCCTGGAAGACTCCCTCCTCCTATAGTGGACAAGCCAGGTACTACCTGCCCCCTTCCGTCGACGTCCTTCTGCCACAGATGGGCTGTAGCCTCCAATTCTTCTATGGGCATGGAGACCATCCTCCACACAGGGATCCTGTCCAACGCCTCTGCCCTGAGGTAGTGCAATAGGGTGGTTGTAAGAGCGGCCAGATTCAGCTTGTCGATGCGCATCGCCCTAGCAAGGGGATGCCTTGCCAGCATTGATATTTTTTCCTTCTTCCCAATTATAATTCCGGCCTGTGGGCCTCCCAGAAGCTTGTCTCCTGAGAAGAATACAAGATCAGCCCCGGCAGTGATGCTCTCCTGGGCCATAGGCTCGTGTGCAAGTCCAAACTGTGTGGTTTCCACAAGGCAGCCGCTGCCTAGATCGTGAAGCACGGGTATCTGGTGACGCGCACCCACTTCCACCAACTCCGCCATCACAGCGTCATGAGTGAAACCTGTGATGAGAAAATTGCTGGAGTGCACCTTGAGAAGCGCTCCGGTATCGTGAGTGATTGCCCCTTCGTAATCAGCGAGATAGGTACGGTTGGTAGTCCCAACCTCAGTAAGAGTGGCACCACTCTCCCTCAGGACATCCGGGATGCGGAAGCCACCCCCGATTTCGACCGCTTCCCCCCTTGATACAATAACTTCCTTCTTACTGGCAATTGCCGCTAGCCCAAGCAGCACGGCGGAAGCATTGTTGTTCACAACCAGCGATGCCTCTGCCCCGGTCAATTGACACAGGATGCTCTCAATATGCGCCTGCCTAGAACCCCTTACGCCGTCATGCAGGTCAAGCTCCAGGTTGGAGTATCCTTCGGCCGCGTTGAGAAGGGCTTCCGTGGCTTCATGACTCAGGGGTGCACGCCCAAGGTTTGTGTGAAGTATCACGCCCGTCGCGTTGACAACGTGACGCGGCCAGGGACTCCAGAGAGAGGCTGCACGCTTCACCATATCCTCTACCAGATTATCGAGAGAGGGAGAAGTATCACCGTCTGCTATCCCATGCCTCACCTCCTCCAAACGACTGCGCACTAGGTGGACGACCGCCTCATGGGAGTATTCATCAACGAGCCTGCATATGCGCTTGTTCGATAAGAGCTTCTCTACACTGGGTATGTTTCTATAACCTGTGGGCATGGGCATTTTCCCTTTTGGGTTCGACCATTCTAGCACACCTAGCATTACCCAGGGGTTTCTTGTCTTGTAGAAATACGCCAATATGTTGTCATTGAGCTCAGGGTAAACTATGGAGAGAGTACCCCGCAGCCAGATTGCCACGTCCGCCTACGCCGACTCCCTGATTCACCATGCCAACGCTCGGTTGCAGGAATGGGTCATAGCAGGGCACGCCCTACTATCCGGTGTCCACTCTTACAGGTGCATGGCCTCGACTTACCTGGCCCTCTTTGGCCAGAGCCGCTATTTCCGTTGGAGTAAAGAAGGTACGTCGTTGGCCCACCAGCGCATCGTGTTCGCTGTCGTAAGTGCCGTCGTAGGCCTCTTGAATCCTGTCGTATATGTACTTGATCACCCTGCTGGTGGTGCTGTATCTGCCCTGCTGACCTGTCTCCACCTTTATCTGTTGATTGAGCACAGCGACGATGCCGTCCATTCCCGAGAGAGCACCGATGACGCTATGCTCGGCTGCCTCTTCGCCAACGATCACCGCATCGAAGGCCAGGTAGATCGGCCCACCTTCGGCCTGCTCCTGACGACGCATCCCAGTCTGATGTATACCAGCTTGTGTGGAGAACACGTCCCCTATCACTGGCTGCTTTGGCGGTATCTGGATGACCTCTGCCGTCAACAGGTCACGTATCTGACTCAATGTCTTCAGGTTAAAACCAGGGTCACCATACATACGGACGTAACCCGCCACAATCTGTTCCAAGGATGTGTTGCCTGTACGTTCGCCCAGCCCTGCGAAGGCCACGTTAACCCGCTTGCACCCGTAGCGGTAAGCAGCCATGCTGTTGGCAGTTGCCAGACCGAAATCGTTGTGACCATGGAACTCCAGCTCTGCGCCCGTCTCCTGTATCAGGGTGCTTATGAGTTTTGGCACACCCACAGGCAGGGCAGCGTTAGGGTCGGGCGAGCCCCAACCAATGGTGTCGCATATGCGAAACTTGGCCCATCCATTCGTCTCTTTCAGCACACGCTGCATGAATGGTATGACAAAGCCGTATATGTCGGCCTTTGTTGTGTCCTCCAGATGAACACGGGGCCGTATACCATATTCGCAAGCGGTCATAATGGAAGCTAAGTATCTCTCCGCCGCCTCCGCCTTGCTTGGGTGTCCCAACTTGTCGAAGATGTGGTGGTCGGAGCTGGAGGCAAGCATGCCAGTCTCCTTTATCCTTCCCTGTGATACATCCACCAGCATCCTGATGTCCTTGGGAAGCGCCCTAGTCCATGTTGTAACCTGCGGAAACTCGTATCCCCTGTCCAGAAGTTTGTCCAGCGCCCACAAATCCCGTTTCTGATATATGAAGACCTCCACCTGCTCAATACATCCGGTGCCGTTGTCCAGTTCATGTAGGAGGTCATAGTATTTGAGGCGCGTCTCTACAGGGAAAAGGGCGAAGTGGGGATCCTGCGCCCCGTCCCTCATCGTCGTGTCGGTGATGAGTTTCTGATGGGTTTTTTCAGTCTCAGCTGGGATAACTGCCGCTTCAGCATCCAGAATAAGGTGCGGAAACTGGCCCTGATAGTTGTAGTATATTTTTTCTGGATTGATATGATACTCAGCCATAACACCGCCACCTTTCAAATATACGTCCGTCGGTTGCTGTAGATTGGGTAGCTATGAGTTTGCCTAGGCTAAGCTTCCTCTTGGTGACTTCGCAGTTGCCCATTCCGAAGCCAGCATTGAGTAGACGGAAAAGTCATGGAACTCGCCGTTAAGTAGCTGCGCCTGGCGTTGAATACCCTCGTAGACGAAGCCCAGACGCTCAGGGATGGCGATGCTTCGCACGTTATGGGGCATGATCCGTACCTGGACACGGTTCATTCCCAAGTTGTCAAACAGGAAAGCCAGGAGGACGCGGCAGGCGCGGGTCAGAATGCCGCGTCCTTGAATATCTTCAGCTAGGAAGTAGCCGACGTCACAACTCTTCCTGAGAGGGTCGAACGTAGCTCCTATGGAGCCGACAAGTGTGCCCTGATAGATAATTAGGGATGGGACACTTATCCCCTCATCTCGCTCTTTCAATTCACCCTCGACCCACCGACACTCGTCATCGACCGTGCGAATGCCATTCACCCAGGGCACCCAGCGGTTCATGTAAGCCCGGTTGGAATCGATAAGCGCAAACAACTCTTCCGCATCTCCCATTGTGGGCCAGCGCAACAGAATATCATCGTCTACTCTGATCTCCGCGATCACACCATCTCATTTCTTCCCTACACTCCCAGCAGTGAGGAAACGACTTACCACCGCCACCTAAATCGCTAATACTCGTGAACTTGAACGGCAGTCTTATTAGGTGCAGGATATATCCTAACTGCTAGTCTTCTTCCAACGTTGAAGTGTCGCCCTCTGGCAGGCCCAACTCCCGCGCCTTGAGAAGGCGGCGCATAATCTTGCCGCTGCGTGTCTTGGGAAGGGAGTCCAGGAACTCTATCTCCCTGGGCGCTACACCAGCCGCCAGTTTCTGACGCACGAAACCCATAATCTCGTTACGGAGACGGTCCGTTTGCTCATACCCATCATGAAGGGATACGAATGCCTTCACGACCTCGAAAGCCACGGGGTCAGGCTTGCCGATAACCCCAGCCTCGGCTACGGCAGGGTGTTCGATGAGGGCGCTCTCGACCTCAAACGGCCCCACCAGATGACCCGCGGTGTTTATAACGTCGTCCGAGCGTCCCACAAACCAGAAGTAGCCATCCGCGTCCATCCGCGCGCGATCTCCTGTAACGTACCATCCGTTCTTGAACTTGGAGTCGTACATCTCCTGGTTGTGCCAGTATGTACGGAACATGGAGGGCCATCCGGGCCTAACGGCTAGGTCACCTTCCTCGCTGGGTTCTACTTCATTCCCAGCCTCATCCACAATGGCCACTTTTACGCCGGGGATTGGACGCCCCATAGAGCCGGGACGTATGTCCTGAACGGGATAGTTGGCAACAAGGATGGCACCCGTCTCCGTCTGCCACCAGTTATCGTGGAAGGCCATATTCATGGCCTTGACGCCCCATACTACTGCTTCAGGGTTGAGTGGCTCGCCCACGGAACACATGTGGCGTAGGCTGGACAGGTCGTACCGTTTCGGTACATCGTCTCCCGCCTTCATCAGCATACGTATTGCAGTGGGTGCGGTGTACCAGACCGTAACGCCGTACTTCTGGATGATCTGATACCAGGCGCTGGCGCGGAAGCCGCCTTCGTAGATAACCTGGCTAACCCCATTGGTCCAAGGAGCCGACATTCCATAGGATGTACCCGTGACCCATCCAGGGTCGGCAGTGCACCAGTAGATATCGTCGTCGTGGAGGTCAAGGACCCAACGGCCCGTGGCCATGTGCTGCAATGCCGCCAGGTGTGCATGCACAGCCCCTTTTGGCTTCCCAGTGGTGCCTGAGGTGTAGTGCATTATGGAGAAATCTTCCTCAGTGGTCGGCACAATCTGGAAGTCCGACGATGCCGAGGCCATCTCATTCTCGTAGCTCACATCGCCTGGTGTGATAGGATCCTGAGAACGGTTGTCCTTGTTAACCACTATCACATGCTTCAAGTCCGGCAGATCATATAGGATGTGACTGATGCGCTTCCTCAAGTCAGGCGTTACTACGAGCACTTTTGCTCCGCTATCCAGAAGACGGTCCTTCACGGGATCAGGACCAAACGCCGAAAAAAGAGGCCCGGCAATAGCCCCGACCTTCAACGTACCGAAGAAGGCCGCGTATAGCTCCGGGATGCGTCCCATGAAGAAGAATACCCTGTCGCCCTTCTCTACACCCAGCCTCCT
>CAUZOU010000039.1:0-9375 GCA_963581795.1 Dehalococcoidia bacterium | reverse complement strand
CTAACTCGCGCTCCGCTTCTCTCAGCCGTTGCAACACCACCTGTTTGGCGGTCTGTGCGGCGATGCGGCCGCTGTTCTGCATATCACTTTCGACTGCGACAACTTCGCCCAGAGTGACGGTCCTCTGTATTTTCTTTGCCTCAGTAAGGCTAATCTCCATCTGCGGGTCAGCCACTTTCTGTACGGTGGTCTTGTGGGTAAAGAGCTTGAGTTCGCCGTTGGCGGGATTCAGCGACACGGATATCTCTTGGCCTGCAAGGACGCTATCCTTCTTGTAGGCCGAAGCTAGTGCTGCTTCAATAGCCGAGATAACCGCCTCCCTTGGGAGGCGGCGCTCCGCGGCCAGTTGTGTTACCGCTATGAGAAAATCGCTCTTCATTTTTTCTCGCTCCCTTTACATGGCGGTTCCGGGCTGTGACGCCTCCGGATGCCTAGAAAAAAAGTGGGTCGTAACCCACTTCCAAGCGCAAGTATTTAAGCCTGAGTATATCATTCTCTGCTGTAAATAACAAGCCTGAAACTGGTGCACAATCCGGACCTAAGAAGCGGTGCCAACCTATATCTCGTATCCCGTAGGTACTTACCCTTGACCTTCTCTCAAGCCAGCTTTTGCGATACACTCTCGGTACTTTATTATAGAGAGGCCAGTCTAGGAATGGTGGGGATATGAGTCGCAACCTGATTCTTACAGGGTTCTCCGGTACGGGAAAATCCCAGGTTGGGCGGACGATAGCTCAACTCCAGGAATGGGAATTCTTGGATACAGACGAAGAAGTTGTCCAAACTGCCGGTAAGTCCATAGCCGACATCTTTGAGCAGGACGGAGAGGCACATTTCCGTCATCTTGAGAGGCAGGCGGTGGTCAGGGCTTGTGCCGTGTCTGGCGTGGTGGTGTCGACGGGAGGCGGAGCGATAGTCGACTCGGATAACTACCGCGCTATGGCTGATGCGGGGGTTATAGTGTGCCTGGAGGCGACTCCTGAGACCATTCTAAGCAGGCTACAGCCGCCAATCGGAGACAGCGAGGTTGTTGAGGTCAGACCTCTGCTGACTGCTCCCGACCCCATCCAGAACATAAAAGAGCTAAAGACTCAGCGGCAGGGCTATTATGACTTGGCTGAGTGTGTAATCCTGACAGACGGCCTAACCGTCCAGGAGGTAGCCCGCGAGGCGATTAATATGTGGCAGGAGAGAAACAACTGGCCAACCAATGCAACAAAGGCAGGTGATTCAAGGGAGCCATCTCCGGCTTTCCTGGTAGAGGCGCCATCGGCAACATACCCTGTGTTTGTGAACTGGGGTCTGCTAGATGATCTTGGGATGTACCTGATGTCCTGTGGAATAAACGGACCTGTATACGTGATTACGGACTCGAAGGTTTCCGAGCTTCATGGTCGACGGGTGGAGGACGGTCTCAAGAAAGCGGGCATTGAGGTATATAGCTATGTCGTACCGGCCGGGGAGGCCAGCAAGACGCTGGCGATTGTGGGGGATATCTATGCGTGGCTCGCTGAACGGCGCTGTGAGCGGGGCCATGCGATTATCGCACTTGGCGGCGGCATGGTTGGAGACCTAGCCGGGTTTGTAGCGGCGACGTTCCTAAGAGGGGTATCGGTAATACAGGTGCCAACGTCACTGGCGGCGATGGTTGATGCTTCCATAGGCGGTAAGACGGCTGTAAACCTGCCAGCTGGAAAGAATCTGGTTGGCGCTTTCTATCAGCCAAGGATGGTAGTAGCGGACCTGAATGCTCTGAAGACCCTTCCCTCAAGGGAGTTGGCCTCCGGCTGGGCCGAGGCCATAAAACACGGACTGATACTGGACACTTCGCTTTTCGACCTGTTCGAGGAAAGGGTGGAGTCTCTGCTTGATCTTGAACCGGAGGTGACTGCTGAGGTGGTGAGCCGCAGCATGGCAATCAAGGGCAAGATAGTGGCGGAGGACGAAAAGGAGACCGCAGGCAGGCGCATTCTCTTGAACTATGGGCATACTATAGGACATGGGCTGGAGACTGCCAGCGGGTATACGGCGCTGCTTCACGGCGAGGCGGTATCAGCGGGTATGGTCGCGGCGGGTGCGATAGGCCAACAGATGGGCCTCATCTCACGCGAGGCTGTGGAGAGATACACGGCGGTGTTGACGGGCTTTGGGCTGCCCATATCATGCCCCGGCGTGAACCCAGATAGTGTCCTGAATGCCATGCAGTTGGACAAGAAGGCCACATCGAAGAGGATCAACTGGGTCCTGCTGGAAGACATCGGCATAACTACTGTGCGCTCGGATGTTCCAGATGAACTTGTGCAGCAGACGGTACGCGACATTTGTAGATAGTAGATGGGAATGAGGAGGGGCGTACCAGTCGGTGTCGGACTGCCGATGATGGGCGTCTGCTGGTTGCTTTTGTGGACACAGGACACCATCTGGAACCCGCTGTTTTTCATGGGCATGTGGTCTGGGGCTACCCTTGTGATATACGGTTTAGGTGAAGACGGATATCCTGGTCTGCGGCGACACTTTGCTTTACTGGCCCTGTCCATACCGTTGTGGTGGTGGTTTGAGCTTGTAAACGCCAGGGTTGGAAACTGGGAGTACCTGGGAGCTAAGGAACGATATAGCGTGTGGTCGTACGCCCTGATGAGTTCTGCGGCCTTCTCAACGGTGATTCCAGCGCTTGATGCCGCATGGAGTCTTACGGTGAGGAGCGGTGGGGCGACGGTGGTGTGGGTCGGAAGCAACAGTCGAAAGTACACTATCCAGATTGGCCTCGGGATACTGTTTCAGGCGCTGGTCTTTGTCTTGCCAAGGGTCTTCTATCCCTTTGTCTGGGTGGCCCCGTTCCTTGTGATCGACGGGCTGGTGGCTTACAGAGGCGGGCATAGCCTGGTGGACGATATGATGAGACAAAGGTGGCGGCTTGTGTTCGGTGTGGCACTTGGCGGCCTGCTGTGCGGTTTCCTATGGGAATTCTGGAACTTCTGGGCTACCCCCAAGTGGATTTACCACGTCCCCTTCCTGGATTTTACAAAAATATTCGAGATGCCGATTCTTGGCTACGGTGGTTATATCCCCTTTGCCTGGAGTATTTTTCAGTTGCTGAGGCTTTGGCCACCGAAGCGTGTTGTGCACGTTCAGGGCGAGAACGGCATGTAGAGATGTGGGATTAATAAAATAGCTGGACTCTATATTCCGAAATAGAGTCCAGCTATTTTTGTGTGTGGTTGCGCTCCGGGCGTGTCAAGTGGCTACTACCACCATGTTTCGGACGGCTTTTTTCAGGTCTCTGACCTTCTCCATGTCGGGGTACTTGCCGCCCGCGGCCTTGCGGTCGAAGAGGGTCTGGCCGTCGAGGTAGATCTCCAGTCGTCCGTCGTTAACGGGAGTGATGGTAATGGCGAGCTTGCTCTGAAACTCGATGAAAAACTCAGTCGCTATCCAAGCGGCTTGTGGTAGATACCCTCAATCGCTGCAATACTTTATCTCCAGGTTGGGTTTGCTAGTTGCCATTTTGTTGTCCTCCTTGTTTTGCAAGACTACAAGATTTGCCTGGCTATAGAGGCGTAGGCTGGCACGATTATAGCATTTTGTGGCTAATTATGGATTGGGTGTGCCAGTTCCGAGGGATTTGCGGCATTCTCGTGCGTCTTTTGGAGATGGTAGACTATAGAGATTCCTGTTGGCGGAGAATTTGGTTAAGAGACCAAAAAGCTCTGGACTGCGACGAGTGGGATATGTCCATATCCATAATATGAGCCTGATTGAACGAATAGTTGACTTAACCAAGACTCGTTGTCACTGTGAGAAGCTGGGTTGTATACTTTAGCCGCTCAGATTTTCTGCACTTTCGTTATTGCCACACGAGTCTTCGAGTATTTCCGGCAATAAGGAGCAAGACATTGAAGGCAGTCTTTATTAACGAGTTTGGTGATGTGGACAAGCTGATCTACGGCGACCTTCCAGACCCAACGACCGGTCCCGGCGATGTCGTGCTGAGGGTGAGGGCAAGTGCACTGAACCACCTCGACATTGGCGTACGCTCCGGCCGCGGTAGGCTGCCCTCGCAGTTTCCACATGTCCTTGGTTGCGATATGGCGGGGGAGATAGCGGAGATTGGCCCCGGCGTCACGGGGTTCAAGGTGGGCGACAGAGTGCTTGTGGACAATCGCCTGAAGTGCGACGTCTGCGGTCCATGCCTACAGGGACAGGACCAGTTTTGTCTTAACCAGCTCAGAATAGGAGTTGACGTGCATGGCGGACACGCAGAGTACTGCAAGATTTCGGCTATCAACGTCCATAAGTTTCGTGACTCCATGTCGTTTGAGGAAGCGGCTGCGATTCCCCTGGCCTTTCACACGGCCTGGCACTGTCTCATGGTGCGTGGTCAGCTTCAGCCGTGGGAGACCATCCTTGTACAGGCCGGGGGCAGTGGAGTGGGCAGCGCTGGCATACAGATAGCCAAGCGCATCGGGGCAAGGGTCATCACAACGGCGGGGTCGGACGAAAAACTCGCTAAGGCGAAGGAATTGGGTGCCGACGAGGGAATCAACTATCGCAACACACCCGAATTCAGCAAGAGGGTGAAAGAGTTTACCGACGGGCAGGGCGTGGACATGGTGCTGGACGTGGTTGGCGCGGCGGTGTGGGAACAGAACCAGCTCAGCTTGAGGCCGGGAGGGAGGCTGGTGATAACTGGCAGCACATCGGGGACACAGACCAACATGGACTTATCCGTAATTACAGGCAGACCACTCACCCTTATGGGGAGCGGTAACCGGACGCGGCGTTCCTTTGGGGAGATGATGAATGTCATCAACCGCGGCGAGCTTACGGGGGTGGTGGGCCAGGTTTTTCCGCTTGAGGACGTGGCTAGGGCACATAAGGTGATGGAAAGCAGGGACTTTTACGGCAAGCTGGTTATACAGGGGCCACAGTAGTAGATTTGACTTGTCGAAATTACTTTTTATTTAATGAGTACATAACATGACACAAGAACAGCAACCAGTTGCACACACATCCCATACAGAGATGACTCTGGACCAGCTCGGCGGGATTCAGCCGGGACTGGCACGCCTCATGGCGGAAGTGAGCGACCGTTACTGGATCCTCTACTACGCGGCGAAGGGCGGGAATTGGAAGCTGGCGGCGCTTCAGTCATCGGAGCTTGAGAAGGCGCTGCGGATTGGGGAGATCACGCGTCCCAAATACACGGCACACATGGAGGCGTTCATCAAAGGCCCGCTGACGGCTATGAACAGGGCTATTGAGGAACGGGACTGGGACGCTTTTGAGACTGTCTATAAGACGGGTATCATCACGGCCAATGCCTATCACCGGGCGTGGAACCACGAGGAGATTTTTTGGCAACTGCCAGACGAGCCCCCCAAGCACCTGAGACTCACTGCTGGGGAGTGATGGGGTGCATGATCAGCATTGAACTGAGTCAATACACTAATCTAAATACGATAAGTTGAGTTTTGTTCAGTGGTTTTAAACAAAGTGTTGCAAATTCTCAGCTAGAGAACTGGCTCAGATAAATTTATTCTTAAAACAACTGGATGTAGCAAATTCAATTAGCCTATTGGATATCAATCGTTCATTCATATGCTCAGAAATAAATGAAGCCCGTACTTCATTTGGCAGTTCATTAACTTGAGCATAATTATATGTTGCAACTAATTCTGCTTCGATAGATTCTTGATTATTTGGTTGTGCAGACGTTTCGAACGAACAACCAAGGGCAAGAATCAGTAGTCCGAATAGTAGTAATAGGTTCTTACATAAAATAGCTCCAGTAATATTAATTAACAAATACCATGCATAAAAACTGTTAAGAGAATATTGAATCACATACAATTGTGGCTCAATTAATTATAATGAAACAGGCTATTTTAAGTATAAAATGGGGTTGTAGCTCAGTTGGGAGAGCGCTTCAATGGCATTACACTGCTATATCACTGCTATATTAAGGAATACGGAGAAGCGTGTTAAATGAATCGAGCAACGCTTGCCGCTGGGGGGCGATGGCGCAGAATGGTGGAGGAGGAGCACGCACAGTCTGACAGTGTGCGCGGGCTGGATAGAGCGCCTTCGGACTCCTGGCATCCCTTTGCGGAGCGATTTAGGCCGGTAGCACAGGATACGGAGGACCCTCTGACGCAGAGGTTGCTCCGTGAAATAGAACCAAGTCACACCGTGATGGACGTTGGCGCCGGCGGGGGGCGTTTGACGCTTCCCATATCCATGCGCTGCAAGCAGGTTGTGGCGGTGGAACCTTCGGCCAGCATGGGTTCGATCCTGGAAGAAGAGGCCAAGAGCATGGGGAGGGAGAACGTCGTTCTGGTGACATCGACCTGGGAAGAGGCGGAGGTCGAGCCTGCGGACATTGCACTATGTGTCCAGGTTCTGTACACGGTGAAGGATATTGTCCCTTTTATAAGCAAGCTGGGAGCCCATGCCCGTGAGAAGGTGATGGTGGTGTTGTACGAGAACCCGCCGTATACCCAGTTCAACCCACTGTGGCCGCGAGTACACGGCCAGGCGCGCCTCAAGCTGCCGTCGCTCAAGGAGCTTGTGCAGTTGCTGTGGGATATGGGAATCTACCCGGACGTTGAGATGCAAGCTCCTCAGGAGGCGCGCGGGTTCGAGAGCCTTGAACGGGCGCTGGAGCAAATGCGGCCTCGATTGTTTGTGGAACCCGGCAGCGATGGTGAACGGCGGTTGGAAGAGGTACTGACGGAGATGCTTGATGAGGTGGACGGCCGTTTCAGGATAAGGGGTGGGCCTATATACAGGCCAGCGCTTGTTAGTTGGAGTCCTGGTATGTAGGGTGCAAGGGCGTGAGGCGAATTGACTTAAGTTTCGACTAAGAACCCCTTGACGCCCGTAGATAGGGCACGTATAATCCCTTTTGCGTCCATAGAGTAGAGGAAACAAAAACTGAACACCTGACTACATACGGACAACTTTAACTGGTGCTAATTCCCCGGCGTCTGGCAGCATCCAGCGCCGTTTTTTGTGTACTTTAAAAACTGAATAGAGGTTTACGGGCCTGAATGTGGGTTAAGTTAATACGGGCCCACGGTGGATGCCTTGGCGCCAATGGCCGATGAAGGGCGTGGTAAGACTGCGAAAAGCCTCGGTAAGCTGTCTAACAAGCACAGCCGGGGATTCCCGAATGGGGTAACCCATCCCGATGAACTCGGGATAGCTCTATCTGAACCCTTAGGTTAGAGCAGGTAAGCGAGAGAACTGAAACATCTCAGTACCTCGAGGAAAATAAATCAAAAGAGATTCCCTTAGTAGTGGCGAACGAACGGGGAATAGCCCAAACCTCTGGAACTTAGTGGACTGAGGTCCTATGTTTCAGGGGGGTTGTAAGGCGTGTCTGGGGAAGCCTCAGCGACCCCAGGGAGTCAAAAACCTCTTCTTTAACCGAATGTCCCTGGAAAGGGCAACCATAGGGGGTGAAAGTCCTGTAGGTGAAAAAGAAGAGGCTTCCGATGCGTTCTTGAGTACCACGGGACACGAGAAATCCCGTGGGAAGCTGGGGGGACCACCCTCCAAGGCTAAATACCATTGGCGACCGATAGTGTACCAGTACCGTGAGGGAAAGGTGAAAAGAACCCCGGAAGGGGAGTGAAATAGATCTGAAACCGTGGGCCTACATACGGTCGGAGCTCCGATTTATCGGGGTGACGGCGTGCCTATTGAAGAATGAGCCGACGAGTTAATTTCCGCGGCAAGGTTAACTTCGTGGACGAAGGGAGCCGAAGCGAAAGCGAGTCTTAATAGGGCGAATGAGTCGCGGGGATTAGACCCGAAACCGGGTGAGCTACCCATGGCCAGGGTGAAGCTCCGATAATATCGGAGTGAAGGCCCGAACTCGTGGACGTTGCAAAGTCCTGGGATGAGCTGTGGGTAGAGGTGAAATGCCAAACGAACCCGGAGATAGCTGGTTCTCCCCGAAATGCATTGAGGTGCAGCCTCAAGGATGAATGTTGGAGGTAGGGCTCTGGATGGGCTAGGGGGCGTGAGCTTACCAAACCCAACCAAACCACCAATGCCAATATATCTTACCTTGGGAGTGAGACAGTGGGGGATAAGCTCCATTGTCGAGAGGGAAAGAGCCCAGACCACCGGCTAAGGCCCCTAAGTGTGGACTAAGTGGTAAAGGAAGTGGGATCGCCCAGACAGCCAGGAGGTTGGCTCAGAAGCAGCCATCCTTTAAAGAGTGCGTAATAGCTCACTGGTCGAGGGATCCTGCGCCGAAAATCCAACGGGGCTCAAGTCCACCGCCGAAGCCGTGGCTTCATCCCGATTCGTCGGGGTGAGGGGTAGGGGAGCGTTCCCCATGCGCTGAAGGTAAATCGTGAGGTTTGCTGGAGCGTGGGGAAGTGAGAATGTCGGCATGAGTAGCGCAAACAAGGGTGAGAATCCCTTGCACCGAAAGTCTAAGGTTTCCTACGCAATGTTGTTCAACGTAGGGTTAGTCGGGCCTAAGCCGTAGCCGAAAGGCGAAGGCGATGGACAACGGGTCAATATTCCCGTACCACCATTATCTCGCTTTAAAGCAGAGGGGGGACGCGGAAAGGTAGGCGGGGCATGCCCATTGGACATGGTGTGTCTGCCCTTGAAGGCCATGCCGGGACAGGAAAATCCATTCCGGCGTTACGAGCTGAGGGGGGTGGGAACTCCGAGGTTTTCCTCGGGGAATTCCGCTGAACCTATACCGCCAAGAAAAGCCTCGCTGTTATGGGATAGAGGTGTCCGTACCACAAACCGACACAGGTAGACAGGGGTAAAAGCCCCAAGGTGTTCGAGAGAACCCTCGTTAAGGAACTCGGCAATCTAACCCCGTAACTTAGGAATAAGGGGTGCCCTGGAGGTGAAGGGGACTTGCTCCCACAGCCTTATCAGGGTCACAGTGAATTGGGCCAAGCAACTGTTTAACAAAAACACAGGTCTCTGCTAAGGGGAAACCCTACGTATAGGGGCTGACACCTGCCCAGTGCCGGAAGGTTAAGGGGAGGGGTGAACTCCGGTTTTGCCGGAGGGCAGCTCTGAACTGAAGCCCCGGTGAACGGCGGCCGTAACTATAACGGTCCTAAGGTACCGAAATCCCTTGTCGGGTAAATTCCGACCCGCAGGAATGGTGTAATGACTTGGTCGCTGTCTCAACGAGGGACTCGGCGAAATTGCAAGGCCCGTGAAGATGCGGGTAACCCGCGACAGGACAAAAAGACCCCGTGGAGCTTTACTGCAACTTGACATTGGACTGGGGCCAGAGTTGTGTAGGATAGGTGGGAGGCTTTGAAGTTTCGACGCCAGTCGGGATGGAGCCGCTGGTGAAATACCACTCTTCTCTGTCTTTGGCTCTAA
>CAUZOU010000038.1:0-10597 GCA_963581795.1 Dehalococcoidia bacterium | reverse complement strand
ACGAAATACGGGTCAATCTTTCAAACGGCAGCTCCACCGTAAAGCTGGGCGAGCTGCTGAGCACCTACCAGGAGCGGATACTCCTAGCCCGCATCCCTTTCTACTTGATGATCTCCCTTACAACCGGCATCCTAATCTACTATTTGGCACTAGTATCAAATCTTGTAGTTAAATCGCGTTCCTCAGAGACATCAATTCTTAAAAGCCGCGGAATCACCACTCCGCAGATGGGTTTGCTTGCGCTCGTAGAGGGGCTGCTGCTGGCGGCCCCGGCTGTGGTCTTCGGACCTTTGGTGGCAGTGAATATTTCCAGAACGCTTGGAAGGGTCTTCGTAGACACAAACATAGGCAGCAGTTCTGTCCCTGTGCCTCTCTCAATTCAGGCATTCCTCCTTGGAACCACAGGGGCGGTTTTAGCCGTAAGCGTGCTCACCATCTCCACGTTGATGGCGTCCCGACAGGGAATGGTGGAATTCCGCCAGTCCGGTGCGAGGCCACCCAGAGCGCCCTTTATCCATCGCAGTTATATAGACATCCTGGCACTGGTGTTGATAGGACTGATATGGTGGCAAATCCAGACACGTGGTTCGTTTCTCGTGCGGTCACTGGGAACGGGAGAGCTTGAAGTTGACATCTCCCTTCTGCTTGGACCTCTCCTTGGTCTGCTGGCGATTGGACTTCTGGTAATGCGGGTTTTCCCCCTAGCCGTCGCCCTGATTGCAAGGATCATGGAGTCCGTTGGGCCGGTCTGGCTGGTCCAGGGACTGAGGCGCGTCTCCAGAGACCCCATCATGCCGGGAGCCTTGGTGGTGCTGCTCATGCTAACCACTGCCCTTGGTGTAATAGGAAGCACATTCAGCTCCACCATCGTACGCAGCCAGGTGGACCAGGCACTATACGATGCCGGAGCAGACATTCGTATAAAGCACAGCGTAGGCCGTGCCCCCGTATCCCTTCTGGGAATGTCCTACCTGAAACAGCGCCTGAATGGAGTAGAAGCCATATCTGAAGTACTTCGCACAACCGGCACTCTGTCGACAGGCGCGTTCGATCAGACCCCAGTATCCATCATGGCTGTGGACACCGGGTCATTTGCCAAGGTGGGGTGGCACCGTGAAGATTTCACCGATGAAAACTCTCTATCAGAAATCATGGATTCCATCAACCCAGACCCTCCCGAATCCGTTTTGAGCGATGGGATACTCCTTCCTCCATATGCCACCACTCTGGGCCTGTGGGTGAATCCCGGCGTAATCGACCCCGGAGCGTTCCTGACTGGCAGGATTAGAGACGCTGGAGGATTCTACTTCGACATTCCATTTGGACAACTGGATTTCGAGGACTGGGAACTAGACTCCCAGGGCTGGATACGCCTTGACGCCGATCTATTTCCACAGCGTTCTCGAAGGTCCATACCGCTGCGAATAAATGAGTCAGGGTGGCTCGATTTCGCTGGTGCTGTGCCACCCTTTACCCTGATTTCCCTCCGAGTAAACATGAGGTCGACGGCACGAGAACAGGGAGCCATTTTCCTGGGAGAACTGTCGGTGATTACACCTTTTGAAGAGACATCCCTAGGAGACTTCCAGTTTTTCCTGAACGAATGGCGTGTGGTGGAAGACTATAACGTTCCCGGGCTCTTTGCCCTGGAGTCCAGCGAGGCCGTAGTGCAGCCGGGCACGGCCGGATCGGCTGCACTTAGCTGGATCCCAGGGGGGCTATCACTGCCCGGCATCCGTGCGGGCAGGTCTGATATATCCATACCGGCCGTGGTAAGCAGGTCGTTGCTGGATGTCACCGGGGCAGAGGTTGGAGACACCCTCACTATAGGCACAATCGACGCGTCAGTGCCCATTCGTGTGGTGGCAATAGCCGACTATTTCCCCACGCTGAATCCAAGGGAGGATCCGTTCATACTGATGGACCTCGGCACCTTCAACCATTCCACCAACCTGCACGGCCAGGGCCTAGTTGGCGGAAGCAATGAGATATGGGCAAGCCTAGATGTTGCCAACGCAGACCCATCGAGAGTGATTGGTGACCTGAGGGGCTTCGGAATACTCATGGGAGAGACCTACGTCGCCGCAGACATGGTGTCCCAGCGAGTAAACCAACCACTGGTCAGTGCCGGATGGAGCGGCCTTCTAATCCTCATGTTCCTAGCTCTCGTTCTGGCCAGCGCCTCGGGAGTTATGTTATTTTCCTACACAGATACACGTGAGCGGCATACCGAATTCGCCCTCCTCAGAACGTTGGGCTTCTCTAGGGGTCAGCTCAACGGAGTCGTATGGTTCAACCTTCTCCTGGTGGTAGTCTGTGGCATAGGACTGGGTACACTGGCAGGACAGCAGATAGGAATCAGCATTCTGCCTATTCTTGAGGTGGCAGAGGAAGGCGTAAGAGTTACTCCGCCAATGATTCTTCAAATTAACTGGAGCATTCTTATCGGTACGTATCTGATACTCACCGTGGTTGCCGCAACAGCGGTGGCATGGCTCGCCTGGATCACAGCCAAGCTGGACGTGCAGCGAGTCCTGCGCATTGGTGAGGCTTGACCCATCCTGCAGGATGCAGTATAGAAAGGTAGAAGGAGAAAACGATGGAATCCTCTGGGCAACTGCCAACACCCGGCTACCAGCAGGAGCGACAGTCATCAGATGAATGGCTGAAGCCCTACATCGAATGCCGCGACCTATTCAAGATTTTCAAGAAGTCTGATTTGGAAGTGGTGGCTCTACGTGGCGTTGATATGGAGGTGGAGCAGGGAGAGATGATCGCCATTGTGGGGGCCAGCGGCAGCGGCAAGAGCACATTGCTAAACCTATTATCTGGGCTCGACCGACCATCGGCTGGTCAAGTGAGGGTTGGACACAGGGACTTGCTGAACATCTCCGACAGTGAGTTGGTACTCTACCGGCGGCATGAGGTCGGCTTTGTGTGGCAGGCCACAGCCAGAAATCTAGTCCCATATCTGACAGCCAGAGACAACATTGAACTGCCCCAGGCCATTGCCGGAAAGCACATAGAGTCCAGGCGCGCCAGAAGCATGGAACTACTGTCAATTCTGGATATGGAAGACAAGGCCGACAGGAAAATACACCAGCTCTCAGGAGGCGAGCAGCAGCGGCTGGCAATAGCCGTTGGCATGGCCAACAGCCCTCCCCTGCTGCTGGCCGACGAGCCTACAGGGGAACTGGATACGCAGATGGCCTCCCAGGTTTTCAATTTGTTGCGGGAAATAAACCGCGTATATCACGTCACCATAGTAGTGGTAACCCACTATCAGGGAGTGGCAGAGCACATGGACAGGGTACTCCACATAAGAGATGGCCGCATTAGCTCAGAAAGCCGTTTACAGTCGGTCCATCAAGGTAAAGCTGACGCCGTCCCTGAAGAATATTTAGTAGTCGACAGAGTCGGCCGCCTTCAGCTCCCGCAAGAGTACGTGGAAAAACTTAACTTACAGGGACTGGCAAAAGCGGACATAGCTGGAAACCAGGTAAACATAATACCAGCGTCAAAAAGCTCACGTGTCAGACCAGGGGCAGAGGTCTGACACGTCATACAGCGCCTAAGAGTCGATAGAAATACAGCCTGGGAGAGATAAGGATATTGCAACAAGATTCGGCTTATCAGACAAAGCAGCCAATCATATCCGTACGAGGTCTGACACGAGTTTTTGGCTCCGGTGACTCAGCTGTCACGGCAGTCAAAGGAATAGACCTGGACATACACACCCAGGAATTCCTGGCGGTTACCGGACGTTCAGGCTCAGGAAAGACCACGCTGTTGAACCTCATGGCAGGTCTTGACAGGCCCACAGCGGGCAGCGTGCTCATAGACGGCCTTGACCTCGCAGTGCTCCCTGAGGGCGACTTGGTGGAACTGCGCAGACGCTCCATTGGTTTCGTATTCCAGTCATTTGGGCTCATGCCTCTGCTATCAGCCCAGGAGAACGTTGAGCTTCCTCTTCACATTGGCGGTGTCTCATGGAGAGAGAGGCGGAGACGTGCTCTCGAGGCACTCGACCTAGTGAATCTTAGCCCGCGTGCTCAACACCGTCCATACGAACTCTCGGGAGGCGAGCAGCAGCGTGTGGCAATAGCCCGCGCGCTGGTGACCGACCCTGATGTCGTATTCGCCGATGAACCCACAGGAGAATTGGACAGCGCCACGGCCATATCGGTTGCCACTATCTTAAGGGACACCGCTCGGCACAAGCGGGTAACCGTTGTGGTAGTAACCCATGACCTGACACTGGCAAGCATGGCCGACAAGCGCGTTGATATGATGGACGGCGTACTGAGCAAAGACAGTGACGCCTAGAATATCGCATATCAGTAAAATACGCTGAGCTTCCGCGGTATGCGACAAATCTCAAACACAGTATAATACCCTCGGTTAAGAACACCACACACTAACGACAGGAGACAAAAGCCATGAACGTCACAGAGGCCATTGCACGAGTTTTGAAATCTGAGGGCGTAGAGTGGATGGCGTGTTTTCCCTCAAGCCCTCTCATAGAGGCGGTTGCCAAGGAGGGTATCCGGCCAATATCGTTCCGTCACGAACGTGGCGCAGTAATGGCCGCCGACGGCTTCAGCAGAATGAGCGACCGAACAAAATTTGGTGTGGTTGCCGTGCAAGACCAAGCCGGTGCTGAGAACGCCATGGGCGGCATAAGCCAAGCGTTTGCAGATAACGTGCCGATACTCGTGCTCCCACGTGGCTCCAGCCTGGAACGGACTGCCGTGCGTCCCTACTTTTCAGCGTTGAGGACCTATCAGAGCATTACCAAACATGTAGAGATGATCGCCAGACCGGACATGGTCAACGACATCATGCGGCGTGCTTTCCATGCCCTTCGAAATGGTCGTCCCGGCCCTGTTGTTGTTGAAATGCCCTCCGACGTATGCGATCAGGAAGTCCCGGAAGGCGTACTGCCCTACCACTCCCCAAAGGTCTCCATACAGGTACCCTCAGCCTCCGACATAAAAGACGCGGTCAAGATATTGCTGGAGGCTAAAAAGCCGGTCATATGGGCAGGGATGGGAATCCTGCTGTCCGGCGCAACAGCAGAACTGAGGGAATTCGCAGAGCTTATAGAAATCCCAGTCTATACCACAATGCCGGGCAAGTCCTCCATCGATGAGCGGCACCCGCTCGCCCTTGGAGGAGGCAGCAGCGCCACTACCTTGGCGGCCAGGCAGTGGCTTCAGGAGTCGGACGTGCTGTTCGCGGTTGGCTCCAGCATGACCAAGACCCAATACGGACAACCCATTCCTCCCGGCAAGACCATCATACACAGTGTCGGCAGCACGGAAGACATCAACAAGGACTTCCCAGTCGAAGTTGCATTACCTGGCGACGCCAAGGCAACTCTGCAGGCAATGATCGAGGAAGTCAGAACACGGCTCGGCAAAGACGGCCGCAAGGACAAGACCGGTGTGCCGGCCCAGGTAGCAAAGGTCAAGGAGGACTGGCTAAAGACTTGGATGCCCCTGCTTACCGACAACGAAGAGCCCATCAACCCCTATCGTGTGATCTGGGAACTGAACCAGAACATCGACCTTGAAAACAGCATAGTCACCCACGACGCAGGATCCCCAAGGGACATGATGGTGCCATTCTTCACGGCAACGTCGCCCCACAGCTATATTGGCTGGGGTAAATCGACTCATCTGGGCTACGGAATCCCACTCATGATCGGTGCAAAGCTGGCCTACCCGAACAGGTTCTGCCTGAACTTCATGGGCGACGCCGCATTCGGCATGTCAGGCCTGGACATTGAGACTGCGGCGCGCGCAGGTGTGCCCATCACCACAGTCGTACTTAACAACGGAGGCATGGCAACATACCCAGGCGGCTTCCCAACCGCTCGTGAAGTGTACGGTGTTTCGCACATGATTGGCGACTACTCCAAGATAGCCGAAGGCATGGGAGCCGTCGGCATCACTGTCACCAAGACGAACGAACTGGCCCCTGCCATCAAGAGCGCTCAGAAACTAAACGCGGACGGCAAGACGGTCCTCCTGGACATCCATACACGCCCCGATGACAACAGGTCGCCAAGGGATAGATAACACCCGTATTTTCCAGGTCCGTCCAAAGTGTAACTGCAAGAATCTACCAGTTTGGTGTTGAGGAGGCCACAGGTGACAGTTGAGTTTGTGACCATTCAAGAGATAGTGCAGGCAGCACGGCACAATCTGAAGCAGGGGACATGGGGATATCTATCTGGTGGGTCGGAATCAGAGACCACCTTGAGGCGTAATCGGCTGGCATTTGACCAGTTGGCCTTCCGTCCTCGTGTTCTCGTAGATGTATCCAACATAGATACGTCAAGCAATCTCCTCGGTCACAGTATGCGTATCCCGGTAGTGCTAGCTCCCGTTGGTTCACAGCAGGTATTCACACCAGAGGGCGGTGCTGCGGCAACTAAAGCCGCGGATGAGTTCGGGATACTGGATGTAATCAGTTCGGTTACTGAGCCTAGCCTGGAGGATATTGCCTCCGTGGCCAACAACCCAAAGGTCTTTCAACTCTACCTGAATGGAGACTGGGACTGGACCAAGGAGATGATTGCCAGGGTGAAGCAGGCCGGATATTCCGCCCTGTGCATAACCGCCGATACAGCCCGGCCTAGCCGCAGGGATAGAACGATGCTGGCCAGGTGGAGTCCACGTGACAATTTCCTTGGCTCCTCTGCACCAAATAAACATCAAGTGTCAGGAGGTAGAAACGGAGGTCATGCTTCGTCCGTGACCTGGGAGACAATTGGCAAGGTCAGGGAACTGGCTGGTCTTCCATTCATGCTTAAGGGCATTGCAACAGCAGAGGACGCTATTCTGGCGGTGGAACACGGCGCCGACGCGGTCTGGGTATCAAACCACGGTGGCCGCCAACTGGATCACGGACTCGGAACAATGGAAACTCTCCCTGAAATTGTTGATGCGGTGGCAGGCAGAGCAGCCATCATCCTGGATGGAGGCATCCAGTGCGGCAGCGATGTGCTGAAGGCCCTGGCTCTAGGAGCAAATGCAACTGCAATCGGCAAGCTCCAATGCTGGGGACTAGCGGCGGCCGGCACAGAGGGCCTTATACGGGCACTGGAGATTCTGGAGGACGAGATGATTTCCTCAATGGGACTACTGGGAGTCACGTCAATAGATCAGCTTTCCCCAGCCTATGTACGCAAAGCAGACGCCGTCACCGCTCCCCATGAGATGAGCAGTTGGGTCAATATACCCGGGAACAGAATACTCTAGGCTTACAACCCCAGCAGTGCTAGACCACGCCACCTTCGGTCAGTACTGACAAGTCCGCACGGGACAGCCCCAACGCTCCGCAGAATATCTCTTCGTTGTGTTCCCCAATAAGAGGCGCCCGCCGTGAGATTTTCCAGGGCGATCCGTTCCAGATCGCGGCCGGCCCGGGATACTTGAAGCTGCGCCCCAACTCTGGATGTTCCACTTCGACCCAGAATCCGCGGTCCTGTAGGTGCCCATCGTCCAACAACTCATCGGGAGCGCGGATAGCGCCCCATGAGAATTTCCGATCCTGCGACTCCAGATATAGCTCTGCCGACGTAACGTTCGCCGCGAAGTTAGACAGTACCTCAAGGATGTGGGCAGTGTTTTCCTTGACGACATCAGGGTCGCCGTACTTCTCCTCCAGTAGATCCCCAGCCAGACCGTGGCCGTCCATCCACTCGGCCAGCACACCCAGGTTCTTGGGGGTGAGACGCACGCCAATGGTAGCGTTCACCCATCGGCCGTCGTTGCAGATGAGTTGGGGTCTGCCACGAGTCATGACTCTGCCTGCGTAGATGTAGTTATTTACATGGCCTTCTGTAGTAAGAGCGCAAGCATCATGAACAGAGGTGTCGATGTACTGCCCTCGTCCCGTCACATCCCGGTAGCATAGTGCAGCCATAATCGCCATGTAGGAGTAGTGACTCCCCATGTGCCATGCCTGTCCCCCTCCCGGCGCGATGGGCGGTGCAGCAGCCAGCTGTTCGTCAAGATAACCGCACATAGCCATCTGGCCTCCTGCCGCCAAGTGTGTCAGGTCGCTGGTCGCGTAATTCCGCCAGGGACCCGTCTGGCCGAAGTCGGTGAGCGAGCACATGATTAAGCGAGGATTGTCTTCTTTCAGATCCTCATATCCCAGCCCCAAAGAAGGAAGATAACCTGCCACAAAGGTCTCCAGGATGATGTCGGCGGTAGAAGCCAGACGGCGGAACAGCCTACGCCCATCCTCAGTCTCCAGGCTAAGAGTTATCCCTCTTTTAGAAGTATTGTAGTGCCAGAAAGAAAGGCTCCGCTCCCTATTCGGAATATCTTCGTAGAACGGGCCGGCTGTCCTGGCCGCCTCGCCGCCGGGAGGCTCTATCTTGATGACCTCAGCTCCAAGATCGGCCATGAGCTTGCCGCACCACTGCCCCTTCTTGTCCGCCAGTTCCAGTACCAGCAAGCCCGATAGAGGGCCGCGAGAATTGGCATTTCTCTCAGTCACGCTTTCCTGTTTGGGAGAACCGTTGGGAGATAGAAGGTGTGTTTCGTTGTTCTTACTAAGAGCATCACGCATTATCTCCGTCACATACGGGTAGAGGTCGAGGGCGATGCTGCTCGGCCAGAATGTGCCGTCTTCATAGCCTGCCACCAGCTCCGCATGACTGAGTCCGAGAATGCCCTCGAACACTTCACGGTTGTGCTGTCCTATAAGCGGGCCGGGACTGCTGTTGAACGCAGGTGTCTCAGACATCTTGAAGGGAGCGTTCTGAAGCTTGCGGACTCCCAGGACGGGGTGTTCCATCTCAAGATACATCTCTCGATGGCGAAGCTGAGGATCGTTCTCCAGCCTATCCTCCGAACTTTGTACAGGCATGGAGCGCACCCCCGCCGCCTGGCACAGTTCCATAATCTCGTACTTGTTCAAGGCTATGGTCCAGCTTTCGATCTCCTGGTCCAGTTCCTCCTGGTGTTCAAGACGGCTCACCATGGTAGCGAACTTCGGTGAGGCGGCCCATTCGGGAGAGCCCATCACCTTCACGAGGTTCCACCACTCCTCATCCGAGTGGCATATGATAACGCACCAGTCGTTGTAGTCGGCTGGGTTCGTTCTATACGCATTGTGCGGTGCGACGGTCGGCCCGCGGTAGTTGTTCACCAACGGTGTGTTGGGCCAGTGGGCGCGGTTGCCAGGCGGGTAACCTTCACGACGGGAAGGGCGGTTGTTTATCGTCGTATCCAAGAGTGCAGACCCTGTGAGAGTGATGCCAGTGATCATCTGTGCCAGGTCCACGTATTGGCCTTCGCCGGTCGCATTACGGTGGTGCAATGCAGTGAGAACCGACATCGCTCCGTACATGCCGCCTGTGTCATCCAGATAGGACCAACCCCATCCTGCAGGGACTTCAGCCGGCAAGCCCGAAAGAAATGTCTGCCCAGATAGGGCCTGAGCGGAAGAGCCGAAGGTGGTGTGATAGTGGTGGCGTCCCGTATGGCCGAACCCTGCCATAGACACGTAGATAATGTCCGGGCGTAGCTTGCGAAGTTCTTCGTAGCCAAGGCCCCAACTCTCCATAACTCTCGAGCTGAAATTCTCGATGACGACGTCGGAAATGGAAATGAGGCGCTTGATGAGTTCCATGCCACGCGGAGTACGAGTGTTCAGGCTGATACTCAGCTTATTGGCATTGGTGTCGTTGAACTGGCCCGAAGTATTGAGGGAATTCTCTACGTCAGGGGGAGTAGTACCAATATTCCCTCGAAGAATATCTGGGTTCTCAGGCCACTCCACTTTGAGTATCTGAGCGCCCAATGACCCGAGCCACCTGTTACACCATGGACCCGCTCGTACCCAGGTGAAGTCGAGTACCCGGATGCCGTCCAGTGCCCTCGGCGTCGTTGCCACTTTCGTTTCGGATTGCGTCATATGCTCACCTCCAATACGGATGCTGTCACGACGCGAATCTGCTACCAGCTATGGAAGCCGCAGATTATCATGGTGCATATGTCCTGTAAATGTCCTGAATCGACAGGGATAGCCTAACATCAAATAGTGGTCCATCTGCTCGGTAAATCGCGAAGCTCCGGTAGCAGACGACCCATGATGAGCATAACAATCAGACCACTGCCTGCCAGCAAAGCAAGCGCCGTCTGGGTGCCCAGCACCTCGGCCAATACACCCATCACCGCCATTCCCAGCGGACTGGCCCCGATACCCAGGGCTATAGCCCCCATAGCGCGTCCACGCATCTCCGGTGCCACAACACGAAGGGCAATGATTATCTGCATAGTGGCGAACCCAGACGTACCGAGTCCCGTCACAAACAATAGCACGACTGATATGACGTACACCTTGGAGAAAGCAAAGAGAAAGAGCGCCACAAGCATGAGACTGGCCCCCATGATGTAAACCGTCCCCTGTCGAGATATCTGTTTGGAGGCAATCACCAAGGAACCAATGAGTGCGCCCGTACCTGCGGCGGACATGAGGACTCCGAAAAGGACCTCATCAACCCCAAGAACGTCCCGTGCAATCAC
This sequence comes from Dehalococcoidia bacterium, assembly GCA_963581795.1. Taxonomy (GTDB): domain Bacteria; phylum Chloroflexota; class Dehalococcoidia; order Lucifugimonadales; family UBA2985; genus JASLXI01. The sequence continues at coordinate 47 of CAUZOU010000038.1, read as the reverse complement.
GGGCACCATCTGAACGTATGGAAATCCAAAGAAGTTCAAAACCACCG
>CAUZOU010000037.1:0-10715 GCA_963581795.1 Dehalococcoidia bacterium | reverse complement strand
GAAGGAAAGCGACTCAGTGGTGGTACCCGACTTGGATGAGACAAGGAACAGGGTAGTTGAGGGGTTGATTTCTGCCGTCATGGCCTGCACGGCGTCCGGTATCGTGGAGTCAAGGACAAGAAGCCGCGGGAATCCAGAGGTGCTTCCAAAGGTCTGACGGATTACCTCCGGCCCAAGGCTACTACCGCCCATGCCAAGGAGGACTACGTGTCGAATGCCGTCGTTGCGGACCTGCTGAGCGAAAGCTTGTAACGACGAGGCTTGCTCTCGCATGAAGCCGGTTACGTTGAGCCACCCAAGACGGTCGGAAATCTCTGTTGGGTCGGTCTTCCAGACAGTGTGGTCACGGTTCCAGATGCGCCCCACGATGTCGCGTCGTTGCAGGTCGGCCAGGGCTGTCTCTATCATGTGTGGTTGGCCTGCTAAGCCGGTGGTCGGCGCTCACTGCCGCTGGCGATTAGAATGGCTTTCTTTTCTTCGACATTGGCGAGGAGCTGGTCAAAGGAGTCTGCAAATGACTTGACTCCATCTGTCAGTAGCTTGTCGGTTACTTTTTCGATACTGATGCCTGCTGCATTCAAAGAGTTCATCACCTGCTCTGCGCTGGCCAGATCCTGCTCAAGAGTGGCCTGGGCCTTGCCGTGTTCCATGAAGGCGTTGAGCGTGGCTGGGGGCATGGTATTTACAGTGTCCTGGCCTATCAGGTTGTCTACGTACAGCACATCGCTGTAGGCGGCGTTCTTGGTTCCAGTGCTGGCCCACAGCGGCCTCTGCACGCGTGCGCCCTTGGCCTGCAACGCGGCAAAGCGGTCGCCACCGAAGATGGTCTTAAAGGATTGGTAGGCCAGCTTGGCGTTGGCGATTGCGGTCTTGCCCATAATGGCATCTGTCCCTGGCTTACTCTGGCTGGCGCTCTCTCCAAGCAGGTTGTCCACCGCCGTGTCCACACGGCTGACGAAAAAAGAGGCAACGGAGGCCACTTTACTCAGGCCTCCTCCTGACTTGGCCAGGTCTTCCAGGCCGGCGATGTACGCCTCCATGACCTGACGATGGGTCGAGAGGGAGAATATAAGAGTCACGTTTATGTTTATGCCCTGGCCTATGAGGAGGCGAACGGCAGGGATTCCTTCGGGCGTTGCGGGTACCTTGATCATGGCGTTTGGGCGGTCAAGAGCGGCGAAGAGCCGCAGTGCCTCTGTGATGGTGCCCTCTGTGTTGTGGGCCAGAGTTGGACTGACCTCAAGGGAGGCGTAGCCGTCGCGTCCTTCGGTGCGGTCATATGCGGGACGCAACAGGTCGGTCGCGGCGCGGATGTCCTCCATTGCCAGTTTTTCATAGGAATCCTTGGTGTCGAGTCTCTCAGCAGCGAGAGCGCTCAGGGCGTCGTCGTAGTCGGCGCTGCCGGAGATGGCCTTCTCGAATATGGTGGGGTTTGAGGTCAGGCCGGTGACGCCCATATTTATTAGTCTCTCGATCTCGCCCGACAAAAGCAGTTCGCGGCTTATGTTGTCGTACCAGATGGATTGTCCAAGGCGTTGTACCTCTTCGAGTGATGCCATAACTATCCCTCTCCTGTCGTGTTGTTGGTCGCCTGCAATGCCTGTCGTTCCAGTGCAATGACCTTATCCAGCCGGCGGCGGTATTTTCCCTCCGCGATGAACTGGGCATTGAGGAAGGAGGTAATGAGGTCTCTTGCCAACTTTTGGTCGATGATACGGGCCCCTAGGCAGAGTACGTTCATGTCGTCGTGCTCAACTCCCTGGCCTGCGGAGTAGGTGTCGTGGCAGGTGCTGGCCCGTGCCCCGGGGACTTTGTTTGCGGCGATGACGGCTCCAACGCCGCTGCCGCATACGATGATACCTCGCTGGGATTGGCCAGAGGCTACCGACTGAGCTACTGGGCCTGCGAAATCCGGATAGTCGTCCAGGGGATCCAGAGATGAGGCCCCCTTGTCTATAACTTCAAATCCCTGTTCTTTGAGCCAAGGCAGTAGCTTGGACTTCAATTCGTAACCTGCGTGATCGGCGCCCAGTGCCACGGACATGCTCATGCCTGATTCTCCCGTACAAGTTTTGCAGCTTCGTCGGCGACGTGCTGAGAGGTGAGGCCGAATTTTTCGTAGAGCACGCCTATTGGGGCCGACGCTCCGAAGTCCGATAGGCCGATGGCAACGCCCTCAGTCCCGATGTAACGCTCCCATCCCATCGTTGTTGCCGCCTCAATAGAGACACGCGCCCGTATATCCGGCGGCAGAACGCTATCGCGGTACTCTTTGGCCTGGGCATCGAAAATCTCCCAGGAAGGCATGGAAACGACGCGGGCGGAGATGCTCTGCTCCTGAATCAGTCTGCCTGCCTCGAGGGCTATGTGGACCTCCGAGCCTGTGCTTATTAAGATGACATCTGGTTTATCCGATGCCTCCCATAGCACGTAACCGCCTCTATGGACGCCTACGGAGGGGTCCAGTTTGCTGCGGTCCAATATGGGAAGATTTTGGCGGCTGAATACGAGTGAAGTTGGGCCGTTCCGGCGTTGCAGTGCGGTTTTCCATGCGTCTATGGTCTCTGTGGCATCTGCGGGACGGAGAACCACCATTTTGGGGATGGCCCGCAGCGACAGAAGCTGCTCAATCGGCTGGTGGGTTGGGCCGTCCTCACCAAGGCCGATGGAGTCGTGAGTGAAGACGTAGATTACCCTCTGGCCCATGAGCGCCGCCAGACGCATTGGCGGACGCATATAGTCGGAGAATATGAGGAATGTGGCGGTGTACGGAATGGTCCCGCCGTGCAGGGCCATTCCGTTGGCGATGGCTCCCATGGCGTGCTCACGCACTCCGAAGTGCATGTTGTGGTCACAATTTTCCTCGAAACCGTAATGGTCGTGGTTTTTGAGAAGAGTCTTGGTAGAAGGGGCAAGGTCTGCCGAGCCGCCGGTGAAGGTGTGAACCTTTTGTGCAATGACGTTCATCACCTGTCCGGAAGCTTCCCTGGTTGCTATTGGCTTGGCTGCGGGGTCGAACAGTCCTTCAAGGCCCTGGTCCCAGTCCTTTGGAAGGTCTCCATTCAGGGCCTCTTCCAACTGTTGGGCCTGGGCTGGGAAATTCTGGTGATATGTCTGTAACCTGGCCTGCCACTCGGCCTGCTGGTTCACGCCTCTCTTCTGGGCCTGTCGGAAGTGGTCAAGTGCCTCCTGCGGGACTGTGAACGGCTCCTCGTATGGCCATTCCAGGAACTCCTTGGTAAGGCGCACTTCATCTATGCCAAGGGGCTCACCGTGGGCAGAGCCGGTGCCGGCCTTGTTTGGACTGCCGTAGCCGATAACGGTTTTGCAGATAATTAGGCTTGGGCGTCCGGTTTCCTTCTGGGCCGTGCGTATGGCAGAATCAACACTCTCTGGGTCCATGCCGTCTATTGATCCTATGACGTGCCAGCCGTAGGCTTGGAAGCGCTGATCCACATTTTCTGTGAAGGAGATGTCAGTGTTGCCTTCTATGGAGATGTCGTTGTCGTCATAGAGATAGATGAGCTTGCCAAGACGTAACGTGCCGGCGAGAGAGGCCGCTTCTGAGGCGACACCTTCCTGCAGGTCTCCGTCGGAGACGATGGCGTATGTGTAGTGGTCTATGATGGAGAGTTCTGGCTGGTTGTAGTGGGATGCCAGCCATCGTTCGGCGATAGCCATCCCAACTCCGTGTGCGAACCCCTGGCCCAGAGGCCCGGTGGTCATCTCGACTCCAGGGGTGACACCGTATTCGGGGTGGCCCGGAGTCTTGCTTCCCCACTGGCGGAAGTTCTTCAGTTCGTCTAGCGGGAGGTCGTACCCGCTGAGATGCAGCAGGGCGTATAGCATGGCCGAAGCGTGGCCAGGTGACAGTATGAACCTGTCCCGGTCAGGCCAATTGGGGTCAGTTGGATTGTGCTTCATGAATCTGTCCCACAGGACGTAGGCCATTTGAGCGGCCCCAAGGGGTGCACCCGGATGGCCGGAGTTGGCCTTCTGGACGGAGTCCACCGCTAGGAAACGCATGGTGTTGATGCAGAGTTGGTCTAGGGATTTATCATTCATTTATGTTATCTCATCTCTTGAAAGTTGTTATTTCTAGGCAATGCCATTATGGCGTTCCCGCGGCCGCAAGAAATGTTTGACCACTGCGACATGTCTGCATCTGTTAAGATGCGCGTAGGCTGGCGTTGGATGTGTTGCCAGGGTCTGCCCTGGTAACAAGGGATATGACCAGCCACCCCCTATTGTACTACCATAACGGGATTTTCACCCTATCCAGTGCACTCAGTTTACCCCAGAAATTTTTGCTGGCAAGTTTGAATGCTCCCCATGCCAACCAGAAATAGGTGACATGAATGATGGGGTTTAAGCTGCTGTCCTTCAGCGGCCCCTGGGTCGCATTAGCAAGTATGTCTCACTGACTTCCAGTCTCGTTGTCCACAATGGCGTCTCCGGTCAGTTATTGCCACCAGGACTTGGTCTGATGGTCCCACATGATGAGGTCACTCTTACGCATTTTCCCGGAGACGCCATTGCCGTGGACGACACGGTCCAGTCTCCTGTAGAAGACGATGGCCGAATTGTACAACTGGCAGAAGGTGACCGCGACGGGGATGCCGTCGAGAACGTCGTTTACAATGTCGTGCCAGATGAGGATCTGGATGGGATATGCTCTTGCGAGGCCGCCTATCCCCATGTGGATGACCGGCTCCTAGTCGTTGAGTCATTCATTCGCTTCTGCAATGGTGATGTGGTTGGGAGTGTATATGGCCTGAATGCCGTTCCGTGGAATACCACCGGAGAGAATATCGCTGCACGGCAACTGTGGTTGGAAAAATCGGTCTCCGAGCTGGCTGTCATTCTACCCCACTGGTCGGGTGTGGCGGAGGGGTCTATGTTCGCCGTCGGTCGGAGCCAGATGTCTGTTGGGCCGGGGATTGCTTGGTGCCGTCAATTCAGAAGCGGTGTTAAACAGTCGGGCCAGGGGTCGGAGGCGTTGCTGTTGCTTCGGACCTCGCCGTGGATATTGCCACCAGATAGCTGATGGGTGTTATGATGCTGCAGTCGAAGACCTAGGCCAAACTCAGGACGTCCCCACCATAAGCAGGCCAGCGGTCAATAGGAATAGAGATAGGTTGGATAGCGGCCTGATGAGTTTTCTATAGAGGATGCTACTACGGGGACTGCTTACAGCAGTCCGCCGATGGTCAGCCAGTAGAAGACTATGTATGAGCCGGCCACAACCATGAGCCAGGAGCCGATGGGTTGGACGTAGGGCAGAGCCTTTCTGAGCCCGCCGACCATAGCGCCTTTGAAGAAGGCCATTCCAAGGGTTAGGCTTAATATCACAACTCCCATTCCGAGGGCATAGAGCAGGAACTGACCTACGGAGGTAGCTATGCTGGAGACGGCAAAGCTTGTTCCTATGACCGATAGGAAGATGGGCAGGGTACAACTCAGGGATGCCGTGCCGTAGCTAAGTCCAAAGAGGAAATATCCCTTCACGTTGACCTGCCCTGGGTTACCCATGTGTGATGCGGCCTGGGCGGCAAACCCTGTGTGCAGCTTGCCGCCCCCGACCATCCACGACCCAGTGATGACAAGGACGGTGCCGATAATCAGGCCCAGCCACGGCAGTATGTCCACCACGGCGGCCCTTGCTCCAAGTCCTATAATAATACCGACCATGCCGAACAACACAACGAACCCGGCGGTGACCGATGCGCCCACCTGAAACCCCTTGGCGATGTGTTTGATGGGATGCACGTTTGCATTTGCCTGATCATTGGTTCCGAGGTACAGCCCCAGATAGGCGGGAAGCATGGCAAAGCCACACGGGTTGACGGCGGATACCATTCCCGCGGCGAAAGCGAAGCCAAGTGGAGCCAGAACACCCAGGTCTCCCAGGAATGTTCCCGATCTTCCGGATAGGGCCTCTACGAACCTGTTGATGCCGTCTATGCCGCTGCTCTGCCCCAGTATGATGGCACAAACGACAGCTAGGGTGAGGAACAGGCTTGCGATAGCCGCTGGTAGCACGATGCTCCGCAACATGTTTGTCCCCCGTATGGAGGCTGATATTGCTTTTGGAATGAACATTTTGCTGTGCTCTTCGTTCCGGTCTTTCAGACTGACTAGCCAGTCTCCTGGGCCAGCATCTCATTGGTCACGTCTGACAGGATTTCCAGGTTCAGAAGCCCGCTCCACTTCCGGAATATGTCGCCCTTGGAGTTGATGAACACGGTGGTGGGCATACCAATAACCTCGTACAGACGTATCACTCGGTCGTCGTCGGTAAAGCCCGCGGGGTAGGTTACACCCAACTGGTCCAGGAGTTCGCGCGCGTCGTCATGGTTTCCAAGGCCCATATACTGTCCTACATCTATGCTGACGAGGGTGACGTCTTCCTTGAAATCTTCATAGAAGAGCTGGAAATCTGGCATTTCAGCGCGGCAGGGCGGACACAGTCCTGCCCAGAAGTTGAGTACCACGGGTTTGCCGCGTAGGTCTGAGAGGTCAAGATTGGACCCTCCCAGATCATTCTGGCCCTGATACAGGATGAACGGGAAGCTGTAGGCGGCGTTCAGCGTGTTGCCGGAACTGGAGCATGCCGCCACGCTGAAGACGAGGGTCAGGGCCAACAGAGACAGCTTGCCAAGACCGGGGTGCTTGAGAATATGCAGTGGGTTGCTTGGCCTTGCCGCGTTCGGGTTGTCGAAAACTTTATCAGCCATTTACTGCTCTCCTAAGTTCCGAGGTGATGTCGCACCTAGATAGAAGTATCAATAGTTTTGATGAGAAGTACAACCAGGAGAGTCTTAACATTTGGTGAACAATGCTTAACTAATGCGTGTCTGCAGGCTAATTCAGGGTGTAGCTCTAAGGGATTGTCTGTAACTTGTAGCGCGATACATTATATTACCGAGGGCAACTCTAGGACTTGGGGAAGTCCAAGTAAGGGAATTAATGAACAGACCGCTTAGATACTCTCTGTATCTCATATCGATAACTACCCTCTTGATTTTAACTGCCTGCTCTACGGGTATTGCTCAAGAGGAATATGATTCGGCCATAGCTGAGAGGGATACAGCAAGGTCATAGGTGACCGAGCTACAGGCCGAGATCTCTTCTGCTCAAGTTCTGCTTGAGCAACTGTAGCTAATTTATCCCACCGCGTCTATTCAAAGACAGGGCTGAGTTACTGGCATAACTCCTAGGGGACGACATTTCAGCTATGGAAGCCACGGAATTTGCCTCAGGATGGTTCGCCAACGCCCTAGAGTTACAGGAGATGGCTGCCGACGCTGGTTATATCATTTCCGCTGAACTTGCACGCAATGTTCATGATACCTTTACCATCTGGAACAGCGTCATCACCCAAGAGGATAAGTATTATTGGTGGAATCCCGACACAGATGAACTGAAATATGGGTAGGATGTAAAAACTCTTGCACCATGGGTCGATTAAATAGCGACCTTCGTGGTCTCAGGAAAGCCTGTTGCGGGGATTCACTTGCTTTGACTGATCTACGATCTACCTCACTTGAGGTAGATCAAGAGACTGGCGTGAGAAAAACTCACTTCAAGGATGGCCCGCATATCGTTGTCGGCGGTTGTTACGTAATCAACGTGCCTGGGGTCTTCTTGTGGTAGCTTGTGCAGGCATTCCCGTCCCAGTACTTCCTGAGGGCACAGGTGCATGCCGTCGGCCTGTCCGTCCCAGAACCCCACCAGCTTGAGCGGGCTGAAGAGTGTTTCTGCCACGATGCGCAGGTCGGCGATGACCTCTGTGGCACGGAATCCGCCATCTGCCTCTATGTTTATTTGGACGTGATTCATATCTTTTGCCATGTCCTTAGCAGGGTATGTGTTCATCATACTACGGGTAGTAAAATTACCCTTGACTCACGCGTGTCTCATGCGTATATTGTGTAGACTGACCAGTCGGTCTACACAATATACGGCTGTGACCACCAGCCGGTTCTAAAGATTGGAGGCTATATGACCACTACGCTAGTTTCACCGACCGTTAAATTTCGAGACCAGACTCTGGTGCCCATCTGGGAAAAGGTGCAATTGGGCCAGAGGCTCAGCTTTGAAGACGGCGTAGCCTGTCTTAAGACCAATGACCTGATATCCCTTGGGCAGATGGCAGACTACGTGAAGCGGAAGATGTGGGGCGACAAGGTCTATTTTGTTTTCAACCGTCATATTAACCCCACAAATATCTGCGTCCTCTCATGCACATTCTGCGACTTCGCCAAGAATAAGGGCGATGCTGATGCTTATGAGATGGAGATGGACGAGATTCTTGGTAAGTTGGACCCGGAGATGCACGAAGTGCACATTGTGGGCGGGCATCACCCCGACTGGCCCTTTGAGCGATACGAAGGGATTATACGGGGGATTCACGAGGCGTTTCCAAACATACATATCAAGGCGTGGACTGCTGCTGAGATAGACTACTTTTGCAAACGGTTTAAGATGAGTGAAGAAGAAGTGATGGGCCGTATGAAGGACGCCGGGCAGGTGTCCATGCCCGGCGGAGGTGCGGAGGTCTTCTCTAACAGGGTTCGCAAGGAGTTGTTCCCAGGCAAGAATACCGCCGACCGCTGGTTGGAGATTCACCGGTTGGCACACAACATGGGCATTCGCTCCAACGCCACGCTCCTCTACGGTCACATAGAGACTTTTGAGGAACGTATACAGCACATGATCCTTCTGCGTGAGTTGCAGGACGAGGCACCCGGCTTCCTGGCCTTCATCCCCCTTGAGTATCAGGTGGGGACCACCAACCTGGTAACACGTCAAGCATCGTCAGCTGAGGATCTGAGGACAATTGCGACATCACGGCTGATGCTGGACAACTTCCCTCACATCAAAGCCTACTGGGTGATGATAGGGGAGGAAACCGCTTCCATTGCCCTCAACTTTGGAGCCAGCGATCTGGATGGCACCATCGGCGAGGAACGCATCGCACACGCGGCCAAGGCCGCCAGCCCCGTTGGACTGGCCCGCGCACGTATGCTGAAGCTCATCGGCGACGCAGGTAAGATCCCGGTGGAACGGGACGCTCTCTACAATGAGGTCAATGTCTACGACAGTTAGAGTAGGACAGATACCTTACCTGAACTGCGAGCCTTTCTTTTACGGCCTCGCACTGGATGGCGTTGAGCTATGCCCCATGCCTCCCAGTTCAATGGGCCCGTTGGCCCAGACTGGCGGGCTGGATGCGGCACCTTTTTCTCTGATCCAGAGCTTTGGATTAAGAGACAAGTACGAGATTCTGGGCGACATGGGTATCAGCGTCAAGGGACCTGTGAGAAGTATCCTGTTCTATTCACGCGTCCCAATTGGAGAGCTTTCTGGGGCGCAGATTGGTGTGACTCAAGAATCGGCCACAGCGGTGCAGCTCATGAAGGTGCTCCTGGAGCAGCGTCACGGAGTGCGCCCTGACGAATACATTGGCCTCGATGCTCCGGTTCAGGATGCCTTCCTGCTAATTGGTGACGAAGCACTTGTTACGCATGACCATGTGGATGGGTACCCATATTGCTACGATTTGTCGGACGAGTGGCTGGACTGGAACGGCCTCCCATTTGTCTTCGCCGTGTGGATGGTACGTCGTGACATGGATGCGGACGTGAAGAAGATGCTGGCCGACGGGCTGAGGAATAACATAGCGGAGAACATGAGCCATAACCTGAATGTCATAGCCGACAAACGAGAACCGATGGGCTTGACCACCGGCGAGGTAACCGATTATCTGGAGGCTTTCCGATACGTTCTATCCGAAGAAGACTGGCAGGCCATTGAGAAATTTGAGGGGGCCTGGCGTGCCCTTCCCACTGCAAAGGAGACGACTATATGACTACGGTAACATCGATGAAAGACGTGGCAGCCAAGGTGCTGGCTGGGGGAAGGATTACGCCTGAAGACGGGCTTTACCTTCTCAAGGAGGCTCCTTTGATGGAGCTGGGAAGCCTTGCACAGGAGGTGCGATACAGGCATAACCCAGATCCCACCGTTACTTTTGTGATCGACACAAACCTCAACTATACAAACATATGCGATGCCTTCTGTACCTTCTGTGCCTTCTTTCGCATTGAGACGGACGCTGACGCTTATACGTACACTGTGGAGCAGGTAATGGAGATGGTCGGGCAAGCGGCGGCCAAGGGAGTTACCACAGTTCTTTTGCAGGGTGGGCTCAACTCCAAGCTTCCTATGGAGTACTATGAAGAACTGGTGCGCGAGACCAAGCGTCGATATCCCCAAGTGTTGCCACATTACTTTTCTGCGCCTGAGATACAGAAAATGTCTCAGGTATCGGAGATGCCTGTGTCTGAGGTGCTCCGCCACCTGAAAGAAGCTGGACAGGAAACTCTGCCAGGTGGTGGCTCAGAAATTCTATCTGATAAGGTGAAACGCCGTCTCAGCCGTCTGTGGCCTAAGGGCCGTGTGCAAGATTGGGAAGATGTGCATCGTGAAGCTCACCGATTGGATTATCGCACTACCGCGACCATGATGTACGGCCACCTAGAGCAACCTGAGGATGTGATAGAGCACCTAGAGCGCACACGGGATCTTCAGGACGAAGCCCTAGCCGGCGGTCACGAGGGTTTCACGGCATTCATTCCATGGAGCTACAAACGCGGCAACACGCCTCTAGCCAAGCGAGTAAAAGAGGAGTCAGGCCCAAATCCGTATCT
>CAUZOU010000036.1:0-11017 GCA_963581795.1 Dehalococcoidia bacterium | reverse complement strand
CCTGCTCAGGAGGCATTGCAACGGTACATTAAGGAAGCTAGGCCTCTGATTGTTGGGCATCGAGCAACGGATGCTTTGTTCCTCAACCGATTTGGAGGCCGTCTCAACAAGCGTTCCGTACAGGAAATGGTGAAGCGGTACAGCCTGCTTGCCATTGATACCAAAGTACATCCACATATGCTGCGCCACAGCTTTGCCACTCACATGCTGGACGGCGGTGCAGACCTGCGTATTGTGCAGGAGTTACTGGGCCACTCTTCTCCCGCGACCACGCAGATATACACACATGTCAGTTTGGCCCAGTCACGCAAAGAGTACTTAAAAGCGCATCCAAGAGCGCGTGATAACGCGTCTCCCTCGAACCACTAGTGAACCTGTAAGTTGGCTCACTGTTTTCCACGTATTGGAGCGAAGCCAAGAAGAGGCGGTTGGGATTCAGGGTTTGTTGGGCAGGAGTACAAGGGCAGTTCCCTGAAGCGCCCTCTCACCCTTCTGGGTCTCAATGTAGAGGTCTAGGATCACTCGGTTCTCCAAATCAATTGATTCCGTGTCCGTTACTATGCCTGCGCAGGTGAGCTTGTCCCCTGGTTGAACGGAGCGTCGGAAGTCCACATCCAATCGGTTCAGCTTGCCGTCAGGTCCCGCCCATTCCGTCAGGAACTGGGCTAGGAAAGCCATAGTCATGTTTCCTGGAAGTATGACGCCACTGAATCCCTCCGCACGCGCGACCTCGTCGCTGGTGAAGCGTCCGACGGTAGACCCCCATACCCTGGTGAAAGCATCCAACTGTTTCCGGGTCGGCTCTTTGAGTAGAGGCGGAAGTTCATACCCAGGTTCAACGTCCTGGAAGTATACTTGGCTCATTGTTGCAGGTCCCTGCGTACGCTGATTCTGTCCACTACCACTGTCTTTGCACCCTGATGGTTGGTGTAAGTGGTGCGTCTTACGGTGAAGACCATAGTCCCCGTACGGCCTGTTTTGGCGTATACGTCGGCGACCATGGTCTTTGCGGCTATGGTGTCGCCGGCGCGTATGGATTGAAAGAATTCCGCGTGCTGGCCTGCGTCGAAGCCGCTTGTGCCGAACTTGACCTTGGGATCTAGTCCCGGCTGGAGGTTCAGCATATTGAAGAAAAGAGGAGGCGCTATGATGGCCCCGTAGGGGCCTGCACTGGCGGCCTTTTCGTCTAGATACAGTGGGTTGGTTTCACCAACGGCCCTGGAATAGGCAATTATTTGCTCCTTGGACACTTGATGAGTCCCTACCTGAACGTCCACGCCTATGACACTTCTGTCGAAGTCCAGTGTATCAGTTGGATTTGCTTCAGCCATGTGTAGAGCCTCCTAATTTGAGAGCTAAGGTCGTGGCCGGATGGTGTTGTTAGACGCTGCTGCAGGCATTTAGGCTTTGGTATCTTCAAGCAGTGCGGCGTCGAAGTCTCCCAGGGAAAGCTCCTCCACCAACTCCTCCACGCGGGTTATGATCCTGTCAAAGCGTGTGATGCACTTGCCGATTGTGCTCACATAGTGGGAGTCGCTGCCGCCTACGCAATGAAAACCATATTCCTCTGCAACTTGACCTGCAATGCTGTTCTCCTCGGTGTTGCTGCCTCCGTTGAGCCTCTCGACAGTTTGTATACCTTCCAACCTGGCTCCATTTTGAATGTGCTGCCAGAGGCCGATTCGGGGTCGGCCGGGGTGAGCGGCGATGGCGTATCCGCCGGTGTCCCGGACTACTTTGTATACGTCACGGGCAGGAAGGGTTATGTCCTTGAAGTCGAACTGGTCCATCAGCTTTGGGGTTATGCCGTAGACCAGTACATGCCCAAGGTCGGTCTCGATTTCTGCCCCCTTTATGACAACGACATTGTACTGGTCAGCTAGGTATGAATAGTCCACGTCGAAATCGAAGCCCCTATGCTCTGTCAGGGCCAGTCCGTCTACCTGATACCCCTTCTTGCGGAGGACGTTGATCCACTTCAGGTATCCCTCGACAGTCCCTCCGGCATCATCTGACTGTTTGGAGTGCACGTGCATGTCTATGAACACTGGTAGCCTACCTCAAAGTGCTAGCGTGGATTGGAAACATTTGGGTCGTATTATGCCCAGCTTCATGGGTGAATGGCAAGCTTGTTATGAGTCATATCAGCGCTTCTTCGGTCCCGTCTCTGGAAGCAAACGGCCTCCAATAAGAAGGGTAATCGGCATGGGGGAGACTATACTGAGAGCCAGAAATAGTGAGCCGCCGCCTTCCTGGATGGCTCCTACAAGCAAGGGGCCAAAGGTGGCACCTATTGGGAATAACGTTCGCAGCAGACCAAGGGCTACGGCAACCTCTCTGGGAGGCAGGCGCATGTCCAGTGGAATTGTGGACAGTATGGGCGGCACGGCCATGGCGAAGAAGCCTATTCCGAGCAGCAAAAGCCCGGCTAGGGGTATGATATCAACCTGTAAGAGGGTGAAATAGAACACCGGTAGAAATATGCCGGGTATCCAGATCAGGGGCTTCCTCAGCCCTATTCTCTGGGAAATCGCGCCTGCTGACAGAGAACCCAGTATTCCGCCTATAGGAAAGAACGACATGAGAAGGCCTACCTCAGTTACTGAGAGGTCTAGGCTTTCGATGGCATAAGTGGGGTAGAAGGTCAGGAGTGAGGCGAAGGTTACCGCAGCCCCTATCTGGCACCCTGCGACAATCCATAGTACCTTGTGCCGCTTCAGTACACCGGCTGGACTGCCAACTTGTGGGGCGGGTCCACCCTCAGCTTGAGAACGCCTCCTCTCCCGGCCGATCACCGACCATGTCAGTGAGAGAAACACTAGGGCGATGGCAAGCACCACGTATACAGCTCGCCAGCCTCCCAAGAGTCCGACCAAGGCAGGGGTGATGGCCACAGCCAGCGTTTGGCCTACAGACCGGTTGCTGAAGTCCAGGCTGTTGACTACGGCATAAAGTTGAGGCTTGAACCACTGCTGGATGAAGATGATCTGCATCTGTATCCGGCTGACCGCCAGCAAGACAAAGGTGAACCTGGCTAGTATGATGACCTCTACGCTTGGAGCGATCGCATGGAGGAGGGCTGCACCCGCCATACCTAGAGAGCAAATCAGAGTAATCAGCCGGGGATTGTATTTTGTCAGCCATATGCTGGCTGGCAGTGCCATAATCCCGAAGCCCAGGAACCCTGCCGAGCCCATCAGGCCAGCCTGGAGCGGGGTTATTCCCATGTCATCCTTCCAGATGGGGATAAGGACTCCTATGGACATGAAGACGAACAGGTTGGCCAGGTCCATGCCCCAGAGGTTGCTCATCACAACCCAGGCATAGCGCGGCTGAGGCTCATCTGAGGTGAAGCCTGAAGTATCTCCAACCGGCTGTTGTTCTTCTGTGTGCCCTTCGGCGCTCAAAATTGCTTACTCAAAATCTTAACTAGTGCTTGTAATCGTTATGGTAGCCATAGAACCAACCTGAGAACACGAGGTAATCACCATAAACAAGCGGCTGATATGCAGGGTGAACAGCCCCCATCATACAGTGGAGTTCTTGGTTTAGCTAGTAAAATTTCTTGTATAAGCGACTTCGACTACGACTGAGGGCGCCTTTGTGGAGAGCGTCGGCTGTTGACAGTTGAGGACGCCGTTAATACACTCGCGTTTATCTGTCAGACCCAACTCAAGAGAGATTGTTTTGATAAATAATGTTTCACGGAGGGAGATAGACGTCCAGACCTGGCACGGCAGGTTGCACTGCGTAATTCAAGGGGAGGGTGCACCTCTGGTGCTACTTCATGGCGCCCTTGGGACTGGGACGGCCCACTTCCGTGAACAGATAGATGAGTTCTCGTTGGAGTATCAGGTGATTGTTCCCGACATGCTTGGCTATGGAAAGTCGGGGCGTAGGGACTTCTTCGACGAGCACTTCCACCAGCGTGACGCGGAGGATGTGCTCGCTTTGGTGCGGCACCTGGGGTTGCCACGCGTACACCTCTGCGGATTCAGCGACGGCGCTATTGTGGCTATGATGGTGGCCGGCAGGTACGGTGACTGGGTTCGTTCACTGGTCTTGATAGGCGGTCAGACAGTGCTGGACGAGCAGACTATGGAGACCACCCGTGAATGGTCTCCAGGAGACAGATTGCCAATGGGGTTTCAGGAGGCACTGGCACGCAGCCACGGCGATCCATACTGGCGTGAGTTGGTCGCGGAGTATGTCGATGCGGTGGAGTGTCTTTATCAGAGCGGCGGAGATATAGTGCGTGATTGTCTGGCAGGGATTGCGTGTCAGACTTTGATTATCCAGGGGGCAAGCGACCCCTGGGTCAACCCAGAACATGGAAAGAGACTCCATGAGTCAATATCCACATCGGAGTTAGAGATGTTCACGGGGGCAGGACATGAGGTGCAGCGGGAACAGCCCCGGGCCTTCAATGACTGTGTGCTGAGTTTTTTGTCCGCACATTAATTGTGGGTTACTGCTGGAGTTGAAGACCTAGGCGGCCTAGCTCTTCCTGGATATTTGCTATCAGGTCATCAGCCGATGAATAGGATAGACTGAACGGCTTTGCCCTGGTGACGGGGGCTGTCATGTAACTCCAGAGCGCCCTCCAGGCGCGGTCTTGGTTCTCCTGTGTTTTGGCCGCGAGCAGGGCAGGAAGATACTGCCTTAGGAAGCGGTACACAAGCTGCTCGCGAGTGGCGGGGTCGTCCCTGAGTTCGCTGGCACTGCCCACAAACTCTTCCCAGAAAACATTGTCGAACAGATTGTTTTGGTTCAATTTCCTCTTCTCTTCTGAGAGTTAATGCTGGTTACTGACAGGGCTGACGAGTGCGATTGTCAATTTGGACTGCTTGGCTGATAATTATAGCGTCTATTGGTGTTCTAGTGGTATTAAAATCGTGTTTGATGCGCCTGCGCTAGGAGGACAGATGTCCATGAATGATAATAACAGAGAGATAGCGACATTGGCAGGAGGATGCTTTTGGTGCCTTGAGGCGGTTTATGAGCAGCTTCAAGGGGTTGATCTGGTTGAATCTGGCTATACTGGCGGACACGTGCCATCTCCATCCTATGAGCAGGTTTGTGGAGGCCGCACTGGACACGCAGAGGCTGTCCGCATTACCTTTGATCCATCCATTATTTCCTACAAGGATCTTTTGAAGATATTCTTCGTCATTCATGACCCAACGACGATGAACAGTCAGGGCCCAGACGTTGGTCCGCAATATCGGTCGGCCATATTCATTCACACTCCGGAACAGCAGACCATAACCGAAGAAGTGATTGCCGAGATGCAAGCGGCACACATATGGGATCAGCCATTTGTGACCGAGATTGCCCCCGAGACAGAGTTCTTTGTGGCGGAGGATTATCATCAGCAGTACTATCGGACGAACGCGTACCAGCCCTACTGTCAGGTGATAATCGCTCCCAAGGTCGCCAAGTTCCGCAAAGAATACATGGATAGGTTGAAGCCTGAAGCGGCATCCGCGATATACTACTGATTCAATTGTGAACGCTAGTGGCTCTGGGGTGCTGTATCGCCTGCAAATCCGAAAGCCAGTTTATAACTCGTCGGATTATGCCGTTAGCGGCCTGGCGCAGTGCTTGGCTGGCTCTGCGCCGCCCGCAAATACTGATTGGCCCATGTTGTGGATTCTTCATCCAGTGCTTGCTGTGCGTAGAGGGGCCAGTACGGGTTTCTCAGCAGTTCCCGTCCCATGAGAATCACATCGGCTTGCTCTTCTAGGAGTATATCTTCTGCCTGGTGCGGCTCCGTTATCAGTCCGACAGCGCCGGTCAGCATTTTGGCTCCCGAGCGAATCTGATCGGAGAAGGGCACCTGGTATCCGGGGTATAACTTGACCTGTTGTGAAGGCGAGTTGCCGCCCGAAGAACAATCAATCAGGTCTACGCCATGTTCTCTCAATTGTGTTGAGAACAGCACCGAGTCCTCTATGCCCCAGCCATCGTTCATGTATTCTGTGCTGGATATTCGGACGAATAGCGGCATGGAATCCGGGATTGAACTTCGTACTTTGTCAACTATTTCGATTGGAAACCTTGTGCGGTTCACAAAAGAGCCTCCGTACATATCTGTTCTCTGGTTGGATAGCGGGGATAGGAACTCAAATCCCAGGTATCCGTGGGCCATATGCAGTTCTATTACCTTTATACCCGATTCAACGGTTCTTCTTGCAGCGGAGCCGAAGGAGTCGGCTAGCTGTTGAATCTCCTCTATGGTTAGCTCACGGGGAGTAGGCTCACCCGTGTTGAAGGGCGTTGGGCTTGGCCCCACCACCTGCCAGCCTCCTTCATCATCGCCGAGTGCCTTGCTACCGTCCCAGGGGCGGTTATGGGATGCCTTTCTCCCTGCATGCGCCAGCTGTATGGCTGGGGTGGCTCCCTGAGATATGATGAATTCTGATATGGGCTTGTATGAGGCTATGTGGGAGTCGGACCATATTCCTAGATCCCAGGGAGTTATCCGACCTTCAGGTGTTACGGAAGTTGCCTCAAACATAACCAGTCCCGCGCCTCCTACGGCTCTGCTTCCCAGATGAGCCATATGCCATGAGGTAGGATGGCCGTCCTTTTCTTCAGCGGAGTATTGGCACATTGGTGAGACGAACAGTCGGTTCCTGATGGTCTCTCCTCGGATATCTATGGGTGTGAATAGTTTGCTCATTTCCTTTATTCCTCAAGCGACGGGATTTGTGCTGATGACGCAGTTGACACAGTAAGGTGCGCGTGATTAACGGCGCGATTGTGGCGCCCAGGCTTCGCCAGGTTGCGTGGGATGCCGGTACATGTGGCCGGAATTGACATCTGGGAACTGGATACTTTCTGCCTGGGCCGTGCCCTCTACATATGCCTGTATGAGAGCATCCTCAGCGTCGTAGGCAAAGGGATCGCCCAGTTGCTGCTCGATCTCTCCGCCGGGTTCTGGTCGGTTTGCCATAAGCCAATCGGCGGATTGTGTGAGGGCTTCTGATACGGATATTACATCTTGGTATCCCAACTGGTTACGTATCTTGGTGATATCGAAGTTAGATCCGCTGCCAGTTCCTTGCGCGTTGCCTCCACGGTAGGCTCTGTTTGCCAGGCCACCGGGTATCTCAACCAGTTCCCAATCGTGGTTCAACAACTTTGCTATGAACACGATAATCTGACGTTGCGAATACTGGACTTCCTCTCCCACGTTGTATATCTGTCCGCTTGATTCCGTTGGTTTGTCTATGCCTAACAGCACTGCGTGGGCGGCGTTTTGACCAGAGGCTCGTCGGCCCAGTCCTCTGTCACTGGATACTATGATGCGCTTGCGCGAGTCTAGGATTCTCCGTATGATGCTCCATTCCGGGTTGGCTGGAGCGCCGGGGCCGTAGATTCCAGGGTAACGAAATATCGTTGCGTTGAAATGGCCCTCGCTATGGGCCTGCAAGACTGCCTGCTCTGTAAACCATATCATGTAGGGAAGCCGTGGGCCGTGTGGGTCTTCCGTTAAAGGGCTGTCTTCCGGGATGACCGCTGGAGCGCCCAAAGAGCCCCATCGAGGGTCGTTTCTCGTTGCGTATAGCATACCGCCACTTACTGTGATGAGCCGCTGAGTTTTGCCTTTGAGTACATCGGCAACCAAGCGTATTCTTCCGTAGGTCGCTATCGCGACATCAAATGTACGGCCTTCCAGGCCTGATTCGAGTGTCTCGGTGAAATGGGGGTCGGTGTGGATGTGCTCCACAGGTTGGATGAATTCTGCCTCGTGCTGACCCCCGTGCAATACGGCAACATCGTATCCCCTCTCTATTAGGCCGTTGACTATGTGTGGTCCAGATGGTCCCGTTCCACCGATTATCAAAGCATTCATTGTGATACCTCCTGGGATGTCAGCATGAGGCTTTAGCCGGCCACATGCGTATGCTAAGTCATGCTACTCAGGCGGTCAATGGCTACGTGAGAACTATCTTGGAGCGAGATTGTTGAGCAAAGTGTTACGCGGGTTTTGACATGATTTTGGTAATCGAGTCTGTGGAGGCATTTGTGATGGGGCTACTGCCAAATTAGCGAGTGGCCGCTCGAATGCTGGAAAGCCAAGAAATGCCATGCGGCACTGTGATATGCCGCATGGCATTTGTATTCGTCTACAGCTGATGTTGAGAGTGCTGGTTACCGAACTTGGTCTTTAGTCTTCTTCCCACGGAACTGCAGTGTCGAACACTTCTGACGATGTGAGCCCTTTACGGGTTACTTCCAGGCCTGCAACGGTGTAGTCGATCTTAGCGCCCCCAACTACAAGGATGGTCCCGTCCGACATCAGTGTGGCCGTGTGCGATCTGCCACGCCCTTCAGGCATTTCACCCGCAGAAGTCCAGTTCCCTGTGGCAGGGTCGTATATCTCTGCTGTCTTGAACCCCACCATCACAAGCTTGCCGTCACTCATGACAGTGGCGGTGTGGTCCCAACGCTTCGCGCCCATACTATTTGCGGCGGTCAATTCCCCTGTAGACGGATCGTATATGTCAACGTGGTTGAGGGTATCTGGAGCCAGATATTTTCCTTTTTGTCCGCCGCCTGCCACCAGTACTCTTCCGTCGTTCAGCTTTGTGGCCGTGAACTGTTCAAGATGGCTCTCAGCAAATTCGGCAGCCAATGACCATGTCCCTGTGGCAGGGTCGTACACCTCTACCGACTCTGTCCCGACAACCAGTACAGTGCCATCGTCCAGTAATGTTGCTATGTGTCCCTTACGTCCCTCAGTCATATCACCAGTGGGTGACCATGAATTTGTTGCTGGGTCGTAAACTTCTGAAAAAGCTATGACACGCTTGGTGCCTTCAATCAGTGATGGTCCACCGGTTACAAGGACGGTACCGTTATTCAACAGCGTTGCGGTATGTCCTTCCCCGTGTTTGTATGCCATGTCGCCAGCAGATGTCCATGTGTCCTTGGCGGGGTCGTACAATTCTGCGGACTCAAGGGGATTTGCCCCTGTTGATTTGTCGCCGCCGACAATCAGGAAAAGGCCGCTCGGTAGAACGGTAACCGAGTGTGCGAATCGTCCCTGTGCCATTGGGCTGGCAGGAGACCATTCGTTAGCTACCGAGTCGTACACTTCCACAGATTTAATAACGTTTCCCGCTCTTCCTCCGATAACAATCAGGCGACCGTCCGCGAGCAACGTTGCCGAATGGTCGCCACGTCCCTCTTCCATTTGGGCAATGCCGCCACCTCCGCCACAGCCCAAGACGAAGGCCATTGACAGCATTAATATGAAGATTTTAGTTGCCTGATACCCTGCCATTGATTTATCCTCCACAAGAATATTGTGATATTTTTTGCTTAGTCTTCGACAAGCATATCACAACATCGCTGGTCTGTCCTAAGCTTTAGGTATTGGGTAGCGGTGTGTAATGTTTCCAGCCGATTTTGTGTCTATTATTTCTTAAAAAGGCCACCAGTCTTTCTTGGTAGGTGCGACAGGTGCACTGGCTTTTGCCGACTGGATGGAAGACATTGAGATGATTTCTTTGAGATTTCCAAACACGTCATGAATAATAGCTATCAACCGTAGTTGTTTCTCTTTGGGAAACTCATCGGCCAGCGTTTGAAGCATGGGCACTCGACGCATAACCTGTGTACCGGGCATTTTTGTTTATGACAGCGTCCTAGGAAGCTGCTATCTGTTGTGCCGCCTCGGTGTCCATGGACAAATAGTTGTAGAGCGGGGAAAGAGTGAATCTGCCTAGCTTGTCGTCCGGCAGAGCGTATTTTGCGGTTGCCATCATCAGAATCTTGGCTCTTCTCTCTTCCTCTTCCAAGTCTGGGAGCATATCCCATGTTTGGTCATTCTTCATGTAAGACGTAGTCATCTCAATCGGTCCTTACTTTTTGTTGCTTGAGGGACTGCTGTTTTGCTGAGTCCATCTGTGGTACGGCGGCAGTTGGAACTCTGTGGCTGTTTTAGTCAACGTGGAATCGCAATGCAAAGGAGAGCGTAATATAAAGTGCTCATATAGGATAAGATGTAGGAAAGCCGTGATTATAACAGCGAATAACCTAAATAGCAGTATTCTTGCAGGTCATCGGATTAACATGGCCGTTGCATTGGCAAGAAACCAAGCCAGGGGTAGAATGACGACATCCTCTGCGAGGTTTAGATCACAACTGCGTATTTCATGCCTGCCTCCAGTCTTATCTTGATTGCAAGAATCCAGACATTCAAAGCTCTTGGTAATCCTGCCTATGCGAGGTTATGGGGAGCCAACTGGCTGTTGTATATAGCCAGAATGATGGAACTGGTGGTGCTTTCTTGGCTGGTTCTAGAACTCACGGACTCTCCATCCCGTGTGGCCTTTCTGGGTGTGAGCCGTATGTTGCCAATGTTTCTGTTTGGTCTGGTGGCAGGTAGCCTGGCCGATCGCTTCTCCAAAGTTGGAGTGCTTGTGGGTGTTCAAGTGCTCAATGTGACTATCGCCTTCCTTGTTCTGGCACTCCTGACTTTCGGTAATATCCAGGTATGGCATATCTACGTGGCGATTTTCCTAACTGGTAGCGGCTGGACTCTGGATTTTGCAGCCCGGCGCTCGTACTACTCAGAGCTTTTCACGCCTGCCGGGTTGATAAACGCCGTTTCCCTAGATACGGCGGCTTTGACTGGTAGTATGATGCTCGGCCCGCTTCTGGGAGGCAGCTTGATCTCCCTGGTTGGGTTTTCAGGCACATACGCGGTTATGATTGTAATGTATCTCATGGGCCTTGGGGCCATATTGTCCCTGGTAAGCAATAGTATTCAGAGTAGCTCTGATCCCAAGAAGGACATAATCTCCCAGGTGACCGATGCAGTGCGAATGGTGCGGGGCAACCGGTCTCTCTTGTCGGTCTTTCTGGTGACGGTGGCTTTGAACTTCTTTGGATTTCCATACGTTCAGATGGTGCCCGTGATTGCACGGGACGTTCTTGGGGTTGATGAGGTCCTTTTCGGAGTCCTCATGTCCGCCGCAGGTACGGGCGCACTCATTGGTTC
>CAUZOU010000035.1:0-11486 GCA_963581795.1 Dehalococcoidia bacterium | reverse complement strand
CACCGTCCGTTGTCCTTGACCAACGCAGAGTGGCTTCGGGCCGCGCACAGGCAATAATCATCAATAGCGGGATAGCCAATGCCTGCGTGGGCGACCAGGGAATGACAGATGCCCTGGAAATGGCCGAATTGGCAGCAAAGCACTTAGACATTGACCCAGAACTTGTCCTTGCCTGCAGCACCGGACTCATAGGAGTTGAGTTGCCAATGGCACTAATCCGTAGCGGTGTGCCCAAAGTACAGCTAACCGCAGATGTAAACGGAGGCCATGCACTGGGACGGGCAATTCGTACCACTGATACCATATCCAAAGAGTTCGCAGTTTCCTTCGATGTTGGAGGGAATACCTATCTACTGGGAGGAATTGCCAAGGGTTCCGGAATGGTTCACCCCAACATGGCGACCATGCTGGCTTTCATGACCACAGATGCACCAGTGGAGCAGCAATTCCTTCAGGAAGCCCTCTCCAAATCAGTTGATTCATCATTTAATATGATTACCGTTGACGGTGATACCAGCACCAATGACAGCGTTATCATTATGGCAAACGGAGCCGCCGGAGGAGATACCATTACATCTGGCAGTCCAGGCGAGGAAGCCTTCAGACAAGCCCTAAATGAAGTATCCATCGCCCTGGCAAGGGAGATAGCCAGAGACGGAGAAGGTGCTTCCAAACTGATACAAGTCACTGTGGAAGGCGCTGTAACAGAGAGCGATGCCAGAGCCGCCGCTAGGGCCGTGGCCGCTTCCACCCTAGTGAAGTCCGCCGTCCACGGCGGTGACCCCAACTGGGGCCGCATCATGGTTGCCCTTGGATACAGCGGAGCTGAACTGGAGGAGAGCCACGTAGCTCTTTACATCAGTGACGTATGCATTATGGAAGAGGGTCGTCCCATACCATACTTCAAAGACGCCGTGGTCCTCACCATGAGTGGTCCTGAGATTAGTCTGCGTCTTAATCTAAACCTTGGCGATGGCTCTGCAACAGCCTGGGGCTGCGATATCAGTGAAGAGTACGTCACCTTCAACAGCGCATATACCACGTAATCCGTGACCACTATGCAGTCCTCTCAGGACAAACGTAACGATAGCTCGAAAAACCCCGAGATGGAAATCCATAAATGGAAAAGAGTATCTTGACTCCTGACTCGCCTCTCCACCCTACCCTGGTAATCAAGATAGGTGGAAGCGTTTTAAGCAATCAGGACACCACCCTGCAGGACTTGGTTGCACTGCAACAGCAGGATACGATTCCAGTGGTAATTCACGGCGGCGGGCAGGTAATCTCTCAATGGATGGAGAAGCAGGGCGCACTCCCTCGCTTCGTCAATGGCCTCAGGGTGACCGATGCCCCCAGTATGGAGATTGTCGCTGCAACACTGGCCGGACTTGTAAACAAAAACCTAGTGGCCTCCATCCAAAGACTGGGTGGAAGGGCAATTGGTATGAGCGGCGTAGATGGTGGAATGCTTCAGGCAGAAATCCTGGACCCCGAACTTGGTTACGTGGGGCACATTACACGGGTAGACCCTGCTCCCATCCACCAGGCCCTGACCGCTGGATACATACCAATAATAGCGCCTGTGGCCATTCATGCCATCGATTCCTCGGAACACAGTGGAGCCCTGTTGAACGTAAACGGGGATACCGCCGCAGGTGAGATAGCCCATGCACTACGGGCAGAGTCAATAGTCTTCCTCACCGATGTGGAAGGGGTAATGGACTCGAACCGCAACATTGTGGACAAGCTCACCGCCGCCCAAGTAGCCGATTTAGTGAGCTCAGGCACAATTGCAGGGGGCATGGTACCCAAGGTAGAAGCTTGCCTGCGTGCCCTGGAAAAGGTTGGAGTGGCCCACATATTAGATGGGAGGAGGAGTAGGGCTCTGCTAGACTTTGTAGAGGGACACTCCTTCGGCACCAGGATTGATTAGAGGCAATGTCTAGCTTCCGAGGCGATCAGGACTGGTCGCCGTTCCCAAATGGAGAGATCGAAAGGCCTGCTATGCCTTTCGATCCAAGCCCGCTGCTGAAATGGGGATTAATAGTTTTTGGCCTGATACTATTCCTCGTCCTCCTAAACATACTGAGGCAGCTATTCACAAACTGGCTCTGGTTTGATGCCCTCGACTACCTCGGCGTCTACGTGAAGATTGTAGTCACCAAACTGTGTCTCTTCTTCTTGGGTGCCTTGGTCTTTACGGCTATCGTCATACCTAACGCCGTGTTCGCATATAGAAACTCCAAGGGTAATCCGGCAATATTCTTGTCACCCGCGGTTCAGGATTTACTGAATCGCCTATTTACGTGGGGCACGTGGCTAAGTATTTTCCTGCTAGCAATTATCTTCGGTGCCATAGCGAGCAGTCAGTGGGAAACGGTTCTTATGTTCATTAACAATGTACAATTCAACATAGAGGATCCCGTATTTCACAATGACGTGTCTTTCTATGTGTTCACGTTACCAATGTTTAATCTCATGCAGGGATGGCTACTTGGAGTCATAATTACAACAATGCTGGTTGTGAGCTCCATATACCTCATCAATGTAAGCCTGATGGGCATAAACCTAGCTAAGACCATTACTCATGCACTGATAAGTCATGCCTCCATTCTATTAGGGCTGCTGCTTTTGGCTATCACCTGGAGCTACTGGATCGATCGCTACGAACTCCTGTTTTCCTCCAGCGGAGCTATCTTCGGTGCCGCATACACCGACCTGAACGCACGTCTCCCAGCCCTCTATGTTCTTATTGTTATAGGCAGCGTGATAGGAGTTCTACTCCTTACCAACGCCTATTTCCGCTCTCCCAGGATAGTCGTGGGCGGGCTTGGTTTGTGGATTGCGGCGGCCGTAATAGTTGGGGCCGTCTATCCGTCTCTTGTACAGCGCTTTCAAGTAGCTCCCAACGAGTTGGAAAAGGAGCGTGCTTATATTCCTCACCACCTGGAATTCACACGGCAGGGCTTTGCCCTGGACCGCATCGTTGAAGAGGACTACGAACTAGCCACCATAGACACAGGAAGCCTGGCCGGCGAGCTTGCGCCTCTGACCGCGGAAGCGGTGGCCGCCAATCCTGGAACGATTGACAACGTACGGTTGTGGGACCGCCGTCCCCTCAAGAGCATATACAACCAGATTCAGTTCTTCAGGGCTTACTATCGATTCGTAGGAGTAGACATAGACCGCTACAACATCAATGGAGAGATCCGTCAGGTAGTCTTGGGGGCACGTGAGCTTTTCCCTGAAGACCTGCCAGAGGAGTCGCAGTCCTGGGTAAATAGCCGTCTCCAGTTCACACACGGCTTCGGGATAGCCATGAGCCCTACGACGGAGTTCACCGCCGAAGGGAAACCCGAGTTCTTCATTAAGGACATCCCCCCAAAGGCAGGGAAGGAGTCGCTTGAGGGGCTGGTCCCCCAGGTGACCCAACCCCAGATATACTATGGAGAGAACAGTGCCAGTTATGTCATAGTCAAGTCCAAGGAACCCGAATTTGACTTCCCTGCCATAGATTCAAGCACAGTTGCCAACGCAGAGTATGAATACGATGGCGGCGGCGGGGTGCAGCTCAGTTCCGTGGCTCGCCGAATGGCCTATGCATTGGAGTTCGCAGATATCAACATCCTCATTAGCGGCGCTGTATCATCGGAGAGCAGAATACAGTACAGGCGGCTGGTCCAGAATAGAGTAAAGCAATTGGCTCCATTCCTGCGGTTGGACTCAGACCCGTATATGGTGGTAAGCGAAGGCAAGTTATGGTGGATTCAGGATGCCTATACCGTCACCGACCACTATCCCTACTCCGACCCGTACCGTGATGAGTTCAACTACATCCGCAATAGCATAAAGGCAGTAGTCAACGCATACACCGGCGAGGTAGACTTCTATATCTTTGACGAAGAGGATGCCCTAATCCAGACCTATTCAAATATGTTCCCAGGTCTCTTTAAGCCAGGAGATGAGATGCCGAAAGACCTGCAGGCTCACATTCGCTACCCACGGGACTTCTTCTCCATACAGGCTGAAAAATACCTCATCTACCACATGAGAGATACCACCGACTTCTATCGCAAAGAGGACCCGTGGAGCATCCCCCAGGAGCTATTCTTCGAAACGATGCAGCCAATACAGCCGTACCATGTCATAATGAAGCTTCCTGGTGAGGATAAGGAGGAGTTTGTTCTCATGCTCCCATTCACCCCCCTAAACAAGCCCAATCAGGTGGCCTGGCTAGCAGCCCGTATGGACAATGACCGGGGCCAGTATGGTAGCCTAAAGGCTTTCTTCTTTCCCAAGGGCATACAGGTGGACGGCCCTGAGCAGATAGAGGCACGAATAGACCAGGATTTCACCATCAAACAGCAGTTCACTCTGCTGTGCCAGAGGGGTGCTAGGTGCATCAGGGGCAATCTGCTTGTCACGCCCATTGAGCATGAAGGCCAAAGGTTCCTGATGTACGTGGAGCCCCTTTACATACAGGCAGATAACATAGCTTTCCCGGAACTCAAACAGGTGATTGTAGCCGATGCCAAACGGGTTGTTATGAAGGATGATTTCCAGAGCGCCCTTGACGCACTGCTGGGACCACTGTCTGATTCAGGCGGTGGCGACACTACGTACCCACACACGGATGGCACAAGGCAAGAGCAGATCGAAGACATACGGCAGGCCATCGAGGACATCCAGCAGACTCTGAACCAGCTGGAAACAAACCTGGAAGAGATGCTAAAGTCCATCGCAGAAGGAGAAAAATGAGCAACTTGACTGATCTGGAAAATAAGTACTACATGCAGGTGGCCCGGCGTCAGCCGGTGGTAATTGTGAGGGGCCAAGGTACGCTGGTTTGGGACGAGAACGACAAGGAGTATCTGGATTTCACATCTGGTTGGGCGGTCAATACTCTGGGCCATTGCCATCCTGCTCTGGTCCGCGCCGTTGAAGAACAGGCCCGCACCTTGATGCAGACCTCCAACCAGTTCTACACCGTGCCCCAAGTTAAGCTGGCGCAGCTTCTCGTAGAGAATAGCTGTCTGGACCGTATCTTCTTCAGCAATAGTGGTGCGGAAGCCAACGAGGGAGCCGTCAAGCTGGCTCGCAAGTACGGCAAGATCAACCGGAACGGAGCCTACGAAGTCATAACAGCTTTGAACTCCTTTCATGGACGCACGTTAACCATGGCGGCAGCCACAGGCCAGCCCAGCTATCAGGAGCAGTGGCAACCCCTCGCTCCTGGCTTCATAAACGTGCCTTACAACGATATAGAGGCCATCAAAGCGGCCACCAACAGCAACACATGCGCCGTCATGCTTGAGCCGGTACAGGGAGAGGGAGGCGTCAACGTCCCATCAATGGACTACTTGAAGCAGGTACGTGAGTGGTGCGATGAGCAGAACCTGGTGATGGTCTTGGACGAGGTGCAGACTGGCATTGGCCGTCTGGGCACCCTGTTTGGCTACGAACGTTTTGGAGTGGAACCCGATGCCATTACCTTGGCCAAGGGACTTGGCGGCGGCGTACCAATAGGCGCTTTCATGGCCAAAGAGAAATTCTGCCTGCTGTCCCCCGGAGACCACGGCTCCACATACGGAGGTAACGCTTTAACGTGCGCGGGGTCCTTCGCTGTTGTGGATCACGTTATCCAGAATGATATTCCGGCTTATGCCGAAACCGTAGGTCAGCACCTCAGAGATGGCCTTAATGCCCTTGCCTCCCGCTACGAGAACATCACGGAGGTTCGCGGCATGGGGCTTCTGATTGCAGTACAGTTCAGCAGCGATATCTCAGGACAGATGGTATCGCTCTGCAATGAAGAGGGACTGCTTCTCAACCCTGTGCGTCCCAACGCCATCCGCTTCATGCCACCACTGAACGTGAGTCAACAGGAGGTAGATAAGGCGCTGGAGCGGCTCGAGATAGCATTGGGCAAGGTAGTTTCCGGCTAGACAATCCAATCTGGAAGGGGAACCATTCAAAGTGGCGATTAAAGTAGTCCTGGCATACAGCGGCGGCCTCGATACATCTGTGGCTATTCCATGGCTGAAGGAAAATTACGATGCCGAGGTCATAACCCTCACGGCAAACTTGGGGGGATCAAAGGGCAGAAGCGATGTGCAAGAGAGGGCTATTGCGGCAGGTGCAATCAAGGCCCTTATGGTGGAGGGCCGTGAAGATTTCGTGCGTCACTTCGTCTTTCCAGCCTTGCAGGCCGGCGCCATATACCAGGGCCAATACTCCATGGCAACCGCCCTTGGGCGTCCGCTGATAGCCCGATATCTACTGGATGTCGCCCACAGGGAAGGGGCAAAGGCAGTGGCACACGGCTGCACTGGCAAGGGCAACGACCAAGTGCGCTTTGATCTCAGCATTGCAGGCATGGATCCATCCCTTCACATAATCGCTCCTGCAAGAGAGTGGAAGATGACGAGGGATGAGGAAATTCAGTACGGCCAGAGCCGAAATGTACCCCTTGATCTGGCACAACGAAGTCCATATTCCGTGGATGAGAACCTGTGGGGCCGCAGCGTTGAAGCCGGTAACCTGGAAGACCCCTGGCAGGAACCGCCTGAGGAAGCCTACTCCCTGACTAGCTCTCTAGAAAACACGCCGCAGACTCCCATTTACCTTGAAGTGTCCTTTAACCAGGGAGTGCCGGTGACACTGGACGGTAAGAATATGGATGGAGTCGCCCTGATACAACACTTGGCAGACGTTGCCGGAGAGCACGGTATCGGACGTGTTGACCATCTGGAAGACCGTCTTGTTGGCATAAAATCCAGAGAGGTCTACGAGGCCCCCGCCGCGACCGTGCTCCATGCAGCCCACCGAGCGTTGGAAAGCATCACACTAAGCAGAGACCAGCTTAGATTGAAAGAGAAGGTATCCCAGGAGTACGCCGAGCATGTGTACAACGGTCTGTGGTACACGGGCTTCCACCAGGACTTGGATGCCTACGTGAAGAGCACACAGCGCTACGTCACAGGCACAATACGTCTGAGGCTTTTCAAGGGCAACTGCACGGTGGTGGGCAGAAGTTCACCTTCCTCACTTTACCAGCACGGACTCGCCACCTACGATGCGGGAGACCTCTTCGACCATCGCGCCTCGGAGGGATTCATCCACATCTACGGACTGGCGGGACGCACCCAGGCCAAAGTCCAGCCACTTGAGCTTCCCAAACTGAACGAGAGCAGTGAGTAACAAGGGGAAATGCTGTTAAACTCCCATAATAAATAATAAACCAATGTCCAACGAAAAAAGACCCACGTCCTTTACCGCTTCCATCCGCTACGACCACCGCCTGTACAGACAGGACGTGGTCGGGTCGATGGCACACGCTCGTATGCTCGCGAAACAGGGCATAATCACCGACAAGGATGCTGAGCTCATCGGCATGGGTCTCAACAGCATACGGCAGGAAATCGAGGAAGGCTCCTTCCCCTGGAAAGAGGACTTGGAAGACCTCCACATGAACATAGAGGCTCGCCTCTTCGAGAAGATCGGCGACGTGGCAGGAAAGCTGCACACTGGCCGTTCCCGCAACGACCAGGTGGCCACAGATATGCGCCTCTACTGCAAGGAGGCCATAGGGACCACACAGGAAGGGCTAAAGGCGCTTCAGGCTGTTCTCTTTACCACCGCCGAAGCTAATCAAGGCGTGGTTATTCCAGGCTATACGCATCTACAGCGCGCCCAACCAGTCCTGTTCTCACACCACCTGCTGGCCTACTTCCATATGCTTCAGCGAGACAGAGAGCGTTTCCAGGACTGCCTGTATAGGACAGACGTACTTCCGCTTGGTAGCGGTGCACTTGCCGGGGTTCCGTACCCCTTAGACCGTGAGTTCGTTGCCAATGAGTTGGGATTCCGAGAGATAAGCAAGAACAGCATGGACGCCGTCGCCGACAGGGACTTCCTGGTGGAGTACCATGCCGACGCCGCCGCGTGCATGATGCACCTCTCACGCCTGGGAGAGGAATTGGTGCTCTGGTCGTCACAGGAGTTCGGCTTCATTCGACTGGACGATGACTACACAACAGGCAGCAGTATTATGCCCCAGAAGCGCAACCCGGACTTTGCAGAGTTGGCCCGCGGCAAGACCGGCCGTGTCTATGGCCACCTTATGGGAATACTGACTATACTCAAGGGACTGCCCCTCACATACAACCGTGACCTTCAAGAGGACAAGGAAGGCTTCTTCGATACGGTGGACACCATTCTAAGCACCCTGGGTGTATTTAGCGGCATGATTAGCACCCTGACCGTCAACACCGAGCGCGCCCGCGAAGCCGCACTGGACAGCAACATTTTAGCCACAGACCTCGCAGATTACCTTGTGAGTAAGGGCGAGTCATTCCGCACCGCACACGGCATCGTAGCCAACCTTGTGCGCTATGCCGATTCCAACGGCAAGGGACTGGCCGAGTTGGGTCTGGAGGAGTACAAAAACCTCTCGCCCCGTTTCGATGAGGACATATACGCCATAAACGCGGACTCATCCATCGCCAGCCGCGATGTGCCTGGAGGCACCAACCAGCGGAGGGTCGAAGAAGCACTGAAAGAGGCCCGTCAAATCCTGGATAGGCCGTTGGGAGTTAGGTAAACAGCCTTGGTAATACACATAAACAGCGAGAGAGAACACTTCCGTTGCTTCGTGAGCTACTCATCCGTGGATGCAGAGTTGGCTAACCGTCTGTGTAGAGACTTGAATGCCATGGGCATGCCCTGCTGGGAATACGTCCAGGACACAGTTGCAGGCAGAAAGGTGTGGGCTAAGATTGGCCGCCCGATTAAGGACGACGATAAGATGTTGACTATCTGTTCACAAAATTCTCTGCAAATGGATGGGGTGCCTCGGGAGATTGAACGTGCCTTACAGAAAGAATCCCTTATCAAGACTGCAAACAACCGTCGCAAGAAGCGTGCAGAAACGCGCGGCATGGAACCCGAATTGTTGAATGAAGACGTGCTGTTTCCCATACGCCTTGACGACTACATTGTAAACGAATGGCAACATGAACAGAAGGCAGATGTACTGGCGACCCATGTCCTCGATTTCTCGGAATGGCGTAGCGAGGCAAAATACCAGTCCGCACTACAGCAGTTACTCTACGACATCGACCCAAGAACCAGGTGGGCCCGATGAGCAACATCAAACTGGCTCCGTCAATACTGTCGGCAGACTTCGCGCGCCTTGGCGAGCACGTTGCAGAGGTAACAAAGGCCGGAGCAGACCTCATACACGTGGACATAATGGACGGCCACTTTGTACCCGCACTCACCTGGGGCCCGCGAACGGTGGAGGCCATAAAGAAATGGACTCAGTTGCCTTTGGACATACACATGATGGTGGAACAGCCTGAGCGTCACATCGCCTCCTTTCTAGACGCGGGTGCGGACATAATCACGTTCCACGCAGAGGCGTGCACCCAGCTGCACTGGACCATAGCCCAGATAAAGGAGCACGGGGCCAGGGCAGGAGTTGCAATAAGCCCGGGCACCTCTGTGACAGCCATTGAAGAAGTTCTACCGTTGCTCGATCAAATACTGGTGATGACGGTGAACCCAGGGCTCCCCGCCCAGAAGTTCATCACTGAAAGCCCTCAGAAGATTGCACGTGTGCGTCAGTTCATGGAGCAGAGGCAAATTCAAGCTGAGTTGGAGGTTGACGGTGGCATCAACACCAACACCGCGCCCTTGGTGGCTAAGGCAGGAGCACAGGTTGTGGTGGCAGGCTCAGCAGTCTTCGATCACCCCGATGGGATAGAGGCCGCGGTCCGTCTGCTAAAGGAACGCCTAGCGTAGGGTGTGCGGATACCTGAACAGCGCTCCGATCAGGCAGTTTGGCAGGCTTGGGTTGTTGCTAAGTGAACCTTTGGGAGAAATACCCAACGTGTAGGCAAATAGCCAACCACACAAGCTATTTGATAGGCTCACATTGAACGCTTGATTATCACCCCCTAGATTCTTCACTTCGTTCAGAATTACAGAGGGGTTGTTTCCGCAGACCAACATAACATCTGTCAACTGCGGGTGCAGGGAGCGTCCTACTGTCCCTCTTTCCGAAAGGGCCACATGTCTTCCCACTCCCAGGAGAGGTGAGGGTAACTACCAGCCATTAAATCAAGATGCTCCGCTGACAGAAGAGGTAGTGGGGGAAAGTTTTTGTCTTTGCTCATTCTCAAAGGACTGTCGGTATCAAAGCCAAACAGCTTGGTATCGTAGTCAAAATCCTTCGCCTGGGCACATACTTTGAAGTCTCCCATCTCACCGTCTTTGACAAGCTCCAGCATCCCCATACGGTTGGCGTCCCGTTCTCTTTGTGGTAGCTGTCGCTCGCCAAGGGATTCCAGAAATCCCAAAAAACCGATGTTACGCAGGAACTCTTTTTGCGTGGTGTAGCCAACCGAAGCCAGTCCATGCTCTTCTCCAGAGCGCATTAGCGACGTGAAATCGACATGTGCCGTGATGTCCTGATGACCTATCCTACGGTATGGGTTGCCTTCAAGAAGATGCCTGTAATAGCATCGCAGTGTGCCGCGAGACCTCATTGACGAGTACATATCCTGCGCCATGTGACCGTAGTCGAAGGTGAGCACAAACCCCTGTTTCAGCACCTGGGATAGCTCATATATCCAGTCGTCCATAGCCAGATTTACCTCTCCACGGAAGCCCTCCGGCAGGTCAAGGCCAAGGCCGGATAGCCACTGTTCCAGCCGCGGAGTGGAAGGCTCGTCAGTGACTTCTGCAAACTCATCTTCTTTCAGGGTGACGTAGACTTCTTTGACACGTCCATCCTGTATGGCAAAGCGGTGGACGGGGAAGGCATCGAACAGCTCATTCGAAAGGACGCAGCCGACCAAGTTCCTAAACGGCAGGCCGCTTGCCTTAATGAAATTGGCATCCTGTGGAGATCCATTGGGCACATCGTAGTCTATCCCTATGTATTCAAGGGCATCGGAAAACCCTGATGGCAGTGATGATGAATACGCCAGAATGTCCCCGGCAAGGACACCACCACTTGCACCTGCCTCCAACACATAGAAGGGAGATGGCGAACCCATGCGTTCCCACATCTGCTCCAATTGAAGCGCCACCAAGGCACCAAAGATCGGGTGAGCTACAGGTGCGGTGTAGTAGTCCTTTTCTTTAGCATGCTCTCTTGAGGTATAGTAGCCTCCACGTGGTGAAAAAAGAGCCATCTCCATGAACTCGGCAAAGGCGATCTTACCATGCTTGACTATGAGTTTTCTGATGTCACTCTCGACACCAACTTCCATTTGGTCTCTCCCGCATGAATCAATAGATGGCAAATCGCAAGGGACGCTCCTAGTCAAGAGCGTCCCTTGCGATTTGCCATCTATTACACAGTTCTAAGCTATTCGCGCTCGTCTATGGGCACATACTCCACGTCCATTGGACCTTCGTACAGAAGCAGAGGTCGTATAAGTATGTTGTTGGAGTGCTGTTCCATAACCTGCACCGTC
>CAUZOU010000034.1:0-11657 GCA_963581795.1 Dehalococcoidia bacterium | reverse complement strand
TCCTCAGTCACATTCGACAAGTCGGTGACGTCTGTTCCAGCATTGTCATTGCCCGGTGTCGCCGCTTTATTCCTCGGAATGCTTGTTCTAATACCGGTGTTCATGAACAGGGCTAAAGGCCGTTTGCAGACCTAAATGGGGTTGACTCTGCACAGCGTCCGCACGCATAAGAGGTTTATTGAAGTGGCTCTCGAAAGCCGTTGAGGTTTGGGGGCCACTTCTTTTTAGTTTAACGGTTACATAGCCAATGCCTTGAGATACTAGGCGTTATTATGTTAGACTATCGAGGAATTTATTCTGCATCGCAATTAATAGAGTGAGGTAGGTACGAATGGCTACAACTACTGAGCGTCCCAATGAATACAATGTGGTGGGCACAAGGCCCATTAGGCATGATGGAGTGGACAAGGTTACTGGCCGGGCCAAGTATAGTGCCGACATTACTGCGTCCGATCTTCTGCACGGCAAGACCCTGCGAAGCCCGCACGCTCATGCTCGCATCAAGTCAATTGATGTGAGCAAGGCTCTGCAATATCCTGGTGTGAAGGCTGTTGTAACAAGCAAGGACCTACCGGTGCCAGCTGATGAGCCCATATCCCTGGGAGAGGGACCGATGGTCAACCTGAGGTTCGTTTCCGAGAACGTCCTCGCTAGGGGGAAGGTTCTGTACAAGGGGCATCCGGTAGCGGCTCTGGCCGCTGACTCCCTCCATACTGCGGAGGAGGCATTGGCTCTTATTGAGGTGGAGTACGAAGTCCTTTCCCCGGTGCTCACTGCGCCGGAGGCTATGCAGGAGGGCGCTCCCATCCTACACGAGACCATGACAACCAAGTCACTTGGTCAGGACACGGGTAAGATTAGCAATGTGGCCACGCACACCCGGTTCAGTGCCGGTGATGTGGAGAACGGGTTCAAGGAGGCTGACCTGATAATTGAGCGGGAGTTTACGACTCCCACTGTACATCAGGGATACATAGAGCCTCAGTCAAATACGATATTGTGGAATGCCGATGGCGAGATTACAATCTGGACCAGTAACCAGGGCCATTTTGGAGTGCGTCAAAACACAGCGGCCATTATTGGAGTCCCTGTGTCACAGGTACGAGTCATTCCAATGGAGATTGGCGGAGGGTTTGGCGGGAAGATGCCTCTGTATCAGGAGCCTACTGCCGCTTACCTGTCGCTCCAGACAGGGCAGCCAGTGAAGATGACGCTGACCAGAGCAGAGGTATTGGAAGCCACGGGCCCCGGCTCCGGTACGTATTCATGGGTGAAAATGGGTGTCAAGAAAGACGGGAGCATCGTTGCTGCGCAAGCCTACCTGGCCTTTGAAGCTGGCGCATATCCCGGCTCTGCGGTGAACGCTGGTGCCATGTGCATGATGAACATGTACAATATTGAGAACATACTCATAGATGCGAATGACGTGGTGGTGAACAAGCCAAAGACGTCCGCATATCGTGCTCCAGGGTCTCCTCAGGCCACTTTCGCCATGGAGTGTGTGGCAGATGAGATTTGCGAGCAGCTTGGAATGGACCCCCTGGAATTCCGCATGAAAAATGCCTCAAAGGAGGGAGACCGACAGGCTTCCGGTGTTCCCTTTGGAAGGGTTGGGAACGTGGAAGTTCTCGAAGCCGCCAAGGCGAGTCCACACTTCAACAGCCCTCTTGGAGAGACGGAAGGGAAATATCGGGGCAGGGGTATTGCCAGCGGGTTCTGGTTCAACGGCGGAGGCCAGTCAAGTTGCACTATCGCTGTGAATGGAGACGGTACAGCTGAGATGGTCACCGGCTCCGTGGACATTGGAGGTACCAGATCCGCAACGGCGATGCAGGCCGCCGAGGTGTTGGGACTTCGTGCTGAGGACATTCACCCCTCGGTTGGAGACACGAGTTCAATAGGGTATACGGGTGTGACCGGAGGAAGTCGCACCGCCTTTGCCACCGGCTGGGCCGCTCACGACGCTGCCCAAGATATAGTGGTTCAGATGAAAGAGCGAGTTGCCAAACTATGGGAGACATCCGAAGATGAGGTTGAGTTCAGTGACGCAGTCTTCACACGTAAGGGCGATCACGAACAACGTATCACATTCAAGGAGCTATCAGGCCGATTGATGGAGACGGGTGGTCCCCTTCTTGGTAAGAGCACAGTTTCGCCTCGGGGCGTTGGAGCCGCCTTTGCGAACCACATTGTGGATGTTGAAGTAGACCCTGAGACGGGCAAGGTGGAGATCCTTCGCTACACATCCATCCAGGACGTCGGCAAGGCTATTCACCCCGCCTACGTTGAGGGGCAGCTACAGGGTGGTGCTGTACAGGGTATCGGTTGGGCACTCAACGAAGAATATTTCTACAACGACAAGGGACTGATGACAAACGCCTCCTTCCTGGACTACCGTATGCCAACGTCCCTTGATCTTCCCATGATAGACACGATCTTGGTTGAGGTCGCAAATCCAGGCCACCCCTACGGCGTACGCGGCGTAGGTGAAGTGTGCATTGTGCCTCCTCTTCCGGCGATTGCCAACGCGATCTCCCATGCCATAGGGGTGAGAATGTATGACCTGCCAATGAACCCCGGACGGATCCTGAAGTCCTTGTTGGAAAAGGACGGGAAATAGAAGAAAAACACGGCACCGGGTGCCTGTGCTAGTGCGAGATATATAAGGAGACCTTCTCTAGCCGAATTTGTAGAGAAGGTCTCCTTGCGCGTCTGCGAGTCTCAGTTCCTAGCTGTCAATTTTCATCTAAAAGAATGAGAAGGCGATGGGCGTGCCACCACCGCGGGGATGTTTTTCATAGTGGAGTCATTCTGACTCTACAGTGCCTGTTGTTTCCAGGTGGTAGACATGACGATTGTGGTTCTCGTTGCGGTGGGGTGATGTCGTCCGTGGAGGTAGCGTCCCAGAAGTCGTACAACCCTGACATTATGTAAGCTGCTTTCCTCGTATACCTCACGCAAGACAGTGTTGTATGGGAATTCATCGTCTTACACTGTGCCTGCTGGAACCCTGCCCCAGTGTCAGTGGAAGTCGCCGAGTCTGAACGCCAGCAGTTCGTACCCTCGCGTTATGTAGGCCAACACCTTATTGATGTATTGCGGCCAAGCGATTCCCAGGTGTGGCTGAGTCGTAGCCCTTGAAACCGTACGGAGTTTCAAGAGATTATTACTACCGGGGAGAGATGGTTATCTTTCTGGCCTCTCCCATCCCTGCACTCTCGGTGGTGACCTCAGGGTGCTCTGCCAAGGCCATGTGGACGATCCGTCGTTCGTTGGCGGCCATTGGCTCAAGGGTAACGGAGTTTCCGGAGGCGGTCACACGCTCTGCTACACGATCTGCCAGTGTTCTTAGGGAGGCGTAATGGCGTTCTCTGTAACCCTCGACGTCCAGGGCTACCCGGCCCTCTGATCTCTGGTTGACCAGGAGGTTGACTATGAACTGGAGGCCTCTGAGTGTCTCGCCACGTCGGCCAATGAGGAGCCCTGAATCCTCGCCCTCTATGTCCATCTCTACGGTATCCTCGTTACCGGGTTCCTGGGGTCTGGACGTAGTTTGAGCGGACACCTTCATTGCCCGAAGGAGGTTATCCAAGACGAGTTTGGATACGGCTACAAGATCCGATGGAGGGTTGGTGAGGGTCACTCGTACCCTAGCGGGTTCGGCTCCGAAGCCGAGGATTCCTCCCTTACCGTGACTGATTACGTCTACTTCTACCTGGTCGCGGTCTGCGCCTAGCTGTTCTAGTGCGATCTCTATCGCTTCCTCCGCTGTTCGTCCCGTCACTTCCAGATTTTCCATCTTGCTCTATCTCCTTGTCCGGCTGGGCAGTCGGAGCCTGTGGGGTCTGTGCTGGCTTTTTGGATGGGAGTAGGTTTCCCCAACCGGTAATAAAGTACTGAATACCCATTTGGATTAGATTGGAAGCTACCCAGTACAGTGCGAGGCCACTGGGGAGCTGAAATGAGAAGAATGTCAGCATCAGTGGCATCATCCACAGCATCATCTTGTTTGTCTGGGCCTGCCTGGCATCTGCCGAGGGAACTGTGGACATCTTCTGAACAGCCCACATTGATAACCCAACCAAGGCTGGAAGCAGAAAGTCGTTCTGGTCTCCTGGGCCAAGGGCTAGGTCCAGCCAGAGGAATGTGCTATCCAGCGGCACCGCCTCATTGACAAAGGGGAGCCAGGAATACAATTTCTGTGAGAGACCTATCAGACGTTCAGGCTGGGCCGGCAGGGTCTGTATGATTCCCTGGTACAGTCCAATCCAGATAGGCATCTGAATGAACATTGGGCCAAGACACCCCAAGGGGTTGACGCCGTATGTCTTGTACAGGGCCATAGTCTCCTTGGACAGACGTGGCTTATCATCGGCGTACTTTTTCTGCAGTTCCTTCACCAATGGTTGTAGCTGTGACATCCCACGTGTCATCCTAATCTGCTTGAGAGTCAGGGGTGCGGTAATCAGGCGGATGATGACGGTGAACACCAGAATGCTGAGTCCGAAGTTGTTGAACAGGATGGCGTAGAGGAACACTAGGCTGTTCACCATTGGTCCCAGTATGAGCTGATTCCATATCAGGCCTATAAAGTCCAGCATGCCCTACCTCACCGTTCCATGAAGTGAGTTGTTATTGGTCAGTTGTCTAAGCCGCACATGTGGCCCGGCTGTGGGGTTTATTTGCATTGGGTGTTCTTATCCTCGGTGTTAAAGCACCACACTTCTCTCCAGAAACCGCCCTCCAGGTCAGCAGCCCGTACCGAGTGGTTCATGGAGATGAAGTATACGATTGAGCCTGTAGGTGAGGTTGTAAGTGGAGCGCGTATGCGGTCTTTGGCTGAGAAGGAGCGTATCTCCTGTCCGTCCTGGGCACGTACGAGAAACAGGTTACCCTTGTCGTTGGCGACGGTCACACCCTCTGGAATCAGCGCGGGTGTGGATACTATGGGATCACCCGTCTCAAATGGAGACGTCCACGCGGCTGTTCCGGTATCTGCGTCAATGGCGTAGAGGTTTCCGTCCAACGAGCCGGCGTATATGGTGTCTCCGTCCGAGACGGCCTGTGTCCAGAACCAGTTCTCGGCCTCAAATGGAGCGGACCATACCTCGGTGCCCGTGTCGGCATCAAGTGCATAGAAGTTTCTATCAAAGGAGCCGATGTATACGCGCCCGTTCATTATCAGCGGTGTTGAGGCCACTGCACCATCGGTCTGGAAGCGCCATAGTTCCTCTCCACCATCTAGGGTGACCGCGTAGACATTGTGGTCAAGTGAGCCGAAGTAGACAGTGTTCCCGTCCACTACAGGGGCTGACCATATCTTGTTTCCAGTCTTAAATTGCCACTTCTTTATCCCCTGTGCAGCGTCAAATGCGTAGAGGATACCAGAAGATGTGCCCACGAGTACCGTGTTCATAGCCACCACTGGCGAACCGACGATGCGGTCCTCGGTTGCAAAGTCCCACACTTTGGTCTGGTTTATCCTGTCCAGTGCGTAGAGAGTGCCGTTGTAGCCGCCCACGAAGACAAGCTCATCGCTGACTGCTGGGCTGCCGTAAATCCCTTCCAGGGAATCGTCCTCGTCTCCTGAGAAGCTCCACATGAGAGTACCGTTTGCTTTATCAATGGCAAGGAGTTCGGCCTGACGAGAGCCTATGTAGACAACGTCGTCGGCTACGACTGCACCGGACCATCCTGATTCTGCTGAGAAATTGCCTGTCTGACAGCCAACCAACGACATAAGAGCCAGTGGCACTAGAAGGAGCCAGAGGCGGCAAGGTGCCCTAGATGACGCTGAGTTAGTTACGATTTAGCTACTCCACAATGCCATAGAATAAGGGTTGCACGGAGCGCCCCTTGAGTACCAGGTAGATAGATGCTCATGGTAAGGATGAGATCAGGGTACAGGGTCGTAGCCTGTTCCACCGACGGGCGTGCACCGTGCAAGCCTTCGCAGACTCAGCCACAGTCCGCGTACAAGTCCGTGGTGTGAGATAGCCTGGTGGGAGTATTCGGAGCAGGTAGGTTCGTACCGGCATGTGACCGGTAAGAATGGCGAAAGCGCTCTTTGGTACAGCCGGATGACCAACATACTTCCCTTCTTCATGATCTCACTTTCTCTACTTGAGAAACTACCACCAGCAGGTCAGCCCTGCGGAGCAGTCCGATTGCCGAAGCTTTTAGCTGATCGTAGTCGGCGTACCTAGCCCTACCTCGTGCGATGAATATTACGTCCCATCCACTCTTGACAGGGGTGTGGCGAACCGCTTCCTTCAGTCTTCGCTTTATAGTGTTTCTAACAACCGCGTTGCCAGTCCGTTTCCCTACGGTAAACCCGAATCTGCTGACACTCTCCACGTCGGTGGGCAACGCCTTAAGAACTAAGAGGCCATTAACCCAGGAACGCCCAAGGTTATAGACATGCGAGAAGTCTTGGGCTCTCCTGAGGCGTAGCTCCTTTTGCATTTAGCCTAAGGACAATCTGCGAGGATGGAGTGGGCTGCATGCAGCTATACCGTGAGCTTCTCCCGACCTTTGAAACGGCGCCGTTTGAGGACGTTCTGGCCACCGCGCGTGAACATACGTGAGAAGAAGCCGTGGACTCTTTTCCTTCGCCTGACTTTTGGTTGATAAGTTCGTTTTGGCATGATCCTTCTGCTAAATTATAATTCCTGTGGCTACAAGTGTCAATTGGAATGACGATTTTTCGCACTTTTGACCCTGTTGCGTAGCCGTATTACAATGCTACGTGTTCTGCGTTGAGTACGATGCCCGATAGTGTAGCGGTAGCACGTCAGCCTTTGGAGCTGAAATCCCTGGTTCGAATCCAGGTCGGGCAGTCTTTTGTGATGGAACGGTAGATGGTTATGGCAAAAAAGGCACAGGCTAAACATTTTGCGCAGACTAATAACCGCGAAGTTTACTGTGAAATGTCAGAACCAACCCAACAATTCAGGTCATACGGGTCGGAACCCTTTGATGTGGCTGTCCTTCACGGAAGGCCTGGAGCACCGGGGGGAGTTGCGCCGGTTGCCCGCGAACTTTCGTCCCTGAGGGGCGTCCTGTAACCGCTTCAATAGGCGATGTCACTTGAAGGTCAGGTACAGGAGTTGCTTGCCGTCCTGGAAGAGAATGGCCAACTCCCGGTTACACTTATAGGCTGGTCGTGGGGCGCATGGCTGGGGTTTATTCTTGCATCAAGATACCCCGCTTTTGTGCGGGAGCTCATATTGATAGGAAGCGGCCCCTTCGAGGAATCGTATGCAAAACGAATCATGGAAACGGGGCTTGGTCGGCTCAGCGAGGTCGAGAGGGTGGAGGCACTTACACTGGTGGAAACCCTGCAAAACCCAACGACAGGAGACCAACCAGGCGTTCTGGCCCGTTTTGGCGCACTGATGTCCAGTGCGGATATGTATGACCCTCTGGAGCACCAGAGCGAAGCAGTAGAGGTTCATGGCAGTTATGACTCACACCCGTACGAGGGAGTCAAAGATCCTCTATCCAGCGTCCTAAGAGACTTCAGGTTCATTCTGTTGGACGAGTGTGGACATGAACGCTGGTTTGAAAAGGCGGCAAAGAGCGTTTTTACCAGGTTCTGAGGGACGAGATAGGCCTGATAAGGTCCCCACGACTACGGCCTCTCGTTGGGGTGCGGGTCAAATTGCTCTGACTAAAGAGGAAGAAAGATGGACTGCCGCGACTGAGCGCTCTTTGTGACGGCCTCCGTGAATTCCATGTAGGCTAGACCATCCTCGAAGGTGGTCAGCCTAACCTGTTCCAGCCCGCGGATGGCATTTATGAACTCTTCTTCCACCCGCCAGGACTCCTTTTTTTCAGTGGCAACTGCAATCTCCATAAGGACGTCCTCACCACGTCGTCCGCCGTACAAGGTCATGGAGCCGGTGTCCAGGTGAAGTGTGCCCTCGGTGCCGAATAGCCACGCATCACCAGTCGCGCCAAGGCCTGTGACTGCGCTGAAGGCCAAATGCGCCTGTGCATCGCCTGCAAAACGGCATAGTACGTCCACATGGTCTGGCACGGTTACCTGCCCAAGCAGTCCACTGGTGCCAATCCGCTGAGGGACAGTCACTTTGGTCATGGCAAACACTTCGGTGGCGGGACCAACCCAGCGCATCAGGGCCTCATACCAAATTCCCATGTTCAGTATGTTGTATCCGCTGACGGAGCGGTCGTGACGCCATTGCAAATGGCCTCCCCATTCAGGGAAGCTTCCCTGAGTGGCGCGCAATTCTATGGCGGTGATGGCTCCCAAATAGCCCGACCCGATTGTGTCCTGAATCGTGCGGTCGACCTTCAATGTGAACGGTGACGGCACCACCTGGGCGACCAGTTGCGGGTTTTGCCGCGATGTTTGTAGCATGGCCCTTGCTTCCGATGCGTCCATTGCCATGCGGGCTTCCGTGAGGACATGCTTGCCGTTCTCCAGGGCAGACAGCGTGATTGGACAGTGCATGTATGGCCATGTGCCGATGCAGACTGCGTCGATTTCTGGTGACTGCACTAGTTCATGCCAGCTATCGTAAACGCGCTTGATGCCGAACTCATCTGCGATGTGCCGGCCGGAGTCGCGGCTTCTGTTGGCTACACCAACGACCTCTACTCCATCAATAGACTGGAAACCTGGGATATGCTTGGCGCGGCTGTTGGCCCCGGCACCAACGATGCCGACACGTACTCTTTGATGTTTTTGAAGGTTCTGAATGTTGCTCATGGCATCTCTTGTGTGTGACCGTCTCTCTAACAATGCACCAGACCGATAAGGTCACGTTGTTATGTTCCCGGAGGCGGGGGCATTTCACGGCAGTCACAGGCTATCAAAGGGTTGTGATTGGCCTGCACTGGAGCAGGTATAGGCGATCCTGATAGTATGCGCACTCGATGTCGACGGGCCAGCCCATCCTGGCTTCTAGGTCGACTGCGAGGCGCGCCATTTCGATAGCCTGATCGTTGGTGATTGATGGTCGTCTTTGGAATTCCATCGGCACATCTATTTCCTGCGTTCCCCCAGAGGTTGGCACGGTCATACTGGCTTTCTCACCAATGTCCGCGGTAATTATCTCCATATCGGATTTACGTAGGATGAAGTTGTCCGGGGTGACTGTTCCTGAGACTATACTTTCGCCGAGGCCCCAGCTAGCATTTATTGCAATTTCATCCAGGTTTCCTGTAATCGGATTTGCACCGAATACAACCGAGGAGGTGTCTGCGGGCACAAGCTGCTGTACAAGTGTTGCCATTTTCATGTTGTCCAGCGGGAGGCCGAGCCGTCGCCGGTACTCCAGAACGTGGGGGCTGTAGGCTGAGCGCCAGCAGTCGGCAATTGCCTTGGCTACTGCGTGCTCGCCCACGACGTTGAGGAATGTATCGTGCTGGCCTGCGAAGGAGGCTGATGTGCCGTCTTCGTCAAGAGCTGAGGAGCGGACAGCCACGCTGAGCGGGTTCTGTTCGCAAAGATCGGACAACGTACGATAGGAACTTGCTATGAGGCCGTACAGGGACTCCGGGATTATGTGTCCCTGGTCAGCAGCGGCGTCCTGTGGGAAACCACCGTTCATGGCCTTATCGAAGGCCTCTGCGGTGACGGCAAACCCGGGTGGAACGCGGTAGCTCTCAGCGAGGGCGCTCAGGTTGGCAACCTTTCCACCTACTATTGAGAGATTATCGCTGTCCGGCTCTCCCAGCCATAGAATATTCATGTGTCTCATCCACGTTCACTCTCGGTGAAGCTTTCAATCGCGTCGTGATAGTATATCACCGTCGGCGAAGTGACTGCCATCCTGGCAGCATAGAGGAGCCACTGGAAGAGAACGCAAAGGTGTTGTAAACTGCATCACCATATTCCGTGCAACAATTGAACGGAGGTCGCATGACGCAAATAGCCGAATTTCCTCTGCCCGATCCAAGATACGAGAAGTTCACGTGGACTCTTCAGGACGAGCACAACCCGGCCTCACATACGCCTCTCATAGCAAGCGCACCTCCAGTGGCCGGAGCAGTGAGTAATCCAGACGGACTTCCCACCACTCTGAACGTAAACGGATATAACTACGCGCGTGACGTAGGGAATCCGACAGGTGCAGCTTTTCCCTTCGGTACGATAACAAAGCTTGAGCAGGTGGAAGACCTGACGAAGTGGCGCGAGGAATGGCTACCTGAGGTAGAGAAGGTGGCTATTATGCTGGAAGACTTCGAAGGTGCGACGGTTCAGGCTGGCAAATGGGGCGAGGTACTAGACGGTCAGGACCAGGAGTACAGGCGTGTCTTTGGTGGAATACACCGTTCAGCAGTAGGCCCATCCAGAGTGGCTGTTGCCAGATTCACGGAGGAGTATGTGAAGCGCTTCGGAGAGAGTCGCAGCACTGATGTAATGGCTCTGCTGCTGGGATTCCCAAATCGTTCCTTAGCGCGAGCGGGTGCCCTGTGGGACTTGAGTCGAATCCTGCGTGCTGACGATTCACTCAAGCGCATAGTGGATACAGGAGCCCAATTGCCTGACACAGCGGCCGCCAAGGCGTTCCAAGAGGGGTTCGACGCGATGCTCAAGGACTTTGGTTGCACGGCCAACAACGGATTGCAGGACTTGGCCACATGGCGTGACGGTTCTCCAATCCCGCTTGCAATGATACGAGCGTATGCCGCGCAGGACGACTCAAAGAGCCCAAGGGAAGCCACTATACAGCATACGCGCAGACGTTTTGAACTTGAGGCGGAGGTACGTGGCAGCTCAAGTAGTGACAAGGATACCAGCGATCTTGTTCTCCTGATGGAGATGGCGCAGCAGCTCATACCTAACCTTGAGGACCACAACCTGTGGTGCGATCAGCGGCTCTTTGCCGCGTCCCGCGTCCGCTGGCTGGCCGTTGGTGCTCACCTTCGTGACAAGGGAGTTTTGAGTGTTGCCGAGGATGTTTTTTACCATCGCAGGCCTGAACTGGTCCAGGTACTCGAGGGATGGCCTAGCCTATCAACTGAGGAAGTGGAACATCGACGTACCATGCAGGAGAGGTTCCGTGCGACACTGCCGCCACTTTTTCTGGGTCTTTCGCCAGAGACGCCGGTGTCGACAGATGAAATACCCGTGGAAGGTGCTACTCAGAGGCTTGTCAAGGGTATTGCGGCCTCTCCGGGGAGTCACAGCGGTAGGGCCAGAGTCATTCAGTCGTTGGACGAGGCAAGCTCTCTTCAGGACGGTGAAGTCCTTGTTGTACGCAGCCTGACGCCAGCCTGGACTCCGTACTACGGGATTATTGGGGCCGTTGTTACCA
The DNA here is from genome assembly GCA_963581795.1 of Dehalococcoidia bacterium. Classification (GTDB taxonomy): domain Bacteria; phylum Chloroflexota; class Dehalococcoidia; order Lucifugimonadales; family UBA2985; genus JASLXI01. Next base: position 369 of record CAUZOU010000034.1, on the reverse strand, counting down.
ACTCCGGAGGGCCCATGTCTCACGGAGCAGTGGTTGCCAGGGAATTTGGCATTCCAGCTGTGGTTGGTACGGTTAACGGTACGAACTTCATTCTGGACGGAGTGACCGTCACGGTCGACGGTACAACCGGTGTGGTTGTGATAGAGTCGCAATAATTTTTGTAAACGTCCAGATGTCAGGCCAGGCTTTCGGGTCATTAGCTTTCAGCACGGGTCGAGATTACGCCGTTTTTGTCGCGGTGAAGGTGAGACCGTTCGTGTCAAACTCTCTTGCGTAGGATTCGTCAGGCGAGCCTGAGAAAACATCCACCATAGCGCCTTCCTGAACATCTACGAGTCCGCTCTTCCGCACTACCTCCAGATACTTTGC
>CAUZOU010000033.1:0-12348 GCA_963581795.1 Dehalococcoidia bacterium | reverse complement strand
AATGTCAGGCTTGAGGCGGCGTATGTGGTATACGAGTTGGCGTCTGAAGGCGTGGTCGTCCTCCAACTCGCCGTCGCCGAAATCTAGGAACACCACTTCAGACACGCCAAGCACATCGGCGGCTTTCTGCTGCTCCTCCTGACGGGCGTTAAGGAGGTACTCGGATGTCATATCAGTGTCACGACCGCCTTTGTCGCCGGTTGTAGCCACTATATAGAACACCTCTTTTCCTGCTTGTACTAGCCGTGCCACGGTGCCTCCGCAGCCAAATTCGGCATCATCTGGATGTGGGCTAACAACCAGCGCACGTTGGACCGGTTCCAGTTCTTGCAATTGTACCCTCCTAAGAATAAATAGCTAAAAATATGACTAAAACTTGAGCAAGACAGGCAGGTTAATGCCGTATTGGTGGTTCCAAGTCGGCCTTGATCTCTTCGCAGATCATCGTGTCCTTCTGGGTGCATGGTCTTCCATCGTCGCCATTGCCAGTTATCGCGATGGCTCGTATGTACACCACCCATAGGCCTCCGTCGTCCTGCCATGCATCACCGATTATGCCTGACCACTCCACTGATCTGCCCAACACCAGCTCTTGAGTGTCTATGGAATCAGCCAACGCGTTGAATGCTTCATCGTCCGTTATAGATTCCTGTGTGTCTGACTTGATGCTGGTATAGCTGTACATATGGGAGTGACTCATACTGGCGTTCTCCCCTGCCGTTCCGTACGTTCTAAGGTGTGTAATTAGTGTAACCCAGGCGTCTGTTGTAGTCGAGGCTGCCTTGACCCATCAGTATGGCAATGATAATGTTGCCCGATCATAGATTTGGTATCGTCTGGAGATTTAATTTATGGCAAAAATGTCTCTTGCAGGAAAGAAAGCGCTGGTAACAGGTGGAAGCCGCGGTATCGGTTTCCAAATCTGCAGGATATTACTGGAGAATGGAGCTAATGTTCTTGCCGTATCCAGGGATACTACCAAGCTAAACCAGGCTAAAACCGAGCTGCCGGAATTGGACATCCTACAGGCCGATGTATCCATCCCAGCCGATAACGAACGGGTTGCGGCATGGATACAGGACAACTGGGGGTCTCTGGATATCCTTGTCAACAATGCTGGCGTTTCCCCAGTGAACAGTGTGGCGCTCTCTAATCTGACGGACGAAGAATTTGAGCAAACATTACGGATAAACGTCTTTGGACCTTACATTTGTACAAAACGTATGCTCCCGCTTCTGCTCAAGTCCGATGACCCTCGTATTGTGAACGTTGGCTCCACTTCCGGCGTTATGTCCTCAACCTTGAAGGGCGGTTATGGTGTCTCAAAGGCGGCTCTCCACGCATTGACCATCGCTACGGCAAATGAACTAATTGGGAAAGTAGCGGTAAACGCTCTGTCACCGGGTTGGGTGCGTACAGATATGGCTCCGACAGGGCCAGGAGACCCAAGCACATCGGCGGAAGCCACCCTCTGGCTGATTACTCAACCCAGAGAGGTTACATGGAAGCTTTTCCACGATAAGGCCGAGATGGCGTGGGGCTCTCAACGCTGATCGAGCAGACCGCTCTCTCCTATTTTCCAGTCCGCACAATCATCGTTCTGCGTTTAAAGACGTCTCTAACGGGGGAAGGCCTCGCGTACGCCTCCGTCCACCGGCAGCATGGCTCCAGTGGTCTTGAGCGCGCGATTCCCTGCCAGGTATAAGGCTGCCTCGGCCACGTCTTCCGCTGTTACAGAGACCTTCAGTAGTGTGCGTTGACGGTAGAAATCCTCCACCTGGTCTACGGATATTCCGTGGGCCTGTGCGCGTTCCTCTCTGATGTGAGGCGACCAAAGATTCGAGTTACGGAATATAGCGTCTGGGTTGATCATGTTGGAGCGGATTCCGTGTGAGCCGTTCTCTATGGCAAGCACACGGGCAAGTTGGGCTTCTGCAGCTTTGGACGCGCTGTAGGCCCCAATGTTCTGGCCAGGTGCAGGAACGTTTTTGGTGGCTATGAATATCAGACTACCTCCGAGGTCCTGCTCCCTTAGAATACCAACCGCTTCCTTTGCCGCCAGGAAATGCCCAGTGGAGTTTACTGCCAGACTCGCCTGCCAGTCGGAGAGGCTGAGTTTGTCGATGGGGCTTGTGATGGCAATGCCTGCGTTGGAGACCAGGATGTCCAGCCCTCCAAAGGCGAGACGGGTTGCCTCAAAGGCTATTTTGACTGCTTTCTCGTTGGATACATCCAGCTTGCAGTACCGAACACGGTCTTCTCCATACTGTGCAGCAATCTCCTCAGCCACTCTCTTTGCGCCTGAAAGTTGGATGTCCGTGACCATGACGTGCGCTCCCTCTTGAGCGAAACGTATGGCTATGGCTCTGCCAATACCACTGGCAGCGCCGGTTACAAATGCTATCCGTCTGGAAAGCTCCTTCTCAGGTGGTGCCAGAGACTGTTTGTACAGCTCCAGAGGCCAGTACTCTGAGTCATATGCTTCCTGTAGAGAGAGCGATGCATACTTGTCCAATGCCTGAGAGCCGGCCAGGATTCCTATGGTGTGCCGATATATGTCGGCCGTAATTCTGGTCGCACGGGCGTCCTTGCCTGTAGTCCACATTCCCACGCCACGCAGCAGGATCACCCTTGGTAACGGGTCAAGCATGTGGTGCTGACCATCGCTATGCAAGGCGAACCACTTTCCATAGGAATCGGCGTACTCGGCGATTCCTTCCTGTAGTTTCGCTTTCACAACATCCAGGTCATTTGGGTCACTGACGTCTATCAGTAGAGGCACTCTTTTGGTATTCAGCAGGTGGTCTGGCGTGGCTGCTCCAAGAGAGATCAGGTCAGACGCTTGGGACGAGTTCACAAACTCCATCACCTCATCGCCATCCTCAAACCTCAGAATGGCTCGTTGTTCTCGACCGACCAACCCTCTTATGGTTGGGGTAATGGAAGCGGCTACCACGTGACGTTGAGGAGCACTCAGTTCCGTTCCTTTGATCTGAGCGAATACCCGCTTGCCATTACCTGCCTGCTCTATGAACTCCTCTGCCTGAGAGACCAGAGCCACATGGCTATCATAGGCTGCCTTTAGTGTATCACCCCATGTGACAAGCCCGTGGTTTAGGAGGACAACTCCCCTAGCCTGAGGGCTGTTCATTGCGCTGAGTGCCACCTCTTTGGACAGGAGAAACCCGGGGCGCCGATAAGATACGGCAACCACAGAGCTTCCAAAGACGTCTGTGAGAATGGCTTCAGGGCGAGTTGTGTTGGTCATAGATAGGATGGCATCGGCGTGGCTGTGGACTATGCTCGTCTGAGGTATGAATGCGTGCAAAAGGGTCTCTATGGACGGGCGCGGTGCATCGGGTTCCACAAGGCAGTGTCTCAGGTAATCAACCATGTCCTCGTCGGACATATCTTCTCTCCCAAATAAAGCCAGAACATGTTCCATGAGCACTCCTGGAAAGCCCTGACGCTGTATGGATTTCATGTCGGTGCCGCTGCCCTTTACCCTCATGACGCTGCACTCAAGGCCGCGGAAATCCCTCTCGGTTGTTTTCAGCGATGTGTTGCCGCCTCCCCATAATACAAGCGATGGATCGGCTCCGATTAAACGACTCTGATAGACCAGTTGGTCCAACGCTGACAACTCTGACGCGGTTTTTTCTGACCAGAGATTTTTCATATCTTTTTGCTGGGCACCTTGAATATCCTGTGGTTCTGTTTCTTTGCCATCAACCCATCCGCTTTGCTCGCCTGGGAACGTCCAATGCCAATGCTTTAGGTATCTGCTGTACCTTTTGTAAACTTTGCAGCATTTGCAAATAGGAGTTAGATACACGAGAATCTTAACGGGAGTGTTCTAACCAGTCAACATAGAGAGTGCGCAAAGGATTGTGCAGCGAGGTTCAGTCCAGACCTTGCGATCATTCTTGCATCAGCAGTCCGAGGTGGGATGAAGCTACCCTCGATATGACGTCGTAGGTATCATTGCCTGGAGAGTTTACCAACTTGGACACCTCGTATACTTCCATGTCATCTGCGGGGTACGGTACCAACAGTTCCTTAAGTGTGCTGAGTTCTGACTGCCCCATGTCCAACCACAGACCCTCTGTCTCCCTAGGCAGGATGACCGGCATACGGTTGTGGACAGGTTCCATTACTGCATTGGGCTTCGTGGTAATGATGGTGCCGGAGGTTACCAAGTTACCCTCCGGTGAGTTCCAGATCTCCCACAGGCCTGCAAATGCGAAGGACTCGGCTGACTTGAGCACTGCCCTCATGGGTATGCTGCTCTTACCTACCTTCATCCACTCGTAAAAACCGTCTGCTAGCACGAGGCAACGTCGGCTTTCAAGCCCGAGGCAGAACATGGGTCTTGTATCTATGGTCTCAGCCCTGGCATTTATCATGCGGTTGCCAATGGATGAGTCCTTGGCCCAGGATGGTATCAACCCCCATTTCATTGGCAAGGCGTGGTTAAGTGAGCCATCACTGGTGAGTGAGTTGGTGACGGTTATGACTTCATGAGTTGGCGCGATATTGAATCGTGATTGGCGGGGCATATCCCCATTCGCGAAGCCGAACCTTTTCTTCAGCGCATCCATTTCCGTGATCAGCGAGTATCTTCCACACATGATATGAGCAGTGCACTACGATTTTCAAAGCCTAAATGATGAGACGAAAACTACCATGAGACTTCCCTGTTGCCTCGCGTATCCTCAGGATGGTATTCTCCGCCCTGAGTGTCCTGACAGTACCCGAGACTGGGTACTGTGTAAAGAGAAGCAGTGCAAGAAGACGACCAATCCCTAGAGAGACGCGGAGATAAACGAGGGAATTTCCCTAGACTGTTGCTTGCCTTCGAAGTCGTCCAGTTTCGGTGGCTTTGGTCAAGCATCCTTTTTTCCTCAATGTCCATGGGTGTTCGTATGCTTGCACAGGGTTGGCTGGTGCTTGAGATCACGGACTCGCCTTTCTGGGTAGGAGCCGTGGCGGGGCTTCAGGGGCTTGGATTGGTCGGATTTGGGGCCTTTGGGGGAACGATAGTCGACAGGTTCGACAAACGCATGGTGCTTGCAGCCGTGCATTTCATTGGCGGTGTCATAGCATTCTTTACCGGCGCTCTGATTATTACAGACCATATAGAACTGTGGCATATGTTGATTATCGCGCTAATGCAGGGACTGCTGATGGCAACTCAACTTCCTGCCTCCAACTCCCTGGTTTATCAGATTGTTGGCCCGCAGCGTTTGCTGAATGCAATGGCAACGCGGTTGATGGCAATGAACATGAGCCGTATCGTAGGCTCACTGGCGGCCGGGGTGCTTATATCGCAGTACGGTGTCGGTAGCAGCTATCTTTTTGCTGGGTTCAGTTCCATTTTCGGACTTGGGTTTCTGTGGTTCGTCCGCGGGAGCTTCCAGGCGTCCAGCCAGCGGGAGCCTTTTCTGCAGGCCACGGGGCAGGGACTTAAGTACATTTGGAGAAACAGGAATATCCGCGGTCTGCTGCTTCTCAGCCTGCTGATGGAGGCGTTCGGTTTCTCACACCTTGTGATGATGCCGGTCATGGCGAGAGACGTACTCAACGTGGGCGCTACGGGACTTGGATATCTTTCCGCGGCCAGCGGAATTGGTTCGACCTTGAGTACACTCACAGTGGCAGGCCTTGGAGACTTCAAGAGCAAAGGGGCTTTACTTACGGGTACTGCCTTTTGCGCAGGTGTTTCGCTGGTGTTCTTTGCCTTTTCACCGTGGTTTGCAGTATCTCTGGTGATGGTTGCGTTGGCTGGCGGTTCTCTCATGGCGTACGACGTAACAATGGGAACTATGCTCCAGCTCATATCCCTTGATGATATGAGAGGGCGGGTTATGGGTGTCTATGGGCTGACATTTGGGTTCACGCCTGTCGGGGGGTTCTTCGCCGGCTCTGTTGCGGCAGTATTATCCGCGCCGATAGCCGTGGCCGCGGGAGGCATCATCATCACGATGTATATTGCCTCAATGTTCCGTTCCATGGTAAAAATCAATCCACGGGCGTGACCGCCGGGTTGATGCTTAACACAGCTATCGAACGGCGTAAACGTGCGGTAGGGTTAGATGGATTTACGGCTCAATAAATTGAAGGGTTGTGTTGTAACTGGTATCATGCCTTCAGCTAACTCAGACGGCCAGAGTCGGAGTGCTTTAGGTCTCAGGCCGTACAACAAACAGGAGGTTTTGCACATTGCCGTCCTTTGACGTAGTCTCCAAAACAGACCTCATGGAAATTGATAACGCCATCAATGGTATCCAGAGAGAGATAAAACAGAGGTTCGATCTTGCAGGGACAAAATGCGATATCGGCCGCGCTGACAATACTCTAACTATGACTGCAGACGACACGATGAAGATGGGCCAGTTACATGAACTGCTTCGCAAATACCTGGCTCGCAGGAGCGTTGACCATCGAGCGCTGGACTTCAAATCACCACAGAGTGCAGCCGGAGACAGCATCAGGCAGGCCATAGACATCAAGCAAGGGATTGATGCCGAACTCGGGCGCAAAATCTCCAAGGCCGTCAAGGCCAGCAAGCTCAAGGTGCAGATAGCGATTCAGGGAATCGAGCTTCATGTGTCTGCCAAGCAGCGTGATGACCTTCAAGCCGCCATAGAGTTCATTAAGGAAATGGAAATCGAGCATCCACTGCAATACGTGAACTTCAGGGACTAGATGCCGCCACACTTAATGGCAGGGCTGAGCGCAGAAGCTGCCGGTCACATCTGCATGAATCAGTGCAAGGCCATGTGTTGCCGCGGCTCGTTGCTGCTGGTGTTGAGCAGCAGCGAAGTCAACGATTTCAAAGAGCGCGCTGAAAGTCTTGGCGTGGAGCCGGCGATTACGCGAACTCAGGATGGCGACGGATGGGTTCGTTTTTCGGAGCATGAGGGTGAGCACTGCCCGATGCTGGACTCATTGACCTCAAAGTGCCGTATCTACGAAGACCGACCCCAGCGATGCCGTGATTTCCCGGAGGTGCTTACGCCGGGATGTGCCATCTCTGGCGGCTGATTCGGACAGAACTTTTTACTACTTGCCTGACCTACTCAGGCGCTCAGATACTTCTCATACCAGGCAAGCATCTTCTGCCACCCATACGCGTCCGTGGGCTGGCGGTAGTTTTGGCGGTCCACCGATAAGGAGGCGTGTCCAGCCCCTTGGCATTGGTGAAACTCGCACATATTGCCGGGGCTCTTCAGCTTCTCATCGATTACTGCGACCCCAGCTGTTCGGGTTGAACTACCACACGCCTTCTCAGGCTTGACCGCGTATAGGCATAATTATGGTTGGGCGTCAACGAAATTGTTAACCCTGCTCGCTCACAAATAGTGCCAGCACGTATAGCTGCAAAAACGAAAAGCCAAAGAGTCTCTTTTCGCAGGAGATTCCTTGGCTTAAGCGCATATGGTTTGCTGTAGTTGAAGATTTAGCTGCGAGGCTTTAGCTGGTCAACTTGCGCCCGTGCGCCTGATTCGTCTTTGAAGAAGTCGTAGTTTACTGTAACCCAGCCCTTCCACTCCGCTGGAGTGTCATCTTCAGTGAAGATGGCGTTCACCGGACACACAGGCTCGCAAGCCGCGCAGTCTATGCACTCGTCTGGGGAGATGTAGAGCATCCTGTCGGTTTCATTATCCAGGCCGTATATGCAGTCAACTGGGCAGACATCAACGCAGGCACCATCTTTAAGGTCAACGCAGGGCTCAGCAATAATATATGTCATGGGATAAATCGCTCCTTATGTTGGGTTCGCAAGACTAAATCGCTCTACTAGAAATTTATCAATTCCAACGACGAATTATAGCACCCAATATTCTGGGATTCAATGCTTAGGCGATATGGGTGCAAATGCTTGACGTCAGTAGTTCGTAATCATACCATCACTCTTATCTGGTGAACAGGTAAAACCGCGTAGGTTGAGTCAGGTTGAGTGTGGATTATCATGGCAATAGTAAAGACTGGATTACCCGAAAGGACAATATATTATGGATTTGGAACTGTCTGGTAAAACGGCTATTGTGACTGGTGGCAGCCGTGGGATAGGCAAGGCCATCGCCAGGGAGTTGGCCTTGGAGGGTGCAGATGTGGTCATCTCGGCAAGAACCATGGAATCTCTGGAGGCGACGGCACGTGAGTTATCGCATGAGACAGGTCGGAAGATTGTCTCTGTCCAGGTGGATACGGGGAGTGACGAATCCGTGCGCGATATGGTACAGGCAGCGGCTAGCACTCTTGGGCACCTAGATATTCTTGTAAACTGTGCAGCTCAACCTGGTGGCGGCGTACCTCCCCCGCCCTTGAGTGGCATTACAGACGAGCATTTCTGGTCGGAGATGAATATAAAAGTCATGGGCTATCTGAGGTGCGCCAGAGAGACGTCCCCCCATATGATTCAGAATGGATGGGGCCGTATAATTAACATCAGCGGCCTGGCCGCCAGGCAATCTGGCAATACCATAGGAAGCATGCGCAATGTGTCGCTGGTAGCCATGACCAAGAATCTGGCTGATGAGCTTGGCCCCAATGGTATTAACGTAACTGTGGTGCACCCTGGCGCGACGCGGACTGAAAGGACTTCTTCTTCTATACAGAGCCAGTCCCAGAAGCTCGGCATCACCGTGGACGAGGCAGAGCACCGCATGGCTGACGGCAATACCGTGAAGCGGATAATAGATGCACGTGATATAGCTTATGTAGTTGCCTTTTTAGCATCTCCGCGGTCAATTGCCATCAACGGGGACGTTATTGCTGCGGGTGGAGGCACAGCGAGGTCCATTTATTACTAGCCATCTGGTCTAAAATCAATCGTGTTTGAATATGGCTACTGCGCTGGACAGGACTCCATAACACAGCTATTATGGCAACGGTTAATTTTCCATATACCGATTGGAAAATTGCCCCTGGAATTCTCGCACGGTTTTAGTACTCTCAACTATTCGTCAGCTTTATAGAAAATAGAAAAATCGGAAACCAACCAGGAGAAACAGAATGAAGGTTCACGAGTACCAGGCAAAGGCGATCCTCTCCGAGTATGGAATACCAGTGCCAAATGCTGGAGTTGCCTCAACACCTGAGGAAGCGCGTCAGATAGCACAGGACATGGGAGGCACGGTAGTTGTTAAAGCTCAGATCCACGCGGGAGGCAGGGGCATGGCCGGAGGGGTCAAGTCCGTTGGCTCACCTCAAGAGGCAGAAGCTGTGGCCAAGGGCTTACTTGGGCAACGCCTCGTCACACATCAGACTGGCCCTGAAGGTGCACCAGTAAATCGTGTCCTGCTGGAGGAACCAGCCCAGATAGCCAAGGAGTATTACCTGGCTGTCATCATTGATAGTGGGGCCAGGTGCCCTGTGATCATGGCCAGTGAGGCTGGAGGAGTGGAGATAGAGGAAGTAGCGGCTACAGCCCCGGAGAAGATTCTCAGGTCTAACGTGGACCCCGTCATTGGTCTTCAACCCTTCCAGTGTCGCAACCTGGCCTATGGTCTGAACCTCCCAGCCGACCTCATAAGGCCTGCGTCTACACTCATAGCCAATCTGTACAAGCTTTTCGAGAATAACGACTGCTCTCTTGCCGAGATAAATCCACTTGCGATCACCGCTGATGGGCAGCTGATGGCACTGGATGCCAAGCTCAATTTTGACGATGATGCACTGCCACGCCACGCCCAGATTCAGGAACTCAGGGATGCCGATCAGGAAGACCCACTAGAGGTTGAGGCGAGCAAGTTCGGCATATCCTACGTCAAGCTGGATGGTGATGTTGGGTGCATGGTCAACGGTGCGGGGCTTGCTATGGCTACAATGGATTCCATATCGATGTCCGACGCCATGCCTGCCAACTTCTTGGATGTTGGCGGCGGAGCCACCGAGGAGCAGGTTGCCCAAGCCTTCAGGCTTCTGCTCTCCGACTCACAGGTGAAACGCATCCTGGTGAACGTCTTTGGCGGAATACTCCGCTGTGACGTTGCGGCCAGAGGCATAGTCGCCGCTTGCGAAGAAACTGAGGTCAGGGTGCCGATAGTGGTGAGGATGCTGGGCACAAATGCCGACGAGGGTAAGGATATTCTTAACAAGTCTGACCTGGGAGTCACCCTGGTCAACGATCTCAATGAAGCAGCTACCATGATAAAACGGTCGGCGTCTGCCAGCTAAAGCTTGCCAGCCAGAATTTGCAGGAGGTACCAGTGAGTATCCTGGTCAACGAAAATACACGTCTGATGGTTCAGGGTCTGACGGGGCGAGAGGGAAGCTTTCACTCTCTCCGGTGCATTGAGTACGGCACCAACCTGGTTGCAGGGGTTACACCGGGTAGAGGCGATACAATGTGGGAAGAGAAGGTTCCGGTCTTCAATACTGTGAACCAGGCAGTGTCAGAGACCGAGGCGAACGTCGCCCTTATCTTCGTGCCAGCCGCCTTTGCAGCGGACGCTATATTGGAGTCCACCGACGCGGGTATACCACTAATAGCGTGCATCACCGAGGGTATTCCTGTCATGGATATGGTAAGAGTGGCCAAGTATCTCGAAGATAAGCCCACTCGCCTTATTGGCCCCAACTGCCCTGGCCTCATATCTCCCGGGAGTAGTTGCAAGATAGGAATTATGCCCGGAAATATTCATGCTCCAGGCAGAGTCGGGGTTATCTCACGCAGCGGCACCCTGACCTACGAAGCGGTGAACCAGCTCACGGCCCTTGGGATAGGCCAGTCAACCTGCGTCGGCATTGGTGGAGATCCCATCGGAGGGACATCCTTCGTGGATATGCTTAAGCTCTTCCAGGAAGACCCTGAAACCGATGCGGTGGTACTCATCGGAGAAATCGGAGGCACCAAGGAGCAGGAGGCCGCTGATTACATCCGTGACCACTTCACCAAACCTGTCGTCGGCCTGGTGGTTGGGACAACAGCACCTCCTGGCAGAAGGATGGGCCACGCTGGCGCGATAATCACGGGAAGCGCTGCCAAGGCAGATGAAAAAGTGAAGGCTCTAAGGGCGGCAGGGGTTCACGTGGCCCCCTCACCTGCTGAGATCGGCATCACAATGAAGCAGGCTCTGGGATAATTCACTAGTCTCTGTTTCTCAAAATCAAGAGTCCTACCAAGAGGGGCGATTCTCTGTAGAGAATCGCCCCTCTTGGTACATGCACAAAATCATAGGTTAGCCGTAAATATCCCATATCAATCTTGGCGCATGAAACTCTACCTGCTACACTGCCGTTGATGGACTTACGGCTTGTTTTTTGGCCGCTGAATCGCCGTATCCAGGGTGTGGAGATGGGCGACAATATCCGCGAGCGGATCTTCTGATGCGAGTCTGGTGTAGGACGCATGTGGATGGATGAGACCGGTACCCGCGTGAGCGACCTCAGCACCGAGCACTTTCTGGAAACAGGGACCTATACTCTGGGTGTCTCCTGCACATTCTGCGTATAGCAACTTGAGGTCGGAATACGATCCCAGGGGCTTCATGAGATCAAACAGGTCAAGAACCTGCTTGAGTTGCAGGTTGAATCGGCTACTCCTAATGAATCGGACACAGGCAATTAATTGAGGTAAATCATTGTGGAACGAGATATCATTTATTGTCAGGACTCACGAGGCATGGCCAATGTGGAAGACGGATCCGTCCAACTTGTTGTTACCTCTCCACCGTACAACGTTGGCAAGTCTTACGAATCTCCCCAGGCCCTAATGGAGCATCTGGATTTCTTGAAAAATGTGTGGCAAGAGTGTGTTCGCGTCCTCTGCCCCGGGGGTCGCTTGGCGGTGAATGTGGCATCCACATGGCGTCAGCCCTACATACCGCTTCACGCCTACATCACCACCCAGCTTATTGAGGAGTTTGGGCTTTATATGCGTGGCGACATCATATGGGACAAGGGACCATCTGTTGGAGTCTCAACGGCATGGGGCAGCTTTGCCAAGGCCAGCAATCCCACTCTGCGTGACGTACATGAATTTATCATGGTGTTCAGCAAGGACTCGCCTAAATTGGAGCCGAACGGGCAGCAAAGCGGCATAAGGAACGATGAGTTTGTTGAATGGACAAAAAGCGTCTGGCACTTTAACACTGCGTCCACAAAGCGCGTGGGTCACCCTGCTCCGTTTCCTGAGGAGTTGCCGCGTCGCCTCATCTTGCTTTATACCAACGTGGGCGATCTGGTGCTGGACCCGTTCATGGGCAGCGGCACAACTGCGGTGGCAGCGGTGAAGGAGGGACGACACTTCATAGGCTACGACGTGGTTGAGGAGTATTGTGAAGCGGCTAGAAAACGAGTGGAGGCAATCCAGGCTGATGAATCTAAGAGTTCGTTATA
>CAUZOU010000032.1:0-12909 GCA_963581795.1 Dehalococcoidia bacterium | reverse complement strand
TTGCACGCCTGTCCGCGGGCTGTTTGGCCCTGTACTCTTCCACAGTGTCTGCCTTGTTCTGCGTTATATCGCTCTCACGCTCCCGTGTCAGTTTGTGTTCCAATTATACTATCTCGAAGACGCTGGATTCGCCGTCTAAACCATGCTGAATTTACAACCCCCCCCATTGAACCCTCTACTCCATTGTGCTACCATCCCCTAGTTAGAAAAATCACGATATCCCACGACACCTGGAGATAGGTTGACCAACAACCAGGACTACCAGAGACAGAAAATCGGCGAGGCCCTGGCAAATCAGAGTGCCAGGACTGTTACCGTTCTTTCCTCGCTTTTGGCCATAGAGGATGCCATAGGCTACATACCTCCCGAAGCCATCGAGGAAGTCGCCGCCTACACCAACTCCACTATCAACGACGTTTGGGGCGTCGCCTCCTTTTACACCAACTTCCGATTCACCCCTCCCGGCGAGCACATCGTCGAAGTATGCTGGGGGCCGACCTGTCATCTCCTGGGAGCACAGGAAATCCTTCAGGCCGTGCTACAGACTCTTGGCCTCTCCGAAGAGGGGGACACCTCCGACGGCAAAATCTCCCTGAAGTACAACACCTGCCTGGGTGCGTGCTCTCAGGGTCCAGTTATCAGCGTCGACCACAAGATCATCGGCCCGCAGGCCCTTGGCGGCCTCAAGGGCGATGCTATGGTGAAGAGAGTCACCGAGATGGTCTATCAGCTACAGAGTGGGAGTGCAAAGTAGTCCCTTAGTGAGAAACTATGCCTAGTTTTGAAGAACTGTTAGAAGAGTCGCAACGCCGTTTCCAAGAACTGGAGGCCGGCGATAAGCCTTGGATACGGGTCGGCACTGCCGTATGCGGTGAGGCCGCGGGCGCATTTCAGGTCATAGATGCTCTCAAGGCTGAGTTGGACAAACGGGGCATAGTCGCCAACGTCAGCGCCGTCGGTTGCATTGGCCTGTGCTATGCTGAGACTCTGGTGGACATCCTGAAGCCTGGGAAACCCCGCGTATTCTACAAGAACATCACTCCGGAGATGGTTCCAGACCTAGTTGAGTCATACCTCGTCGGAGACAACCACCGTCCAGATCTTGCCCTGGCTTATTCCGGTGAGGGCAGCCTAGATGGCATCCCGCGGCTGGAAGACCTGCCCATGTGGAGTCATCAGGTACGCATAGCACTGCGGAACTGCGGCCACATCGATCCGCTGGATATCTATCAGTATATAGCCAAGGGCGGGTACGCCGCCTTGAACAAGGCCGTTACACAGATGGAGCCAGCTGGCGTGATTAAAGAGATGCAAGACTCAGGCCTGCGGGGCAGGGGAGGGGCTGCTTTCCCAACGGGTACCAAGTGGAGCTTCCTGGCACGCTCGCCTGGACCGTTGAAGTACATCCTGTGCAACTGCGAAGAGGGCGACCCGGGTGCTTATAACGACAAGGGCATCCTTGAGAGCGACCCTCACTCCCTCATCGAAGGGGCTATCTTGGCGGGCTTTGCCACTGAGGCGAGCAACGGCGTTGTCTTCATTCGCCACGGCCATGAAGGCCCAATACACCGCACAATGCACGCCATTGAACAGGCTTACGAACTGGGACTGTTGGGAGACAACATCCTTGGCTCATCCTTCAGCTTTCACATGGAAGTGTCGCTTACGGGTGATTCCTACGTCTCAGGAGAAGAAACGGCCCTAATGGAGTCCGTGGAAGGAAAGCGGGCCATGCCACGTGCACGTCCCCCATTCCCTGCTGCCTACGGAGTATGGGGAATTCCAAGCAACATCAATAACATCAAGTCGCTCTCCTACGTTTCAGAGATCATCTCAAAGGGTGGGGAGTGGTTTGCAGGCATAGGGACTGAGGGCAGCAAAGGCACAGCTATCCTGTGTCTTTCCGGCAACATAGCTCTGCCTGGTATGGTGGAAGTGCCTATGGGCATTACACTCCGCGATGTCATAGACAACGTGGTCGGAGGAGTGCCGGACGGCAGAAAAGCCAAATTCCTTCAGACGGGAGGGCCTCTTGGAGGCGTACTCCCCGCAGACCAGTTGGATATAGAATTGGACTTTGGTGCAATGGCTCAGGCGGGTGCCATACTTGGCTCGGGCGGGATCATCGTTGCCGATGATCGTGCGTGCGCCGTCAACATGACGCGGTTGCTCGTGGCATTTTGCCAGTACGAGTCATGTGGGAAGTGCTTCCCCTGCCGCCTTGGTATGACCAACCTCATAGAGATACTTGAGCGCATAGCCAGATTCGAGAGCAGGCCTCAGGACATGGAGCTTATGCGCACCGTCGGTCAGAACATGGCCGCCGGTTCACTCTGTGGGCATGGACAGCTTGGATGGAATCCTGTCCAGTCTGCATTGCGTTCCTTTCCTGACGACTTTACAGCACACATGGAGGAAAAACGGTGCCCCACGGGACAGTGCATGGCGCCCGTTTTCACTCCACAGCGTACTCGGTCCAGATGGACATCGGCCCAACCCATGGAGCTTAGATTCTAAGGAGAACAATGGTCTCTTCGATAACATTGGCAATCGATGGGCAAGAGATAGTCACCCAACCGGGTAAAACCATCCTTCAGGCTGCTATTGAGGTTGGGCTGTACATACCGTATCTTTGCTACTACCCCGGTATGAAGCCCTTTGGCGCATGCCGTATGTGCGTTGTGGAGGTTGAGAACGGACGTGGTACACCTGCATCGTGTACCACACCCGTGGCCGATGGCATGGTCGTGAGCACCAACACCCCTCAACTACAGGACCTGCGTAAGGGCATAACGGAGCTTATCATTTCCGAACATCCACACGGCTGCCTTACCTGCCACCGCACCGACATAAATGGCGCCAACCTGTGCGGCCCTGAAGACATATGCCAGCGCCATGTCTCAGTTACCGACCGTTGCGTCGCCTGTCCCAAGAACGAACGATGTGAGCTAAAGGACACCACCATTTTTGTTGGAACTGGGCTTACTACGCCTCTGACCTACAAGAACCGCAATCTCCCTGTGCTTACCAAGGACCCATTTTATGATCTGGACTTAAACCTGTGCATAGTATGTGGTCGGTGTGTGAGGGCCTGCGAAGAACTGCGTGGAGACAGCGCCATAACTTTCACTGAACGCTCGGGTATATCCCTGGTAGGCCCTGCCCACGGTACCTCGCTCCTGGAATCCGGGTGTGAATTCTGCGGCTCATGTATAGATGTATGTCCTGTTGGCGCTCTCGTTGAGTCCGACTACAAGTGGGAAAAGGCCGTTGACTACGTATCAACCACTTGCCCTCATTGTCCCGTTGGGTGTCAGTTGAAGCTGGAAGTGAACAAGCGTGGCAAGGTCATACGTGCTATCCCAGTGCTTGAGGCCGATGCCAATCATGGGCAGGCTTGCTTCAAAGGGAAATTCGGACTCGACTTCATTAATAGCCGCAGCCGTCTCAAGACGCCTATGATCAGGCGTGACGGCTCTCTGCAAGAGGCTTCTTGGGAGGAAGCACTAGCATTGGTGGCGGAGCAGTTTTCCAAGTACAAGGGCGATCAGTTTGCAGCTATCGGTTCTTACCGCGGCACCAATGAAGAAAACTACCTGTTGCAGAAATTCACCCGCGTTGTTATGGGTACCAACAACGTTGACCACTCCTCCAACCTCAAACCGGAGATGGTCGAGCCTTTGGGAGAGGCCCTTGGCTATCAGGCCGCTACCAACCCTATTTGGGACCTGGAAAACGCCAGGTGCATACTGACCTTTGGAACCAATACCACAGAGGAACACAACGTGGTGGCTGTGCCAGTGAAACGGGCTGTCAAGAATGGTGCAAAGCTCATCGTCATAGACTCCAGAGAGGTTGAGCTGACCCGTTATGCTACCACCTGGATACGACCACGGCCAGGTTCCGATGCAGTCCTGCTTGGTGGAATGCTCAAGGTCATAGTTGACGAAGTCCTGGAAGATCAGGACTTCCTGGGAGAAAAATGCGATAACTTGGATTCCCTCAAGCACTCCCTGTGGCAGTTCGATCTCAACAAGGTTGAGGAAATGACTGGCGTGTCACAGGACGAGATACGTCTGGTAGCCCGCACATTTGCTGAGAACAGCCCTGCGGCCATTGTCTACGCTCTGGATACCGTTCCACAGTCACAACGTGTCGACTGCGTGAATGCGCTGGTAGATCTGGCACTTCTTACTGGAAACATCGGCAAGGCCAGCGGAGGTCTCTATCCTCTACGGTCCGGCACAAACGCCCAGGGTTCATGGGATGTGGGATGCGTTCCCAACCTTCTGCCCGGTTATCAGTCAGTCGGCGACGCCTTGGCCCGCACGACTTTACAGGAAGCCTGGGGTGTTGAGACGCCGTCCGGCAGGGGCATGGGCGTAATCGAGGTCTTCCAGTCCATATCTGCGGGAAACATCAAGGCCATGTTGGTAGCGGGCGATAGCCCCAGCTTCTCCAACGGCGACCTTCGTGACGCTATTGAGGCGGCCAGGGCGCTGGAGTTCCTGGTCGTGCAGGATACTTTCCTGACCGGCCTGGCTCAAGTGGCCGACGTAGTCCTCCCTTCGGTTACATTCGCCGAGAAAGAGGGCACATTCACCAACCTGGAGAGGCGTGTCCAGCCGTTGCGTAAGGTACTCGATATACAGAACTCAGGTTCAAGGCCAGACTGGTGGATAACCTGCGAGATTGCAAAGGCCATGAACGCCCAGGGCTTCGATTTTCACTGCGCAGCCCAGGTGTTGGATGAGATTTCCAATCTGATCCAACTCTATGCAGGCATCACGTATCAACGCCTTCTCTCCAAGAAGGGCGTGTTGGAGCCGGTGCTAATGCCAAACTTCCCTCTGCCAAGCCAGCTGCACTCTTCCACAGGAGGCCAAAACGAAGGCATTCAGTGGCCATGCCTCACATCGGAAGACGTGGGCAGTTCTGTTCTATACACGGAAGGATTCCCAATTGGGAAGGCTAGGTTCATTCCTCTGGAGATGAAGGAAGTCCCATCCATGACCACTGCCGACTTCCCTCTCCTTTTCCTGCCCGGTCGTGTGCTCCATCAGTCACAGGTTGAGATGGAAGTCGTTGTCGCGGGGCAGAAGAACTACATACAGCGTGACGAACTGCTCAAGCTGCATCCCTCGGACGCCGCCGATATGGGTATCCAGGAAGAGGACTGGGTGGAAGTGATTTCGTCCAGCGAGCGAATCCGTGCCAAGGCCAAGCTGACCGATGATGCCTTCAGGGGCACGGTTTCCGCCACCTTCCTGTTCGGCGACCTGATGACGCGCCTTGAGAGCAGCGAAGACCCTGATCCGATGTCCCATGTGCCGGGTCTACCTGTGACACCTGTCAGGCTGGCCAAGCTGGAGGCGTGACTTCCGATTCAGGCGTCTGAGACTTTAAGTGCTTAGAGATTTCGTGATTTCGTCTGCCTCTGATTGCTGGGATGTTTTTTGGTGGATTACAAAAGAGTATCCTATAAAAGGTATGATGTTATGACAGAATTACCTATCGCTACTGTTACCAAAAGAAAAGACCTGAGCCACGAGTTGATGCTTCTCTGGCTGTTGCCGGAGACTCCCTTCACATTCAAGCCGGGCCAGTACTGCACCATCAGACTTGAGAACTTTGAGCGAGCCTACTCCATAGTGTCAGGGCCGCATGAGCCTGCCCTAGAACTATTCGTAGAGCTTGTCCCAGATGGCCCGGTGACTACCAAGTTATGGAATCTCCGTGAGGGCGACAGGGTCAGCATTCACCCAAGGGCTAATGGCATCTTTCTCATGGACAAGAAGTATACCAATCACTTCATGGTATCCACAGTTACAGCCGTTGCTCCATTTGTCAGTATTATTAGGAGCTACTTCCATAGTAGCGAAAAAAGACGCCATTTCTATATCCTTCAGGGTGCCAGCTATCAGGGTGAGTTTGGCTACAGGGAGGAACTGGAAAATCTGGCGACTGCCAATCCAGACTTTATAACATACATTCCCACGATTAGCAGACCCCAGGAAGAGACGAACGCCGGGTGGGTAGGAGTCACTGGTAGGGTGAACAACATTGTCGAGGAGTATCTCGACAAGTTTGGCCTGTCCTCAGAATCCACCATGCTTTACGCCTGCGGCCACCCTGGAATGATCGAGGACGTGAAGGTACGAGCCTCTCTACGAGGCTTCACCGTGACGGAAGAGCGGTTCTGGAAGCAGTGATTTTTGCAAACCACAGCCACATGTACTCACACGCATCTGTTTTAGGTTTAGCATAGCATTTGAATGTATTACTCTTCCCCTGAGCCTGCCATAGGACACGGTTTTGCCCGCTGTGCTATTTCCATATATTCCTACGTCCTGTAATATTGCTCTGACATGACTTCCGAGACTCCAATCCGGCAGCAATATCTGAGGATCAAGCAGGAGCATCCAGACGCCCTGTTGCTCTTCAGGATGGGCGACTTCTACGAGACCTTCGACGATGATGCCCATGTGGCTGCAAGGGAGTTGGAGATTGCCCTCACTTCAAGGGAAATGGGCAAGGGGCAGCGTGTCCCACTGGCAGGAATACCCTACCATGCTCTCGATAGCTATCTGGCACGTCTGGTCAAGCGCGGCTTCCGAGTGGCCATATGTGAGCAGATAGGGGACACGACTGCCAAAGGGATTGTGGAGCGTCAGGTCGTGAGAGTGGTGACGCCGGGCACGCTGACAGAGACATCTCTTCTTGACCAGAGAGCGAACAACTACCTGGCCGCTGTGGTGGTCGATGGTGAAGAGGCCGGTATTGCATACGTCGACATAACCACCAGCGAGTTTGCAACCACTCAGATAACACTGGACGACCTGCCGTTGGAGCTGGACCGCCTTGGTGCATCTGAGGTGCTACTTGCTCAGGACCAGTTCCTACCTCCTTCCGTGTCCCTGTCATTCGTGACCACCATTGAAGAAGAAGAGTTTCGGCTTGCCGGAGCGGAACAGGCTCTCAAAGAGCACTTCGGCGTCGCTACGCTGGAGGCATACGGCTGTGAGGGAAAACCACTCGCAATAGGTGCCGCTGGTGCAATTCTGGGATACCTTAACAAAACCCAAAAACCAGCATTGGATCGCCTGCACGGGCTTCACACCTATTCGCCAAGGAACTTCATGCTCCTCGACCATCAGACACGTCGTAACCTGGAACTGTTTCAGGCGGGGAGATGGGGCGATGTCTCGCACTCCCTCATGTCCAGCCTTGATGTCACGAACACGCCAATGGGCGGACGTTTGCTGAGAAAATGGCTGAGTCAGCCTCTTCTGGACCTGGCTGAATTGGAACAGCGACAGGAAGCGGTGCAGGCTCTCTATACCAACCAGATTACCCGTGAGGAAGTCTTGGCCGATCTCAAGCTCATACCAGATCTGGAAAGGCTTCTCAACCGCATTGCCACAGGTACGGCCATCCCTAGGGAGGTGGTGTCCCTGAAAAGCGGCCTCAAGTCCGTTGCACATCTGAAGAGGTTGATTGACGAGGGTGAAAAATTCCCAGCGTGGTTAAGTCAAGGCCTCGACCCCTGTGCCACGCTTGTCTCGTTGGTGGAGCAGGCATTGGAGGACTCGTTGGGCACATCCACAGGCGAGGCAGGGATTATACGACAGGGGTTCTCGTCCGATCTCGACGAGTTGAGAGGCGTCTCACGGAGCGGTCGTGAATATATCGCAAGCCTTGAGCGTACGGAGAGGGAGCGCAGCGGCATTAAGTCCCTGAAGGTCGGCTACAACCGTGTCTTCGGCTACTACATAGAGGTCAGCAACTCCAACCTGCCTCAGGTACCTTCTGATTACACACGACGTCAGACTCTTGTAGGCGGCGAACGGTTCATCACGCCTGAGTTGAAGGAATACGAGTCCATGCTTCTCAACGCCCAGGAACGTATTGAGGATCTGGAAAGCTCCATTTTCAGGCAGGTGTGCAGTCAGATAACCGAGTACGGTCAGGCCATTTCTTCCACCGCGTCTGCAGTCGCCGACATCGATGTCTTTGCCGCCCTCGCCGAGTGCGCGTCACGCTTCGGCTACGTGCGACCAAAACTCACACTCGACGACGCCATAGAAATCAGGGAAGGGCGGCACCCCGTCGTAGAAAGGACGCTGCCTCCCGGCTCCTTCGTACCCAACGATACCAACTTAAGCAACAATGACTCCCAGGTGGTCATCCTTACCGGTCCCAATATGTCCGGCAAGTCCACCCATATAAGGCAGGTCGCTCTCATAGTCCTCATGGCCCAGATAGGCAGTTTCGTCCCCGCAGCCTCCGCCACCATCGGCCTTGTTGACCGTGTTTTCACCCGAATTGGCCTTCAGGACGACCTCTCAACGGGCCAATCCACGTTCATGGTGGAGATGGTCGAGACAGCCAACATTCTGCACCATGCTACGCCTCGTTCCCTTGTGATCTTGGACGAAATAGGCCGCGGCACCAGCACCTACGATGGTCTTGCCATCGCCCGTTCGACAGCCGAGTACATCCACAACAGCCCGAGGCTTGGGTGCAAGACCCTATTTGCAACCCACTACCACGAACTGATCCAGCTTTCCCAAACCCTGCCGAGGGTGCGAAACTTCAGCGTGGCAGCTGTCGAAAGCGATGGTAGGGTCGTGTTCCTGCACCGCATTGTCCCAGGCGGAGCCGATAGGAGCTACGGCATCCACGTCGCCCAGCTTGCGGGCATGCCCTCGTCCGTTGTTACCCGCGCTTGGGACCTCCTTTCGGAGCTTGAGAGCGACGGCCCAAAGGCTTCACCGCGGCAACGACCCCTGTTTGCCCTGCCAAACCCCGTCATGGAAGACCTCAAAAAACTGGATGTATCCTCCATGACCCCTCTTGAGGCTATCAACAAGCTTTATCAGCTACAACAGGAGGCAGGGGAGGGTGGGGAGGTGAGGTACTAGAACTAAAATCAAGGCCACCCGAACGCTCGGAACAGTTCGTGCACGTATTCGGATAGGAAATCCTCGCAGTCTGGGATGGCGCTTGCCATCATAGGGTCATCGCTTTGCCGACAGGGCCTCAAGCCTTGAACCCTTGCTCCCTTTGCTGTCGCCCACTTATAATGCCAGCATCAACCCATGAACATCTTCTTCGACTGTGACTACACAATCATCGCCATGAATGGGAACCTGCGTCCGGGCGTACGCGAGATTTTCCAGCGCCTTAAGGACGACGGCCACACTCTCTACATCTGGTCGGGTATGGGCATACGCTGGTACGAGGTGAGGAAGCACGGCCTCGAATCCTTCATCACCGACTGCTTTCACAAGCCTCTCTACGACTACCGGCGCAGGATGGCAGGCATGGGCGTCACCGTCGCCCCCGATATGGTTATCGACGACTATCCGGACATTGTGACCGCCCTTGGCGGCGTCAGGGTCAGGGCATACCTCTATGAAAAAGATACCGACAGGGAGATGGAGGAGATCTATCCTGTAATCTCCGCCATGGTTGTCGGGAACGGCCACGCTTTTGAACCCACACAACCGTCTCTCAGTCAGGACCAATCGTAGCCACCACCATGACGATTCGTGTTCTTTCTCCCCATGTGGCTGCCAGGATTGCCGCAGGCGAGGTCGTCGAGCGTCCGGCCTCCGCGGTTAAGGAGCTGGTGGACAACTCGCTGGACGCCGGAGCCACTGCCGTCTCAGTCGAGATAAGGGGCGGCGGCCTTGGGATGATCCGGGTTGTGGACAACGGCAGCGGCATCCCAACCGAAGAGGCAGAACTTGCCTTCCACCGCTTTGCCACCAGCAAGCTAGCCCTAGACGGCAATCTTGACTCCATCTACACGTTGGGATTCCGCGGCGAGGCTCTGCCAAGCATTGCATCGGTGTCCACCGTCGCACTCGTCACACGTCCGGCCCAGCAAGCCGCCGGTACTAGGGTGGAGGTGGTAAGGGGCGATATTGTTCACACCGCTCCACAGGGAAGCCCGCCAGGGACCTCCGTTGCTGTCATGGACCTCTTCCAGAACGTGCCTGCTCGGCTCAAATTCCTGAAGTCGCCCTCTGCTGAGGCGACGCGCGTGCAGACCGTGATGCATCAGTTTGCCATCGCCTTTCCTGAAGTCAGGTTCCACCTTGACTTGGATGGCCGTGCTGCCTTTACTTCGTCTGGCAGCGGCGAATTGAGAGACGCCTGCTCTGCCGTCTACGGAACAAAAACAGCTAGGGCGTTGCTGGAGGTGGTTTACCAGGGTGATGGGATCGACACCATAGGTGCCGACGGACTGATAAGCCCCCCGGATGTAAGCCGCGCCAGCCGTAGCTATATCAACCTTTTCGTGAACCGTCGCTGGATACAGAGCCGCTCGTTGACATACGCTCTGGAAGAGGCATATCAGGGCTTCCTGATGGAACACCGTCATCCACTGGCCGTTATCCACCTAACCGTCCCTCCTGAAGAATTGGATGTAAACGTCCATCCCGCTAAGCTAGAGGTGCGCTTCCGTCAGGAACGTGATGTTTTCTCGACTCTCCAGCGCGTCGTGCGCAGCACCCTTGTTGCACTTGCCCCTGTGCCATCCGTGCGCTCCGATTTCGCTTCCTACGGCACCGCTTCTGCGACACAGGCCAGACCCATCGAAGGCCTTCAAGCCCAGCAGGCGCTTTCGCTCTTTGCTCCGGTTGAAGGCGAGGACAATGCCTCAACTCACAGGGAAATAGTGCCGACATTGAGGGTGCTAGGTCAGGTGCAGAACCTCTACATAGTCGCCGAGGGGCCGCAGGGGATGTACCTTGTAGACCAACATGCAGCCCATGAGCGGGTGCTCTACGAGAAAGTGCAGGCAGAGGTTAAGGATCGAGTACCTCAGGTGCAGGGCCTGCTTGAGACAGTGGTTGTTGAACTGCCTGCTGTTCTGGAGGGAGCTTTGGAGGCTCATCGAGACCAGTGGGCCAGACACGGGTTCGATCTTGAAGCCTTCGGGCCTCACTCCTATCTGTTGCGGGCATTTCCTTCGTCACTCAAAGATGCCGATCCGCAAGAGGCTTTCCTGGCGATTCTTGAGGAAGTTGGCCAGGGCGGGGAGAATGCCCTAGAATGGGAGGAGAAGATGGTGTGCTCCATTGCGTGCCACTCCGCAGTGAGAGCGGGGAAGGCGTTAGCTCGTGAGGAGATGGAGAGCCTTCTTGCCCAACTGGAGGCCAGTGACCAGCCAAACACCTGCCCACACGGCCGTCCCACGATGGTTTATCTCAGCACGGCTCACTTACAGCGTGAGTTTGGTAGGCGATAGGGCATGTATCACCTGTGGCTGCAGAACGAACAATGTCGGGTTGGGCTACCTCTCTAGGTAATCTATCACCAGAATCCTTTTGGCCTCTTCCGTATCGCGAGCGCTGTATTCGTCAAGCAGGTTGGGGATATCATCCCTGGGCACCAGTTCATTGCCTTCATACAGGATGGGGAAGCGGTGTATGCTCTTGATCAGCGCACCAAACACCGGTAGTGCATTGCTCCGCCTTATCTGTGCCAGACTCTCTTCAACCCTGTCTATGCGCTTTATCTTGTTCCATGTAATAAGGTACTCTGCCAGATAGTCCCTTTTGGCAGGCTCGCCATCTCTGGAGTTGATCTCTTCTGTGATCTCGTCAAAACCCAGGAGTCCGTGCTCTCCCTCTTTAGCAACCAAGATCTTTCCCTCACACTGTATGGTAGCGTCATCCTTCGCTGCCTCTTCTACATCGTCAAGGATGCAATCGATCCTTTTCTGAAGGACAAGGTAGTTCATTACCAGATCCTTCTTGTCAATCTCAAGGCTTCTGGAACGGACTGTGTCTACGAGGTCGGCTATGTCTGCCGAATAGACCAGTGTCTTGCTTTCGAACTCAATGGACCCCGCGGGAGTCGAGGCGCTGCCTATCTCCGCCAGAACAATATCGGCGTTCGAAGCAACTTCGTCTGTAACACAGCCTGCAGAAACGCCCAGTGCAAGAACGAGCAGGCCGGCAAGGGACCACCGTCTGAATATGGTTTTCACCACGAAGCATACCTCCATACTGAAGCATAGCAAACGGTAACACCCTGCGATGTCTGTGGAGACTTACAGGGCTCAGAATTCACGGGAATAGATGAGGGAATTCTCATGTACTGATTTACCATTTATTGTGGAGACTATCTGAGCCTGAACTGATCCAGCTTATTGCGCCAGTACCTTAATCTTGAGCCAGGCTTGGGAAGGAAGATGGAATTCGCAGAAGATAGGTTGGCAGCACTTCTCTTGAAGGGCGCAAATGGCAGGTTTCGAGTCATCGCTGCCAGTGCCGCTGTGGCTCCCATCGCTATGGCAGCTTTTGTCATGAACTCCCGCCTGTTGAGCAATTGTGCCGTCTTCTCTGGCCTATCTGTCATGGTCTCCTCCTGGAATCGGTTGTGAAATCTCGCGCAAA
This sequence comes from Dehalococcoidia bacterium, assembly GCA_963581795.1. Lineage (GTDB taxonomy): Bacteria > Chloroflexota > Dehalococcoidia > Lucifugimonadales > UBA2985 > JASLXI01. The sequence goes on along the minus strand of CAUZOU010000032.1, from coordinate 493 downwards.
CTTTCTAGTATTTCCTATTGACTATCCACAATCCCGATTGTACACTACGTGAAGTTTGTTGCAAAGTCCTTCGGGCAAAGTAAATAGTAAGGGTTTGAGTAGTAAACGGGGTAGGTGGGCTGGTGGTGGTTCCACTTGGATTTAAAGAATAAAGATGGATCCTGAATACATCAATAGCACTGACTGGCGAGAGATCGGTAATCTACTCCACTTTTTTTGGTTTATTCTCCTCTTTGCAATCGGATTCGGTTTTAATTTCCTCACGGCCCACGCTGTAATTCCTTCCCTCATCAGTTCTGGGCACCTTCCTCAAAGGCTGAACAAAGCGCGACGCATCTTCTATGCAGGCGCCTTCGGTTCTCTGGCACTGGTTCTCTTCTCTATAAGCAGGGTCATTGCAGAGGCCCACATACTGAAGAGTATTTGGGAGCGGTGGTGGATATGAGATTCCTCCACTCAGTTTCGATAAAGCGTGCGAGCTGCTGACACTAAA
>CAUZOU010000031.1:0-12948 GCA_963581795.1 Dehalococcoidia bacterium | reverse complement strand
TCCAACGCATAGCACTAATCTACCGCCTTGGGTTGAGTCATGAGGAGATTGAGCGCCTGCGGAACCAGTTGTCAGACATCCTAGAGAACTTCCAGGTACTGGATCAGGTGGACACTACGGACGTCCCTCCTACTGGGCATTCCGTAGCCCTTGAGAATGTGATGAGACAAGACGAAGTCGCCTCTCCATTGTCCAAAGAAGATATCCTTGCCAACGCTCCCAGGCGAGAGGGCGACTACTTTCGGGTCAAGGCAGTGCTAGACTAATGCCGCCCAATCTTCACAACCTCACCATTCATGAGGCCCGCAAGCTTCTCAATAGCCGACAGATCTCTTCGCAGGAGCTGACGCAGGCCGTTCTCAACCGCATTGAGCAGGTAGAGCCTCGTGTAAAGTCCTATGTCACCGTCACCGGAGATACGGCCCTTCAACAAGCTAAAGAGGCCGACGACGCAATTGCTAATGGAGAAACAACTCCACTGGCGGGAGTGCCGCTACAACTCAAGGACAACATGTGCACACTCGGAGTTCCAACCACCTGCTCCTCACGAATGCTTGAGAGCTTTGTCCCCCCATATAACGCCACGGTGGTAGAGAGGCTTCATGCCGGAGCGGCAGTGGTGATTGGAAAGGGCAACATGGACGAGTTTGCTATGGGCTCTTCTACCGAGAATTCGGCCTTCTTCACGACCCATAATCCCTGGGACCTGGCCCGCGTGCCCGGTGGTAGCAGCGGCGGCCCGGCAGCGGCGGTGGCCGCGGGAGAGTGCATATACGCCCTTGGCTCGGACACTGGCGGAAGCATACGCCAGCCGGCGTCTCTCTGCGGCATTGTGGGAATGAAGCCAACCTACGGACTGGTAAGCCGCTATGGTCTCGTGGCCTTCGCCAGCTCTTTGGATCAGATCGGCCCACTGACCAAAGATGTAACAGACAGTGCTCTTGTGCTCAGCTCAATCGCCGGTCACGACCCCCGCGATTCCACATCCATCCCCCAAGAGGCAAAGGACTATACCAAGGCCCTGACAGGCGATATTCGCGGCCTGAGGATAGGCGTGCCCAAGGAGTATTACGGCGAAGGAATCGACCCAGAGGTAGCACAGGCAATGCGAATAGCTCTTGAAAAACTAAGGGGATTGGGTGCCTCCGTTGAGGAGGCGTCGCTTCCACACACCAGGTATGCCCTGGCTGTATACTACATACTGGCGCCCTCGGAAGCGTCCGCCAACCTGGCTCGGTACGACGGTGTGAAATACGGCTACTCCGATCATGAGGAAGGCAGCATGTGGGAGGCCATGGAGAAGACCAAGCAGCACGGCTTTGGGCCGGAGGTGAAGCGTCGTATCATGCTGGGAACATATGCTCTGTCCGCAGGCTACTACGATGCCTACTACATGAAGGCACAGAAGGTGCGCACCCTGATAAGCAGGGAGTTTCAAGAGGCCTTCCAGAAATACGACGTGCTGATTACTCCCACATCTCCATCGGTAGCATTCAAGCTAGGTGCCAAGGTGGAGGACCCTGTACAGATGTACCTGAACGATATTTGTACGATACCAGCCAGCATTGCAGGCATCCCAGCCATATCCCTCCCGGCAGGACTTGTAAACGGCCTGCCCGTAGGAATGCAGGTGATGGGCAAGCCCCTGGCAGAAGAGACTATATTACGAGTAGCGTACGCCTATGAACAAGCCACCGAGTGGCACAAGATGAGGCCAGAGTTATGAGAGACATCCTTGCCATCCTTGAACAGAACGCTAGGGCTACTCCGAAGGAGATATCTGAGATGACCGGGCACACCCCGGAAGATGTCAGGGAGACCATTGCCAAGGCAGAACGAGACAAGACCATAGTCAAGTACAAGACAATCGTAAATTGGGACCACCTGGGAGAGCAGGAGGTGCTTGCCGTGGTGGAGTTGCGGGTAACTCCCCAGCGTGATATGGGTTTCGACGGCATAGCCAAGAGAATCGCACGCTTTCCGGAGGTACGCTCGCTTCACCTTATGTCCGGCTCATATGACCTGTCCGTAATGCTGGCAGGCAAAACCATGCAGGAAGTCGCCAGCTTTGTCGCCATAAAACTGGCAGTTCTGGAAGAGGTACAGGGAACCACCACACACTTCCTGCTGAAACGCTTCAAGGAAGACGGAGTAATCCTAGACGGAGAGGACGTGGCCAAGCGCCTTCCTCTCACCCCATAGGACCACCCATTGAGCAATAAACAAGAGCCAGAGCAGAAGAAATCTCCGCTGTCGCAACGGGTGAAGGACCTCTCTCCGTCTGGCATACGCAAGTTCTTCGATATCATCTCCACCATGGACGACGTTGTTTCCTTAGGTGTGGGAGAGCCTGACTTCGTCACTCCGTGGCGCATCCGTGAGGCGGCCATATATTCCCTTGAGAAGGGCTACACCATGTACACCTCCAACTTTGGCCTGTTGGAGTTGCGCCAAGGTATAAGCAAATATCTGAATGAGCGATACGATTTGAGTTACGACCCCGACAACCAGGTGCTCGTAACCGTTGGTGTAAGCCAGGCCCTTGACCTTGCCATGAGGGCGATCCTAGACCCTGGAGACGAAGTCATAATCCCGGAGCCAACCTACGTCTCTTATATACCATGTGTCTCCCTGTCGGGAGGCATCCCGGTAACGGTGCCAACCCACATGGAGAACTCCTTTAGGGTACAGCCCGCGGATATTGAGGCGCGGATAACACCCAGAACAAAGGCCATCCTCATGGGCTATCCCAACAACCCAACGGGTGCCGTCATGCCGCGTCATGAGATGGAGCAGATAGCGGACATAGCACGGCGTCATGACCTGATGGTGGTCTCCGACGAGATATACGAACGCCTGGTGTACGGAGTGGAACACGTCTGCTTCGCCTCGCTGCCCGGCATGGCCGAACGCACCATTCACGTAGGGGGCTTCTCCAAGTCATATGCCATGACGGGATGGCGCATCGGCTACGCCTGCTCAAGTCCTGAGGTCATTGAAGCGATCATGAAGGTCCACCAGTACACCATGATGTGCGCTCCCATTCAGGGCCAGATGGCGGCCATTGAGGCACTGCGCTCAGGAGACGGCCCCGTGGAAGAGATGCGGGAAGAGTACAACCGCCGTAGGCACCTCATGGTCACAGGCCTAAACCGGTTGGGCCTTAGTTGCCTTGAACCCCAGGGCGCTTTCTACACCTTCCCATCAATCAAGGCACTGGACATGTCCTCCGACGAATTCGCAGAGAGACTGCTCATGGAAGAGCGGGTAGCCATTGTGCCCGGCTCGGCCTTTGGCCCAAGCGGCGAGGGACACATCCGCTGCTGCTATGCCGTCTCCACCGAGGAGATCGAGGAAGCCCTTGACCGGATGGGCCGCTTCGTTGGGAACGTCAAGGGTGGCCGCTGAACCTTCCTGGGAGCGTCTCCTGGAGGGAAGCCCTGTCCCGATCCAGTTCCAGGGAGTCGAACCGTGGCAACCGCCGGAGGACAGGGGCGGGACCGGGATGCTGGTGCTCACCAACATGGGGCCCATTCAATGCCTCTTCCACTCCTCACCAGAAGCCACCCAGGCTGTTCTATGGGTTTCCGGAGCCCTCGGTGGGTTCAGTGGTGGCGGTGGCCTCTATTCCATTCTCTCCGACGAGCTATTGGAAGACAACGTCTCCTCGCTGCGGCTAAACTACCGCAAGCCTAACAACATCCTACACTCCATGCTGGACGTGCTCGCAGGAGTGTATTTCCTTCAAGCCCAGGGCTGTCGGCGAGTGGCGCTGGTGGGCCACTCCTTTGGAGGAGCCGTGGTCATTGCTGCTGCCCCTTTGAGCGATGCTGTGGTAACAGTCGTTGGGCTCGCCAGCCAAACATTAGGCACCAGATACGCTGACCTGGTAAGTCCCCGCCCCCTTCTCCTAGTCCACGGGGAGGATGACGACAGGCTGAGTCCTCGCTGTTCCTTGATCATTAACGAAATAGCAAAAGAGCCCAAAAGGCTGATTCTATACCCCGGAGCCGGCCACAACCTTCGGGAGTGCAGGGACGAGCTTCACCCAGTCGTCAAGACTTGGCTGTTGGAGAAGCTGGAGGGTTAAATAATTGTATTCCCTAGTCGCAAGTTGATATACTGTGCCTCTGAAGAAACTTACATCGAGCCGCGTTTTGCTGGGACTGTTGGTACTAGCCGCCTGCTCTTCGTCCCCGAAAGCTACCCTGCTTCCGACCCCCGCAGCGACTTCACAACAAATATCTCAGAGAGTGCGGCAGACTGGCCGCTGCCCAACTATGACCACTCAAGTACCCGGGCCACCTTCGCGTCCAAGATCAACTCCGGGAACGTCAATCAGCTCACGGAGGCATGGACGTACGAGCTACGCGATAGTGGCTGTGGAGGGTATTCCTGTACAGGTGCGGCAGCAACGACTCCGATCGTGATCGACGGCACCGTTTACATAGGCGACCTTCTCACCAACGTACATGCGCTGAACCTGGAAACTGGTAACCGACGCTGGATGGTTACGATGGACACTCGAGTGATCGGTCCCAGTGGCGTGGTAGTCGGCTTGGGCAAGGTGTTCGCCAACAAGAGAGGGAGACAAATAGCAGCATACGACCTGGAGAATGGAGATGAGCTTTGGGCCACCAGCCTAGGGGGCCACATCTATATTCAGCCGACCATGGCCGATGGCAAGGTGCTCGCAGCCACGGCAGGAGCGGGAGGGCCCGGCAGCCGAGGCAAACTATATGCTCTCGACCAGGAAACCGGAGATATCCTCTGGTCCTTCGACACCATAGAATCCGATGACCTGTGGGGACATCCTGAGATCAACAGCGGAGGGGGGACATGGTATCCGCCCTCGGTTGATATTGCCAATCGGGTGGCCTACTGGGGCATCTCCAACCCGTACCCATCCCGGGAACGGTCGGCTATCCCGCCGGTTCAAGCGGGCCAGGAGACAACAAATGGACCAACTCAATTCTCGACCTCGACACCGGCGAGCTAAATTGGGGACATCAATGGTTGGCTCATGACCTATTCGACCGCGATACGATGCTCACAGCGGTGGCCAGCCTAGAAGGCAACCCACCAAGGCAGATAATCATCAACACGGGAAAGCTCGGGCGCGTTATGGGCCTTGACCCCGATGGCACGGCGCTGTGGGATACGCCGGTCGGTATGCATCTTAACGACGATGTGGTCTCTTTTGAGGGTGCCCTAGAGGTTCTGCCGGGCCCGAATGGGTGAGTGATAACCCCCATTGCCGTGGCAGACGGAGTGGTCTACACCTCAGTGGTCAACACGCCCGAAACCTACCCAAGCCCTGAACAGCGAGGCTCGGAAGGTGGACCTGATTATGGTACGTTCAAGAGCCAGTTCGTCGCAGTCGATGCCAGAAACGGTGACATCCTCTGGGATGGGGAGCTTCCCGGCGATTCTTTCGGTGGAGCGACGGTGGTGAACGATCTCGTGTTCACCTCAATGCTGGACGGCCTGATCATTACGCTGGACCGCGAGACTTGCGAAACGGTCTGGTACTACCAGGCTTCGGGTGCTATCAATGCTTGGCCTGCGATCGTCGAGGACAAGCTCATCATACCTATTGGGTTCGGTGATCCACCGGTGTTACTAGCCCTTGAACTTCCCGAGAGTCCGTGATTTCTTTGGCGAACTCGGCCATGTCTGTCGATGGGGAAGACTGGGGCCTCATCAATCGCTTAGGAAGCCCTCAATCAAGGCGGCGATTTCCGCCAACCTCGTACGCACAAAGAGGTGCCCCGTCCCCTCCAGGGTGACCAGCTTAGAGTCCTTTATGCCTCGCACCAGTTCCCGTGCAAAACGCAGGGGCGTCATTACGTCCTCTTCTCCAAAGACAAGCAGCGTTGGGCATGAAATGCTATGTAAGCGCTCTCGTGAGTTGAACGCGATGGTAGCCTCCATCTGACGCTCGTACGCCTCCGGTTCCTGGAATAAGGTGTCCTCCAGAACACCCTGGATCACCTGTTCTATAAAGCCTGGTACCTGATACTCCTTGTACGTGTACGCCCAAGGCAGGGTGAGGCGGATATAATCTTCCCGAGCCAAGTCTCTTCTAAGGGAGGCGAACCCTCTGAACAGAGCTGCTCCTCGCGGGTCGGCGGCATCGTAGGTGGCAAGAAGAACAAGGCGGTCAACCAATTGAGGAAAACTGATGGCCAATTCCTGGGCTATTGCCCCCCCCATAGAGTAACCCACCACATGAGCGCGGGCGATGCCCAGTTCCTTCAGTAGCCCTGCGGCATCCTCAGCCATATCCTTAATTGCATACGGGCCACTGGCACGTTGGCTCTGGCCGCTGTCGCGATTATCGAAGGAGATCACTCTGCAGTTACTCAACATGGAGGCGAGAGGCCCCCACACGCGGTGGTCACCGCTCAGACCAGGTATGAGGAGTACTGGAGGAGCATCAGATGCTCCTCCGATTTCGTAGTAGAGACTCAGGCTCTTGACTGTTACATGTGGCATTATAGTTCACTCCCGGTTCTTCTGTTCTAGCTTGATAAGCTGCATATTGCCAAGCACACCGCTTACCATCCCACATACGTTTACAAAAGAGTTATTGGCGCCAAGCAAGCCCTTTGGTGGCCGCCAGGAACCGGGAGTGGAGGACGCTTCCTGAGGCAATAACGCTCTCGGCTTTTAAAGAAGATGGGGTTTCGTACTTATCGGTGATCACACCTCCAGCCTCGGGCAACAGAACAAGGCCTGTGGCTATATCCCAAGGGGATAGGTTGTGATGGAAGTACATGTCAATTCGTCCACAAGCGGCATAGGCAAGGCCCAAGCCAGCCGAACCCATTATCCTTGTGCCCTGGATGTTGGGCCACAGGTGCAGGACAAGCTCAATAGCCATGGAGGCTTTTGCATCCACGTACCCTAGGTCATAGCTCAAAAGAGAATCGTCCAACTCAGTTTTGTCGGAAACACTTATCGAGCTGCCATTCAGGAAAGCTCCGCCACCCTTTACGGCCTGAAACATCTCCCCGCGAACAGGGTCATACGTCAGGCCCATCAGCACCTCATCATCCTTTGCCAGCGCGACTATCACGCAGAAGAAGGGTATTCCCAGAATATAGTTCCGGGTGCCGTCCAGAGGGTCCACTATCCAGGTATATCCGGATTTTGTGGGAACCGCCTCCGATTCTTCCGCCAAAAAGCCGTCGTCTGGGAACTCCCTATGCAGTTCCTCGATGATCTGGTGCTCCACCAGCTTGTCAACGTCGCTGACCAGATTGGCCCTGCCCTTATATGAGACTTCCTTTTCGCCATGAAGCCTGGACATCAAGGTCTCTCCTGCCTTCTCCGTCACCCTGAGAGCCACCTCAAGGGCGGAGATCCCTGAGATGGAAGTAGGCAACAGAACAGGGCTTCCATTCTTCAAAGGGGCGTCTCTGAAATGCCCATTTTCCCGCGTACCTCAGACAGGGTCTCTTTGGCAATGGCCCTGGCATACCTTGCCCCTTCCTGGAGGATCTCTTCCACATAGCCTGGTTTCTCAGCAACCTCGCGCCGCCGTTCCCTAAATGGCTCCAGGGTTTTGTTGATGCCGTCTGCCAGCAACTGCTTATCGTCAACGCATCCAAGCTGAGCGGATGTGCACTGCTGGTACACTTCGTTCAGTTTGCCGGGGTTGAAGAGCTTGTGGAGGGCGTACACATTGCAGACCTCGGGGCGTCCCGGGTCGGTGCGTCGAAGGCGTTGGGGATCGGTGAAGGCCGTCTTGACCCTAGCACTGGTCTCCTCAGGAGTAGCAGCCAGTTCAATGTGATTGTCCAGGCTTTTGCTCATTTTTTGCTTGCCATCAAGGCCCAGAATAAGAGGATACTCAGTCAGCTTGGGCTGAGGCTCAGGGAAAGTGGGGCCGTAGAGGTAGTTGAACCTCCGAACTATCTCCCTGGCCAGCTCCAAGTGGGGCAACTGGTCCTCACCCACCGGAACCGTATCGGCTTTGTAGAGGATGATGTCGGCGGTCATAAGGACAGGATATCCCACCAAACCATAGCTGACCGACTCCTCCGTCTCTTGTAGCTGACGCACCTTATCCTTGAACGTTGGAACTCGCATCAGCCAGCTAAGCGGGGTGACCATGCTAAGGAGAGTATGAAGGATCATCACTTCGGGTACCTGGGATTGGACAAAGACCAAGCTTCTCTCCGGATCAACCCCGGCGGCCAGCCAGTCCAGCACCATTTCCCTGACGTTTGGCTGAATCTTCCTGGTGGCCTCTCCCTGCATGTCAGTGAGGGCATGAACGTCCACCGCACAGTAGATGCAGCGGTACTCTTCCTGAAGGGACACCCAGTTTTGCAGTGCCCCAATGTAGTTGCCCAGGTGCAGCCGCCCAGAGGGGCGCATGCCTGAGAAGACACTATGTTCAACAGTATTCATGACACCTCAGACGGAAAGTCTATCACAGAAGGGATGGAGGGAAAAGGGAAAATTCCTTAATGGGAGACCTGAGGCGTTCCAGGCGTCATTGCGCAAGTTAATTCTCTCACGCGTTTTTGACACAATCTCAGGGTTGTGCTACAATTTCTGTGTGTGACCATTCAGATTCCACCCCATATCTTGTGCTTTCACCCTGGAATTCGTTGTCATGCGCCAACTCCCCGGTTCACTACGCACCTATGCTCTCTGGGACCCTAATATCCTCACCTACCATAGACTGTGGCGCGACATCGGGTGGGTATAAATACTGACAGTGGTTCAAGCTGCTGACCAGTCAAATTTTCCTAGGGCGATTCCCTAGCACGAGAGGTTGGAGAACAATGGCGGAACAAGCTCAAGCGGCAGGATACACAGCCCAGGATATACAGGTACTTGAGGGTATGGAGGCCGTGCGGAAGCGGCCCGGGATGTACATCGGCAGCACTGATCACAGAGGACTACACCATCTTATCTATGAGATTGTGGACAACGCGGTGGATGAAGCCATGGCCGGCTACTGCACCAGTGTCACAATACGTATCAAAGCCGACGGCTCTGTCCAGGTGGAGGACGATGGTCGTGGAATTCCCGTTGACCTCCACCCCGCTACCGGCAAGTCCGCAGTCGAAACGGTGATGACCACCCTTCACGCGGGAGGCAAGTTCGGAGGCAAAGGATACACAGTTTCCGGGGGCCTGCACGGAGTGGGGGCCTCTGTCGTAAACGCACTCTCCTCCTGGTTGCGTGTCGAGGTACGGAGGGACGGCTTCCTGTACGCCCAGGAGTTCCAGAAGGGCATTGCAACTGGCCCACTGGAACAGGTACGCAAGGTGTCGGGATCAGGCACTGGGACCACTACGACTTTTATACCAGACGAAGAGATCTTCGGGTCACCCGAGTATGACTTTGAAACGCTGAGTCAGCGATTCAAGGAGATGGCATATCTGAACAAGGGTCTTCAATTATCCTTGGTTAGTGAATGGCACAAGGAACAGGGATACTCCGGATGGAGGCAGAAGTACTTTTTTGAAGGCGGCATCACCAGCTTTGTCATCCAACTCAATCACAACAAAGAGGTGATTCAACCCACTCCCATTTACGTCCAAAAGACAGTGGAAGGTACCATGGTGGAGGCCGCCTTCCAATACAACGGCGGATTCTCGGAGAGCACCTATTCCTTTGTCAACTGCATCAACACAGCCGATGGAGGAACGCATTTAACCGGGTTCCGTACCGCCCTCACACGGGCACTCAATGAATACGCACGGAAGCAGAAATACCTGAAGGACGACCAGCCTAACTTCTCAGGAGAGGACGTGCGGGAAGGTCTTACTACTGTCCTCAGCGTAAAGATGATAGATCCCCAATTTGAAGGACAGACCAAGGGCAAGCTAGGCAACGCTGAGGTGAAGGGATACGTGGACTCCGTGGTAGCCGAAGCCCTCACCTATTACCTTGAGGAACACCCGCCAGAAGCCAAGCGCACCATGGAAAAATGCCTCACTGCTCAAAAGGCCCGTGATGCTGCGCGTAAGGCCAGAGACATGGTGCTTAGGAAGAATGCTATGGACGGCGGCTCCCTTCCCGGCAAACTTGCCGACTGCTCAGAAAAGAACCCCTCCCTCTCCGAACTATATCTGGTGGAGGGAGAGTCCGCAGGCGGCTCAGCCAAGGCTGGCAGAGACCGACGCTTCCAGGCCATCTTGCCCCTGAAGGGCAAGATCCTCAATGTGGAGAAGGCGCGCCTGGACAAGATGCTGGCCCACGAGGAAATCCGAATCATCATCACAGCGGTGGGAGCAAACCTAGGGGACGACCTGAACTTGGAGAAGTTGCGTTACCATAAGGTGATAATAATGACGGATGCCGACGTGGACGGCTCCCACATACGCACCCTTTTGCTTACTTTCTTCTATCGCAATATGCAATCCCTCATAGAGGACGGATACCTGTACATAGCCCAACCGCCGCTGTACAAAATCCAGGCGGGAAAAGACGCACGTTATGCCTACGTGGAAGCTGAGAAAGAGGACATCCTAAAGAAAATGGAGGGCAGGCGAGGCCTCTCCACACAGCGTTATAAAGGACTCGGCGAAATGAACCCCGATCAGCTCTGGGACACAACCATGAACCCAGAAACCCGCAGCCTCCTTCAGGTGACCGCTGATGATGCCGAAGCCGCCGATAGGGTATTCTCCGAACTCATGGGCGAGGATGTAGCTCCGCGCAAGGCCTTCATACAAGACTATGCCACCAGCGTCCGCAACCTGGACGTGTAAACAGTAACCACAAAAGCCCTTCTTTTTCCCGTCTATAGGCGGGACCTGTAGAGGTTATCTGTCCCGCATTCACACGGCTAAAGCTGTGGAACGCTAGCTGGTGCCTTTTCCGCTTCAGCCTGGGGATAGGAGCCGTAGGCCGACAGGTCAAAGTGGCCGTAACCGCTCGGATTGTGATGGTTCCTGAGGAATCGGGAGGTACGCCGCGATGTTATACCCCTACTGGGTTATGTCCTTCTCCCCCAGAAAGTGCTTAGCATCCATCTGATCCTCCTTCCAGTTCCGAGTATTATCAGCCATACCCTATCCACCCTAGAACTTATAGAAAATCATCCCTTTACCCCAATTAGATTGGCGGTCACCAGTAGCCGCTGATCGTATACATAAGCAGGAACGCAGGCAACCATGATGATGGTCGATGCATAGGAGTGCTGAAATGTGAAGTCTTCCTGAGGAATCGACGTTGTAGTAGAGACCTGATAGAGGTATGCAGTATCCTCCTCGTTGTAGAGGACAACGTATATATCCTGTCCCTTCCGGAGCATGTCAGGAATCTGTTTCAGATTGCGGAATATAGAGCCCTCTCCTCTGATGGGACTCTGAAGATGTCCGAAGAGGTATCCGGTGCCAGCCTCACCCGGGTTGGGGGTGGTTGGAATATGGCCCACCACATCCGTCGGCGTCTCCCACCCGCGCGCATCCCCATAGTTGATGATCTCAAGGGCTTTGACTGTAGAACTCAAACCTATGGCAGGAATCTCGATCCTAGCGGGGGCAGGGAGGCCATCGGCCCCGACAGATAAACCCATACCGTCTACCGGAATAAAACCCTCGAAGAGCGCGTTGCTGGAATCGTAGTCCACGTCCGTCCAGCGAGGGTTGTCCCAGGAGAGGGACGGCACTATGCTGCCTGGATAGATGGATGAAAAACCATTCGATTGGTCTGTAGAGCCAAAGGGGTCTGAGGACTCTAGATCCCCAAGCTGGGAACGAGCCAGGACGGAATACAGGTAGTATCCAGCAACGGCTGCGAGCAACAACACCCCCAAACCAATCAAGGCTAATGCCACCCAGCGCTCCTTGCTCCAGGTGCGCATGGCCCTCAAAGCTGGGGAGTTTCTGCCTACTACCGCCATCAAAACCTCCACGCCGTAGCCACCACTGATTGGTCACATAGAAGTCGCTTTTTACGGTGAATACCTCTGGGGATGTGCGTATGGCTACGTTTGAAGATATAGTCCTGGCAGTGAAATGTCAATTGAAGGAAGGGCGTTCGCTGTCTAGGAGTCAGCCTCGGCTTCCTCTATGGCCCGAATGAGCGCCTGAGCCTTGTGAAGCGTCTCCTGGTACTCCGTCTCTGGTACGCTGTCGGCGACTATGCCGCCGCCTGCCTGAATATAGGCCACCCCGTCCTTGAGCACCATGGTGCGTATGGTTATGGCCGTGTCCATTCCGTTGTTAAACCCAAAATAGCCCACGGCTCCCCCGTAGGGGCCTCGTCTTTCGGCCTCCAAGCCTGCCAGGATTTCCATGGCCCTTATCTTGGGAGCGCCGGATAAAGTGCCTGCGGGCAGGCAGGAACGGAGGGCGTCGTAGATGGTCTTGTCTGCTCTCAATCTACCATGCACCTCCGACTCCAGGTGCATCACATGGGAGTAACGCACCACGCGCATGAGGTCGGTGACCTCCACGGATCCCGGCTCGGAGATGCGCCCGACGTCGTTGCGGCCCAAGTCCACGAGCATGATGTGCTCGGCTCTCTCCTTCTCGTCAGCCTTTAGCTCCTCGGCCAGAGCCTCGTCCTCCGCGGCAGTCGCTCCTCTGGGCCGCGTTCCGGCCAGCGGGAAGTTGTATATAACCCCGTCTTCCACCCTCACAAGAAGCTCCGGAGAGGCGCCGACGATGTGGAAGTCATCCAATGCCAGGAAGTACATGTATGGAGATGGATTGAGGGTACGCAACGCCCGGTATATATCGAAGGGAGACGCCTTGGTTGGTCTTGCCAGACGTTGTGACAGCACCACCTGAATGACATCGCCAGCGTAGATGTATTCCCTTATGTGTTCCACCAACTCCCCATGCCGCTCCTTGGTCATGTTGGAGGTGATTTGTTGCCCTTCATCCTCTCCTTTGGAACGAGGCTCCACGGTCAGGGGTTTGCCCAACCGCCCCACCAGCCAATCGATACGTTCGATAGCTTCCTGGTAGG